>JBOHUX010000062.1:0-12428 GCA_050734915.1 Candidatus Dormibacteraceae bacterium
CGGCGGTGCTGTCACAGCTCAGAGGGGATCTGGCCGGTGAGCTGCGCCGCATCCTCATCAGCTCGCAGATGACCGGCTCGGAACCCGTCGAGTCGCGTCTGGCGGTCCTCGCCGAGCGCCTCGGCCTGCCGCCGGTGGCCGCGCTGGCGGCCATCCTGGCCGCCAGCCGCGTGTACGGGACCAGCGTCGGCCCCGGCATTCGGGCCCTCGCCGCCGACCTGCGCCGTCGCCAGCGGCGACGGCTGATCGCCGTCAGCCGACGCGCCCTGAACCGAGTCCTGGTCCCGGCCGCGGTGGGGGTTCTGCTTCCGTTCATGGGCATCCTCCTCTTTCCGGCGGTCGCGACGCTCCTGCGGAGCCTCGGGTGAGCCGGGGCCAGACGCTGCTCGAGTTCGCCATCGCATGGCCGCTGGCGCTCGCGCTGATCTTCGGCTGTGTCCAGCTCGGGGTCTGGTCCGCCGAGGCCCAGGCCGCCCGCGAGGCGGCGCTGGCGGGGGTCCGCGTGGGGACGGGTGCCACGGCCGGTCCCGACGAGGCGGCGGGCGTCGCGGTGGCGGCGCTGCGTCCCTGGCTGGTCGGTGCCGCGGTTGGCCGCTGGTGCCCCGGGGGCGCCGCGCCACCCCCGGTCTGGATCTGCGCGCGCAGCCGTGGCGCGTCGATCGAGGTGGCGATCGGAGGGCAGGTTCCCGCCCTGGTCCCTCTCGTCCCCGGTGGGGGGCTGCCCCTGAGGGCCGATGCCGTCATGGCCAAGGAGGCGTTCCGGTGAGCTACCGATGCGTGGCGGAGCGGGGGCAGGCTCTGCTGGAGCTTGCCATCTGCCTGCCCGTGCTGCTGGCCCTGGCGCTGGGATCCGCGGCCCTCGCGAGGCTCGCCGACGCGCGGAGCGGGCTGGACGCCGCCACCCAGGCGGCTCTCGCCACGGCGGCGCGAGCTCCCGACCCGGCGTCGGCCGCGGATGTGGCCCGCTCCCAGTTCGCGAAGGTGATCGCCGGCTATCCGGTCTCCGGCCCCGTCCTGACCCTGGAGCTGGGCCCGTTCGCGCGGGGGGAGCTGATCACCGCCCGGAGCCGGGGGGAGGTCGATCTGGCCTGGGCACTGCCTCCGATCCCGGTCCGGATCAGGCTCGGCTCCCACGCCCTCGCCGAGCTCCAGCCCTGGCGGTCGCGCTGATGGGCGAGCGTGGTCAGGTGCTCGCCTCGTTCGCCCTGCTGGTGCCGCTGGTGCTGCTGCCGGTGGCGGCGTGGTCGATCGAAGCCTCCCTTGCCGGCAGCCGCCAGGCACGTCTGGTGGCGGTGGTGGAGCAGGCGGCCGAGGACGCCGCCCAGCAGATCGATCAGCCGCGGCTCCGGGCGGGTGAGGGGCTGGCGGTCCTGCCTCGCCTGGCGGAGAGCGCCGCGCGCGTCGATGTCGAGGGCGAGCCGGGAGCCCGCCTGCGGTCGGTGACGGTGGCTGGCGACACGGTGACGGTGAGGGCGAGCGAGTGGCTGCCGATGACGCTCGCCGCGCTCGTCGGATGGCGCGGAGTCACCCTCCGGGCGGCGGCCACGGCCCGGATCCAGTCCGGCTACGGGAGGCCGAGCAGCCTCCTGCCGTTTCCGACCAGGATCTTGGTCCGGGCCTGATCCGGGATGTCCAGGTGCCCCAGCTCCTCCAGGCACCGGGAGGGCTGGATGAACGGGTAGTCGCTGCCGAAGAGGAACCGGTCCTGAAGGCGGGTGCCCATCTCGCGCACCACCTCGGTCGGGATGTACCGGGGCGCCCAGCCCGAGATGTCGATGAAGACGTTGGTCTTGTGGAGCGCGACGGCGAGCAGCTCCGCGTGCCAGGGGAACCCGAAGTGGGCGGCGATCACGGTCAGGCGGGGGAAGTCGGCGGCGACGGCGTCGAGGCGGATCGGCCGCGCGTAGTCGAGGCGGATGCCCAGCCCGCCGGGCGTCCCGGCGCCGATCCCGCTCGTGCCGGTGTGAAAGAGGCACGCGAGGCCCAGCACCTGGCATCGCGCGTAGAGAGGCCAGTGGCGCTCGTCGTCGGGGGCGAATGCCTGCAGCGAGGGATGGAGCTTGACACCCTTGAGGCCCAGCTCGGCGATCTCGTCCAGCTCGGCGACGGCGCGCTCCCCCTTCCGGGGGTCGACGCTCCCGAAGCCGACGAAGGCGTCCGGGTGATCGCGGACCGCGTCGGCGACCAGCCGGTTCGGGACCCGCGGCCGGCCGGTGGCGCTCTCCGCGTCCCATGCCAGCAGCACGGCCATCATGTCCAGAGCGCGGTAGTCGTCGGCGAGCTCGCCGAGAGTCCGGCGGGCCACCCTGCTCCGGAAGTAGGACTCGGCGGCCTCGATGTAGCCCGCCATGCTGACGTCCAGCCACTCGGGGGTGGGGAGGTGGACGTGGAAGTCGATCGCCCGCACCCGAGGGATCATACAATCGCTGGCAATCGCCCTTGCAGCCGCCTTCGCGATCGCCCTTGAAGCCGATGGCCGCCACCCTGCTCGTGCTCGCCGGCGGCGAGAGCCGACGCATGGGGAGGCCCAAGGCCCTGCTGCCGGCCGGTGACGGGACCCTGCTGGAGTGGGTGCTGGACGCTCTCTCGCCTCAATTCGAGGAGGTCCTCGTCTCCGCCAACCACCCCGACCAGGTGGCGCCGGGCATGACCCCTCGCATCGTTGGCGACCTCCACCCGGGCGCGGGACCGCTGGCGGGCATCGAGGCGGGGCTCGCCGCCTGCCGCCACGACGTGATGGTCGTCGTCGCCTGCGACATGCCTAGGGTCACCGCCCCGCTGGTCAGGCTCCTCGTCACCGCCTCCCGCTCGAACGATGCCGCCATGCCCCGGCTGGACGGTGTCGCGGAACCCGCCTGTGCCGCCTACCGGCGGTCGGCCGCGCGGGTGATCAGCGCCTCGCTCGACGACGGCCGCCTGAGGGCCGGCGGCGTCCTCGGTGCGCTCCGGGTCCGCTACCTGGATGAACTGGAGCTGGAGGCGGCGGGCGTCGACAGGGGCGCCCTTCGGAGCCTCAACAGCCCCGAGGACTATGCCCGCTTCCGAGCCGAGCATCGGCCCCGCGGCGGCGCCGCATAATCTAGATGAGCGGGGATGATCCCCGGTGGTGGACCCGCCCGACGCGGATTTGGAGGCTCGAGTTTGAAGATCGTCGTCACCGTCAAGCAGGTGCCGGACCCCAACGTGCAGCAGCGCCTGGGGGCGGGCGACACCATCTCCCGGGAGGGCGAGGCGGTCCTCGATCCGGGAGATGAGTACGGCGTCGAGGAAGGCCTCCAGCTGAAGGAGGCGCACGACGGCGAGGTGGTCCTCGTCACCATGGGGCCAGAGCGCGCCCGCGACGCGATCCGCAAGGGCCTCAGCATGGGCGCCGACCGCGCCATCCTGGTCACCGACGGTGAGCTTGCCGGCGCGGACTCGCTGCTCACGGCACGGGTCCTGGCGGCGGCGATCCGACCCGAGGAGCCGGATCTGGTCATCTGCGGGACCGAGTCCTATGACGGCAGCACCGGCACCGTCCCGCCGATGCTGGCCGAGCTTCTGGGAGTGCCCCAGCTGACCTTCGCCAAGAAGATCGAGCTGAGCGGCGGCCGGATCACCGTCCACCGTCAGACCGAGCAGGGCCACGAGATCGTGGAGGCCGAGCTGCCCGCCCTGGTGACGGTGACGGCAGGCATCGCCGAACCCCGCTACGCGTCGTTGAAGGGGATCATGGCGGCACGCTCCAAGGAGGTCCGGCAGGTCTCCCTGGGCGATCTCGGGGTCGAGAGGGGGAGCCCGGTGGAGGCGGTCATCGCGGTCGCGGACGCCGCCCCCCGCGCGGCGGGCGAGGTGATCGAGGACGGCGCCTCCACCGTCGACCGCCTGGTCGAGTTTCTGCAGACCGCGAAGGTGGTGTAGCAGGGTGGCTGACAGGATCTGGGTCTACGCGGAGCTCCAGGGAGGGCGGCTCGCCCCCATCTCGCTGGAGTTGATGGCGAAGGCGCGGCAGCTGGGCGATGTCGAGGCGGTCGCGCTCGGCCCCGGCGCCACCGAGGCGGCGGCGGTGCTCGGCAGGCACGGTGCCGCGAGGGTTCACGTCTCCGACGACTCCGTCTTCGCGGAGTACCTGGCGGAGCCGGCGACGGACACCATGGAGGCCCTGGTCCGGGGGTCGTCGCCGGACCTCGTCCTGTTCGGGTTCAGCTACGACTCGCGGGAGGTGGCCGCCCGCCTCGCCGCCCGGCTCGGCACCGGCCTCATCTCGAACGCGGTCGACGTCTTCAGCGAGGCCGGCTTCGTGGCCAGGGTGCCCTACTTCGGGGGCTCGAAGATCGCCAGCATGAGGGCCGCCGGGGCGCCCGCGATCGTACTGGTGAGGCCCAAGTCGTTCGAGCCCTCCGAGGTGGGTGGCGAAGCCGAGCTGGTCAAGCTCGAGCCGACGATCGGTCCCACCTCCCGGCGGGCGCGCATCACAGGGCGGGTGGTGGAACAGTCGGAGAAGGTCAATCTCGAGGAGGCCACGGTCGTCGTCAGCGGCGGCCGCGGGATGGGCGGACCCGAGAACTTCCCCATGCTGGAGGAGCTGGCGGGTCTCCTCGGCGGGGCCGTCGGGGCCAGCCGGGCGGTGGTGGATGCGGGCTGGGTGCCATATTCGATGCAGATCGGCCAGACCGGCAAGACGGTCGCGCCCGGCGTCTACATCGCCTGCGGCATCTCGGGTGCCATGCAGCACACGGTGGGCATGAAGAACTCGAAGATGATCGTCGCCATCAACAAGGACGGGGACGCGCCCATTCTCAAGATGGCGGATCTCGGCGTCGTGGGGGACGCTCTCAAGATCGTGCCCAGGCTGGCCGAGGCGCTCCGTGCGCGGAAGGGCTGACGAGGGCGGATCGGGAGCCGGCGACCGAGATCCGGTGATCAGCCGCCCGGAGGCGGAGCGGCTCGTCGAACGGAGGACGGCGCTCCGCGGCGCGCGCGACTTCCCCGCCGCGGACGCCATTCGTGCCCGGCTGCAGGCGGCCGGCTGGGACCTGGTCGACACCACCTCGGGGAGCGAGCTGCGGCGAGTGGACCCCCTGCCGGCCGGCCGCCGCCTGACCTATCTGACCATTCTCCACGGCTGGCCCGACGACGCCGAGCTCTGGCTCTCCTCGGTCACCGGTCATGCCCCGGGCGTCGACTTCGAGGTCCTGCTCGCCCTCAACGCGCCGCAGGCGGCCCTTCACTCCTGGGCACGCAGATCGGGGGAGGCGGACAGAAGGGTGCGCGTGCTCGTTCTCGATCCGCCGGTCGGCTTCGGAGCGGCCGTCAACCGCGCCGTCGAGGCGGCCGCGGGCGAGGTGGTGGTCTTGATGGAGCCCGGCACCGAGTTGGAGGGGCAGCTCGCCGAGCCCCTGCTGAGCGCGCTCGAGGAGCCCGGCGTCGGGCTGGCCGGCGCCTTCGGGCTGCGCGGGAGGGGGACGCCGAAGGAGTTCGCCGATCATCCCGGACCGGAGGTGGACGCCGTGGAGGGCTACTGCGTCGCGTTCCGCAAGCGGGACTTCGTGGCGGCCGGCGGGTTCGACGAGCGGTTCCGCTTCTACCGCATCGCCGACATCGAGTTCAGCTTCCGGATGAGGTCGGCCGGCCACCGTGCCGTCGTCGTGCCGGGCCTTCCGCTGAGGCGCCACGCGCACAGGCTCTGGGAGGCGACGGCGGAGGAGGAGCGGGAGCGCCTCTCGCGCAAGAACCTCTACCGCTTCCTGGACCGCTGGGGGAAGCGTTCCGATCTCCTCCTCGGTTGAACGGGTAGCCTACGGAATGTCCATGCCCAAGAACGGCCAGCGGCAGTTCGTCTCCTATACCTTCTACCGCGTGCATCCTGAGTGGCGCCGGCTCGACGCCGCCGTCCGCGAGCGCGGGCGCCAGGAGTTCGCCGCCGTCGTCGACGAGTACCGGCCCAGCGTGTTCATCAAGCCGTACTCGCTGGTGGGCACCCGCGCCGACTGCGACCTCATGCTCTGGAAGGCCGCCATGGAGCTGGAGATCTTCAACCGCATCGAGGCCGACCTCAACCAGACCTCGATGGGCGGCTACCTCGAACGCCCGCACTCCTACCTCTGCTCGATGAAGCGCTCCATCTACCTCGCCGAGGCCGCCCATGGCGACCGGCACGGGACCCGGGTGGAGGTGAAGTCCAGGTACGGGCGGTACCTGTTCGTCTATCCGTTCGTCAAGACCCGCGAGTGGTACCGGCTGCCGCGCGCCGAGCGGCAGGAGATGATGAACGAGCACTTCGAGATCGGCAAGCGATACCCGGAGTTCGAGGTCAACACCGCCTACTCCTTCGGGCTCGACGATCAGGAGTTCGTGGTCTCCTTCGAAGGCGACGAGCCCCACCGCTTCGTGGACCTGGTCATGGAGCTGCGCTCCACCCGGGGCTCCTCCTACACCGAACGGGACACGCCCATCTTCAGCTGCATCGCCAGCGACCTCAAAGAGGCGCTCGAGCTGGTGGGGTAGCCGACTTTCCGGCTGCTGGCGCTCGTTTTGCCCGTGCCCGGGGAGGCATCGTGCGTGCCGGCCCGACCTGGGACGGCGCCGGCCGGGCGGGGCGTCAGTGGCTCTGGCCGTCGCCCAGCACGTGGATCCAGGTCAGCCCGGTGTTGAGCCGGATCACGCCGCCCTGAGCGTCGGTGAAGTAGACCGGCGTGTGGTTGTCGTAGTACCACTCGGACGGCGACGACCCCATGTGCCAGGTCGCGTGGACGACCCGGCCGTCCGAGTAGATGTCGGCCGGTCCCGAGCCGAGCATCGAGTACCAGACCGAGTGGGCGCCCCCGTTCTCGTCCTCGATCCAGTCCGTGTAGTGGAAGGGCACGTGGAGGAGGACCACGTTCTTGACCCGGAGCTGGCGCCCGGTGGCGGCGTCGATGAAGGGCGTTCCGTGGTCGGAGCGGAGGTACTGCCGGCCGGCGGCATCGTACTGGTAGGAGACACCGTGGAGGGGCACGCCCGGCGGCGGGGCAGGATCGCCCGCCACCACGTCCGGATGCGGGGGGTCGACACTGAACGTGCGGGCGTGGGGGGCGCCCGCCCACTCGCGCCGGAAGCGCAGCACCCGAGCCCGATCCGTGAACAGGTTGTGGGGAGCGAAGTTGATGCCGGAGCGGAAGAAGTGGTTGCCGGTGTCGAAGTCGTTGATGACGCCGGGGACGACCGGAAGGGACTGCCTGTCGCCGAACATGTAGTGAAGGGTTCCGACCGAGGCCCCGCTGCACATGAAGAGTCCGTCGTAGGCGTAGTCGAGGTAGGGGTTGATCATCCGGCAGCTGCGGACGGGGCCGATGAGGGGCGGGATGTCGTTGAAGTAGATGGCCGTCATCCGGGTGATCGAGTATTCGCTGATGTACTCGTAGACCATGTCCGCGTTCTGAAGGCCGCTCTGGGGCCTGGCCGGCCCGCTGTTCTCGACCACCACCTCCATCGGGATCTTGGTCTTGAAGCCGGGCGTGACGCCGGTCGTGGAGTTGGCGGGCTCGAGGCCCACGACCTCGAGCCTCAGATGACCGGGATCGGCGAGCGGGTCGCCCTTGGCGCTTATCGCACCCTTCCCGATCTGAATCGCCGCCACCTGACCGGGGACGACGCGGGAATCGGCGAAGGTGACCGTGGTCCTGTCGGGGGACCAGGCAAGGGCGGTCACCGCCAGGGTGTTCACGGTGACCGACACCGAGCCGGTCCGCATGGGCGCCGTGAACACCAGCGAAAGCCCGGAGGCCGGCGTCATCTCTCGCCGGGCGGAGGTGACCGGCTTGCCATCGACCTCGAGGCCGGCGACGGCCACCTCGGGCAGCGTGGTGAAGTTGCCCCTCCAGCCGGAGAGGGTGGCGCTGTGACTCGCGTCCCTGGTCGGCGCCAGCCGGAGCGTGTAGCGCTGCCCCGGCCGCCAGTGGCTCGAGGGGGTCACCGTCAGCCGGCGGCCCGACCCGCTCAGGCTGGTGGCGGTCGCCGGGGTGACGGCGACCCGCGCACCCGCCAGGTCCATGGGCTGGTCGAACTGGATCACGAGCGACTGCGTGGGCCGGACTCGGCCCAGGTCGCCGCCTTCGAGACGGGCGTGGATGGCCGGCGACAGCATGGCCCGAGTGATGAGCACCGCGGCCAGGACGGCGGCCACGGCCACCACCGCCGCTCCGGCCATCGTCTGCCGGCGGCTGGGCCTCAGGGGAAGGTGGGACACGAACCCGGGACTTTAGCACCCGTCGCGGACGGTCCGCCGGCGGTGGACGGTGCCTCCCATCGGGCCGCCCGATCCGTGTCGAGATCCCCCGCCCCCTGCCACAATGGCTTTCAGTGAGCGAGGCGGCGGAGCCGAGACCGGTGCCCGAGAGAGCGCCGCACCTCGACCTCGCACGCTGTGCGGTGCGAGAGTGATCGAGGTCACCGCCGAGCTGGTGGGCAGCGTCTGGAAGATCGAGATCGCTCTCGGGCAGCGGGTCGAGGAGGACGACGTCCTGATCGTCCTGGAGTCGATGAAGATGGAGATCCCGGTCACCGCTCCGGCCGCGGGCACGGTCAGGGAGCTGAGGGTCGCCGAGGGCGAGGTGGTTCGCGAGGGTCAGGTCCTGGCGGTCATCGAGTGAAGCCGGCCACGATCGCCTCCGGCCCCGGGGCCGGGCCCGCTCGCGCAAATGGAGTGCCGGTGGTGGGGCGGGATGCGACCTGAGGCCCTGCTCCTCCAGCAGCAGCGGCTGGAGACGGGGCTCCGGAACCTCGCCGCCGAGAAGGAGCGCCTGGAGGCCGGGCTCGCCGCCCGCCCTGAGATAGACGCCCTCGAGGCCGAGCTGGGGACGGAGGCCGCCGCGCGGGACGAGGTGGCCCGCCGCCTTGGCGCCGCCGAGCGCGATGCCCAGGAACATCGGCACCGGCTCCAGGCGCGTGAGAGGGAGCTGATGAGCGGCCACCTCCACCAGCCGTCGGAGCTCACCAGGCTCAGCCAGGAGGTCGAGCACATGCGCTCGCGGCTCCGCGAGGAGGAGGACGGCGAGCTGGCGCTGATGGAGGAGTCCGAGGCCCGGGAGGGTGCCGTCCGGGCGCTCGAGGAGCGGCTTGGCGAGGCGCGCGCCCGGCTCGCCGCCGAGGCTCCACGAGCCCGGGCCGAGCTGGACCGGATCAGCGCCGAGGCGGAGCTGCTGGAGGCGGAGCGGCAGGAGGTCTGGGAGCGGATTCCAGCCGACTTCCAGGCCGCTTACCGTCGCGTGCGGGCGCCGGCGCCGGTGGCCGAGGTCACCGGCGGGCAGTGTGGAGGATGCCGGGTCGGGCTCACGACCAACGAGCTCCAGCAGGTGCGGCGGGGGGGCATCGTCATCTGCCAGAGCTGCTCCCGGCTTCTGGTCGCCGCTTGAAGACCCTCCGGCTGTTCACGGACGGGGCGGCGCGCGGGAATCCGGGGCCGGCCGGTCTGGGGGTGGTGATCGAGGACGGCGAGGGCGTGCGCCTCCGGGGGCTGTGCCGGTACATCGGCGTCGCGACCAACAACCGTGCCGAGTACCTGGCCCTGATCGAGGGCCTGCGGGCCCTCGCCGAGTGGAAACCCGATCGAGTGGACGCCTACCTGGACTCCAAGCTGGTCGTCGAGCAGGTGACGGGCCGGTACCGGGTCCGGAGTGCCGACCTGGCGCCCCTGGCCGGTGAGGCGGCGAGGCTGCTGGCCGGCTTCCCGCAATGGGGGGTGAGGCACGTCCGCCGGGAGATGAACCGTGGCGCCGACGCGCTCGCCAACAAGGCGATCGACGATTGGAACCAGGGCCACAAGCCGGCTTGAGCGGGGCTCTTCCGCCGCCGGCGCCGGGCCGGTTCCGATCCGGGACGACACCGCTTGCCTGAGGCGTCTCGGGTGGCGGCGGGGGGGCCGCCCGACCAACCCCTGCGGGTGGCGCTCCTCGCCTATCGAGGCAACCCGCACTCCGGCGGCCAGGGGGTCTACGTTCGCCATCTGAGCCGTGCGCTGCGTGCCCTCGGCCATCACGTCGAGGTGCTGGCCGGGCCGCCCTACCCGGACCTCGACGCCGGTGTGCGCCTCACCCGCCTCGAGAGCCTGGACCTCTACCGGTGCGAGCGCCCGTTCCGCCCCGCCCGCCCGGTCCGGGGCGCGATCGACGCGCTGGAGCTGGGAATCATGTGCGTGGCGGGGTACCCGGAGCCGCTCACCTTCAGCCTTCGAGCCTGGGGGGAGCTCGCCGGGCGGACCTCGGAGTTCGACGTTGTTCACGACAACCAGTGCCTTGGCTACGGCCTGCTCGGGATCGCTCGCCGGCTGCCGGTGCTGGCCACCGTCCACCATCCGATCGCGATCGACCGGCGCCTCGAGCTGGCCCACGCCGGGGCTGGCCGGCGGATCGGGCTCCGGCGCTGGTACGCCTTCATCCGGATGCAGGCCCGGGTCGCCAGGCGCCTCCCGCTGATCACCGTCTCCGCCATCTCGCGGGACGGCATCGTGGCCGAGATGCGGGCTCGCGCCGACCGCATCACGGTCATCTCCAACGGGGTCGATGCCGAGGTCTTCCGGCCGCTGCCGGGCCGCGAACGAGTCCCTGGGCGGCTGGTGGCGACGGTCAGCGCCGACGTCCCGCTCAAGGGCCTGGTGCCTCTTCTGGAGGCCCTGGCGGCCGTTCGGGCGGAACGGCCGGCGGATCTGGTGGTGGTGGGGCGGCCGCGTCCCCACGGTGCCGCCGCCACCGCCATCGACCGGCTCCGGCTCGCGGGCTCGATCCGGTTCACCGGCGGCATCCGCGAGGACGAGCTGGCCGAGCTCTACGCGGGTGCCGAGGTGGCGGTGGTGCCGTCTTTGTACGAGGGCTTCTCGCTCCCCGCGCTGGAGGCGATGGCGTGTGGAGTGCCCCTGGTCGCCACCACCGCCGGCGCGCTGTCGGAGGTGGTCGGCGGCGACGGCGAGGCGGGCCTGCTGGTGCCGCCGGGCGATCCCCCCGCGCTCGCCGCGGCGATCGGACGCGTCCTCGCCGACCCCGCTCTCAGGCGGAGGATGGGGGGTTGTGGCCGGCGGCGCGCCCTCGAACGCTTCACCTGGGACGCCGCCGCCCGGGCGACGGCCGGATGCTACCGATCGCTGATGACTTGCTGACATTCGACTTCGACCGGCTCGCCATCGTGCCCGAGGAGCGCGTGCTCGATCTCGGATGCGGCACCGGCCGGCACTGCCGGGAGGCGCTGAGACGGGGGGCGCGGGTGACGGGGCTTGATCTCGGACGGGAGGACCTTCGCCGGGCGCGCGAGGGGATGGCGGCGGTCCTCGGCGAGGACGTCGAGCCTCGCCGGGCACAAGGTGGCCGGCCGGGCCCGGCCCCGATCGCCTCAGTGGTCTGCGGCAACGGGCTCCAGCTTCCCTTCCCCGATCGCGCCTTCGACCTCGTGCTCATGGCGGAGGTCCTGGAGCACATCCCGCGCGACCGGCGGGCGATCAGCGAGGCCTGGCGGGTCCTCCGGGCCGGGGGGAGGCTGGCGGTGAGCGTCCCGCGCTGGTTCCCGGAGCGGATCTGCTGGGCGCTCTCGGACGAGTACCACGCCAATCCCGGCGGCCACGTCCGCGTCTACCGGGGCTCGGAACTGGGCGACATGCTCGAGGCGGCCGGGTTCCGGGTCTCCGGGCGTCACCACGCGCATGCGCTCCACTCCCCCTACTGGTGGATGAAGTGCGCGGTCGGCTCCCGGCGCGGCGCGACCGCGCTGCCCGCCCTCTACCACCGCTTCCTCGTCTGGGACATCCTGCGCCGTCCCCGGGCCGTGCGGGCGCTGGAGCGGGCGCTCAACCCGCTGCTCGGCAAGAGCCTGGTCCTCTACCTCCAGAAGCCGCCGGAGGGCGCCGATGCCGCCTGAGGTGGCGGGCATCCTCACCCGGGCTGAGGCCGGGGCCACCCTTGCGGCGATCGCCTCCGCGCAGCAGGCGGACGGGTGTGTCCCGGCCGCCGGGGACGGCACCGCGGACCCCTGGAATCATCTCGAGGCGGCCATGGCCCTCGACGCCGGGGGCGCTCGCGCCGAGGCGGAACGGGCCTACGCCTGGCTCCTCGATTCGCAGCGGGAGGACGGCTCGTGGGCAATCTCGTACCGCGCCGGGGAGGTGCTCGACGCGGGCGCGGACGCGAACTTCTGCGCCTACGTCGCCACCGGCGCCTGGCACCACTTCCTCGCCAGCGATGATGCCGGGTTCCTGGCCGATCTCTGGATCGCGGTCGAACGCGCGATCGAGTTCGCGCTCGCCCTCCAGGCTCCCGGTGGCGAGGTCCTCTGGGCCCGGGACGCGGGCGGGCGGGCGTGGCCGGGGGCCCTGCTCGCCTCCTCCTCGTGCATCCATCTGAGCCTCGCCTGCGCGCTCTCGGCGGCGCGCCGCCTGGGCCGCGAGCGGCCGCGCTGGGAGAGCGCCCGGGCGCGGCTCGGGCAGGCGA
>JBOHUX010000063.1:0-11628 GCA_050734915.1 Candidatus Dormibacteraceae bacterium
GGGCCCGGGACCGCCGGGGCGCGTCCGGCTCCAGGCGGAGCCGGGCGGCGACCCGGTCTGCTAGCTGGGGGCTCGCCACCTCGCGGCCCTCGAAGTGCGCGCGCACGTGGTCGCCGATGCGGGCGTCCATCAGAGATAACCCTCCGTCGATGGGTCCAGGCCCGGCCGAAGGCGCCTGGTGATCCGGTAGAGGCGCGACTTGGCCGCCGCGGGTGAGATGCCGAGCGTTCTCGCGACCTCCTCGAACGGGAGGTCGAGGCAGAAGAACAGGTGGAGGAGGAGCCGCTGGTCCCTGGGCAGGCGGTCGATCGCATGGCGAAGATCGAGACGGCCGGCGAGGTCGCCATCGGTGCCGGATCCGAACCCGGGGACGTCCGCCAGCTTCAGCACCGAGCGCCAGCGGCGGCGCCTGGTCCCACGGCACTCGTTGGCGACGATGGCGAGGAACCAAGGCCGAAGCGAAGAGGTGTCCGAGCGCAGCCGGCGGGCGGCACGCCAGGCCTTGAGAGCTCCCTCCTGGACCGCGTCCTCGGCCTCCTCGCGGTTGGACAGCATCGCAAACGCCATCCGGTAGGCGGGATCGATGAGAGGGCGGATCAGCGCCTCGAAGGCATGCCGGTCGCCGCCTCGGGCCGCGCCGATCAGTTCTGCGCTCATCTTCAGCTGTTCATATGCGCCCGGGCGGCCCGCCGTTGCAAGGACACCCGCCCTCGGGCGCGATGCGGGTGAACTACAGTCAACCCGACATGGCAGCCTGCCTGCGGGCCCGATCGATGCTCTTCACCCTCTTCGGCGACTACGTCCACCCCCTTGGCGGACGTGAGGTCTGGGTCGGATCGCTTGTTCGGCTGGCAGGCGAGGTGGGCATCTCCCCCGGCGCCCTCCGCTCGGCGGTCTCGCGGATGGGAGGCGAGGGCTGGCTGACGAGGCGGCGCGTCGGGTCCCGGCCCCACTACGCGCTCTCCGAGCGCGGTCGCCGCCTGATCGAGGAGGGCGCCCGCCGCATCTACCGCACCGAACGCCCGGACTGGGACGGCCAGTGGCTGCTGGTCACCTATTCGGCTCCCCACCATCGATCGGTCCGCGACCGGCTGCGCACCGAGCTGGCCTTCCTCGGCTTCGGATCTCTGAGCGGCGGCCTCTACGTGACCCCCCACGACCTCCGCCCGGAGCTGGCCAAGCTGGTGCGCGAGCACGGAGTCATCGACTATCTGGCCGCCATGCGCGGGTCGCTGGTGCTGCCGCCCGATCCGCGGGCGATCGTGGGCCGGGCCTGGGATCTGAGCGCCCTCGCACGCCGCTACCGAGGCTACCTGGCGCGGACCGGGCGCGAGTTCGAGCGCGATCGGCGGGCGATCGAAGGGGGCATGCTCGGCGATGCCGAGGCCTTCCGGCGCCGGCTGCTGCTCACCCACCGCTACCGGCGCTTCCCCTTCAGCGACCCCGACCTGCCCTCCTGCCTGCTGCCCGCGAGGTGGCCCGGGGTGGCCGCCCACCGGCTCTTTCTGGAATACAACTCCACCCTCCGGCCGGGCGCGGAGCGCCACTTTCGAAGTGCCCTCGATGTTGCAAACTTGCGACGCCCGCCAAACGATGTGACATAGGAGATAATGGGTCCATGGCGACCGCGGGCGACCGCTTCCACGCGCTTCTCACGAAGGGAGAGCTGATCGAGGCCGCCTCGGAGATGACGCCCGACTACCTGCGCGAGCTGAAGCACACCCTGATCGTCTCCGGTGACACCGAGCTGATCTCCGCCCCCGCCTACTACCTGGCCGCCCGCCGGGCGCCCAGCGTCAACACCTTCATGACTGGGATCGCGATCATTCAGGACGAGCTGGCTCACGCCCATATCGCCTACCACCTGCTCGAGGAGTTGGGCACGGACCAGGAGGAGCTGCTCTTCAGGCGAGATCCCAAGGCGTTCCGGTACCCGTACGCCTTCGACGTCCCCCTGGAGAGCTGGACCGAGCTGGTCACCGCCAACGCCCTCTACGATCAGGCCGGCTTCTGCCTCCTCGGCGACATTCACGAGCAGTGCTCCTACGGCCCCTGGAAGCGAGGCCTCGCCAAGGTCATGGCCGAGGAGAACTTCCACCTCCGCAACGGCCAGACCTGGATGAGGCGGATCAGCAAGGCGCGGGGCGAGGCCAAGGAGGAGCTCCAGGCGGCGGTCGACTGGATGTTCCCACTGACCGTGGAGTGGTTCGGCCTCCCCGACGAGCTGAAGCAGCATTCGACCCAGCTCGACTACCGACTCAAGGGCCTCACCAACGACCAGCTCCGCCAGTGGTGGCTGCGCACCGTGGTCCCCTTCCTGGGGTCGATCGGGATCCGGGTCCCGGCCCACGCCGAGCGGGTGCCGGCCCCCGCCGGAACAGACGGCGAGGGCGCCGAGGTCTACGTGCTCGACTACCCGTTCCCCTGCACCTTCGATCCCGAGGCGAAGCGCTGGGACACGGATGATCCCTGCACCTGGGACGACGTGCTCGAGCGCTGGCGGGCGCGGGGGCCGCGCAACCAGGCCATGGTCGCGCTCTTGCAGGAGAACTTCCACAGGGTGCGGTCCGAACGGGAAGCGCGATGCCCGACCTGATCGCCACCCGCGCGATGGCCGCGCTGGGCGAGATCGATGACCCCGAGATGCCGATCAGCCTGGTCGATCTGGGGCTCGTCTACGGCGTCCGCGCCGAGGCCGGGCGGGTCTCGGTCGATCTCACCTTCACGGCCATGGGGTGCCCCGCCACCGAGTTCATCCTGGGCGACATCCGCGAGCGCCTGCTGGGTGAGCCGGGTGTGGAGGAGGTGGAGATCAACGTCGTCTGGGATCCACCCTGGACGGCGGCGCGGCTCACCCCGGCGGGAAGGGCGGCGCTGGCCGCCTGGGGGCTCTCGGTCTAGCACGCCGCTGATGGCGAGGTTCGCGCGCGTCCACGAGCGAGCCGACGAGTATGAGGTCTTCGCGCGCAAGTCCCGCGAGCTTCCCCTCCACCAGGTCGGCAGCGTGGTCGCCCCCGACGACGGCCTCGCCATGGCCTACGCGCGCGCCACCTATGACGAGGAGCGCTGGGTCGAGATGATCGTGGTCCCCAAGGACGCGGTGATCCGCCTCTGGGGTCCAGGCGAGGCCAGCGGAACGTGAGCCTGGCGGCCCTCGTCCTCAGCCTCGGCGACTGCAAGCTGCTGCTCGGGATGCGCTATGCGGAGTGGGCGATCCGAGCCCCCTCGCTGGAGGCCGACATCGCCGCCGCGGCGATGGGACTCGACGATCTCGGGCACAGCCGGGTCCTCCTCGGCTGCCTGGAGCCGCTCGGGGCGGATCCCCGCGGCCCCGAGCGGGAGAGCGATCCCGCCGCCTTCCGGAACGTCGCCTTCCTGGACGATCCCTGGGAGAGCTGGAGCCAGTTCGTGGCTGCCAATGCGATCCTGGACGGCGCCTTCACCGCCATGCTCCAGGGCTGCGTGGACGGCGACGTCGAGGTGCTCCGCTCGCGTCTGCGGAAGATGCTGATGGAGGAGCGCTACCACTTCCTGCACGGTCGCGGCTGGCTCCGGGAGGGCGTCGACGGGGCGGTTCTGGAGCGGGCCTGGATCGAGGCCCTGGAGTGGTTCGGGCCGCCCGACGGCGAGATCGCCGAGCTTCACCGGGCGGGACACCTGAGCATGGGGCCGGGCGAGCTTCGCACTCACCTCGAGAAAAGTCTCGAGGTCCGGGCTCCGGATGTCGCGATCGACTGGTCGCGATGGGATCCCGTCCGGCGCCGGACGCGTCCGGGGGCCATCGGCGGGCACACCTTCGAGATGATTCGCGGCCTCGGAGAGCACCGCCTGGTGAAGGCCGGTGGCGGCCGCTGACGGCGGCGCCGGCGGCGGGACGGAACCGCGCTCGGCGCCCGCGTGCCCGTTCTGCGGATCGAGGCAGGCGGAGGCGATCTCCCTCTTCGGCAGCCAGGCGATGACCCTCCAGTACCGCTGCCGAGCCTGCGCCAGCTACTACGAGGCGATCAAGTACGACGACGAGGCGCCGTCGTAGGGACCGGAGAGCTCGGCCCCCGGCCGCTCAGGGGCCGGCTTCCTCGCCGC
Source organism: Candidatus Dormibacteraceae bacterium (assembly GCA_050734915.1). Taxonomy (GTDB): domain Bacteria; phylum Chloroflexota; class Dormibacteria; order Dormibacterales; family Dormibacteraceae; genus JBOHUX01. The sequence goes on from JBOHUX010000063.1 coordinate 4,084, forward strand.
GCCCGGCCAGCCAGGCGCCGAGGTCGGCGGCGGGGAGCGGGCGCCCCAGGTGGAAGCCCTGCGCCATGTCGCAGGCGCTGGCGGCCAGCTCGTCGCGGGAGCGCTGGTTCTCGACCCCCTCGCCGACGACCGTCAGACCCAGTGAGTGACCGAGGTCGATGATCGAGCGCACGATGACGCGCGCGCTGTCGACTGTTGACATCTCCATCACGAACTGCCGCGCGATCTTCAGCTCGTCGGCGGGCAGCCGGCCCAGATAGGCGAGCGACGAATACCCGGTCCCGAAGTCGTCGATGGTGATCCCCACGCCCATCTCGGCGAGCACTGTCAGGACCTCCATCGCCCGCTCGGGATCCGCCATCAGGGTGCTCTCGGTGACCTCGACCCGAAGCCGCTCCGCCGGCACCTGCTGGGATTTGAGCAGCCACCCGATCGTCTCCGCCAACTGGGCGTCCTGAAGGCTGCGAGGCGAGATGTTGACCGCGACCGGGAGATGGATACCCTCCTGCGCCCACCTCTGGCACTGGCCCAGCGCGGCCTCCACCACCCAGAGCCCGAGCACGGTGGTCAGCCCGGTGTCCTCGGCGAGCGGGATGAACTGGTCGGGCAGCATCAGACCGTGCCTCGGATGGTCCCAGCGGAGGAGCGCCTCCAGGCCGGCCGTGCGACCGGATCGCAGGTCCACCTTGGGCTGGTAGTAGAGGAGCAGTTCGTCCCGCTCCACCGCCAGGCGAAGCTCTCTCAGCAGCGCCACCCGGCTGGGGCTGGTGGTGTCGTCCTCAGAGCTGTAGAGCGCGAACCCGGTCCCGCTTCTCTTGGCCACGTACATGGCGATGTCCGCCCGGCGCATGAGCGTCTCCACATCGGCGCCGTGCCGGGGATGGAGGGCGATGCCGATGCTGCCACCGACGTGCAGGATCTCCGGATCGAGGAGGAACGGCTCGTCGAGCGAGGTCATGATCTTGCCCGCCGCCCGGGCCGCGGCCGGCTCGTCATCGATCCCGGGAAGGATCATCGCGAACTCGTCGCCGCCCAGGCGGGCGACCGTGTCCGACTCTCGCAGGCCACCTCGCAGCCGACTCGCCACCTGTTGGAGAAGGAGATCGCCCAGTTGGTGACCGAAGGTGTCGTTGACCTCCTTGAAGCGGTCGATGTCCATCAGGAGCAGGGCCACCGAGCCCCCCTCGCGCTGGGCGCTCAACAGCGCCTGGCGAAGACGATCGTGCAGCAGGGTGCGGTTGGGAAGGTCGGTGAGCGCGTCGTGGAGGGCCTGATGCTCGAGCGCGGCCTCCTGCGCCTTGCGGCCGCCGACATCCTCGACCATCGCGACGATGAAGAGCGGGCGCCCGCGCTCGTCCCGCACCAGAGAGGCGAGCGAGTTGCCCCAGACCAGCACCCCGTCCCGGCGGCGATAGCGGATCTCGACCTGGCTCTGCTCGAGCCCACCCTGGGCCAGCTCGGCGAGACGGTGGAAGTCGACGTCGTCGTCCTCCAGGAAGTCGCCGAACCGCCGCCCCTCGATCTCGCGCTCCGAGTATCCGACCAGCCGCTGGAAGGCGGGGTTGGCCTCGATCACCCGGCCCTCCAGATCGAGCCGGGCGATGCCCATCGCGCTGCCGTCGAACACGGCCCGGAACCTGCCCTCGCTGGCCCGGAGGGCGCCCTCCGCCTCTCGGCGCAAGGTGACATCGATGAAGCTGGAGACGACCTGGACCGGGCTGCCGTCGCTCCCCAGCAGGGGCACAGAGTCCACCTGCAGCCAGCGCCTCTCCCCGTCCTTCCTCTCGATCCGGAGGCTGAAGCCGCGGACCGGCCTCCGCGTCATCGCCGCCACGACGGCGGGCCTCTGGTCCATCGCCAGTTGCCGGCCGGACTCGTCGGTCGCGCCCCAGAGCAGGTCGGTGGACCTCGCCCGCATCTGGTCCAGGGCGAGGCCGAGGATGTCCTCGGCCGCCACGTTCGCGTGCAGCACCACGCCCGCCGGGCTCTGGACGAGCACCCCACAGGCGATGGACTCGTAGAGGGATCGAAGCTGCTGCTCCGAAGCGGCGAGGACGGTGTGGAGCCGGGCCGCCTGGAGAGCGGGCGCGACCAGGGAGGCGAGCAGGGACACCTGCTGGACGAGTTCGGCACCGAATCCGCGCCGGGTCCAGGACTGGAGGCCCAATGAGCCCACTGCGCGATCGCGGACCATGAGCGGGACCGCCATCACACTGGCGTCGCCGATCGCGACCGCCCAGCCGATCGCGTGCTCCCAACTCGCGTAGTCCTCGACGACGACCGGACGCCGGTCACGGAACGAGGTCCCCAGCGCCCCGCGGTCGGTGGGGACGGGGCGGCCGACCCTCGCCTGCGGGTGGTTGTCGGCGATCACCTGGAGGACGCCCGACTCCTCGTCGAGCCAGGCGAGCGAGGCGGAGTCCGCCCTCGTCAGCTCCTGCGCCCGATCGACGGCCAGGCGGGCCAGGGCGGCAGGCTCGAGGACCCCGCTGGCGGCCATCGCCACCTCGTTGAGAAGGCGCATACCGCGCGAGTGTCTCTCGCGGTCCTCGACCAGCCGCGCGGCGGCGACCGCGGGCGCCATCTGAGCCGCCAGCAGGCTCAGCAGCTCCAGCTCCGAGGGCCGGAACCGGCGAGGCGCCAGGCTCCAGGCGAGGAGGACGCCGACCACGCGGTCGTGGGCGAGCAGGGGGACCGCGGTGCCGCTGGCGAGGCCGAGCCGGGTGCCGGATTCGATCGCCCCCTCCCAGTCCGGGTAGTCGTCGATGACGACCGGCGCGCGGCTGGTGAAGCAGCGACCGACGGCTCCCGCCCGCGGATCGGCGGTTCCGTCCCCGAATTCGGCCTCGCCGTGATGCGCCAGCAGGCGCAGGCGCCCGCTCGGCTCGTCCAGCCAGAAGACGGCCACCCCGTCCACCCCCAGCAGCTCGCCCGCCCGGGCCACCGTCAGGTCGCCCAGCGCGCGGGGGTCGAGCACCCCGCTGGCCGCGATCGAGACCTCGTGGAGGGCCCGGAACACGCTCGCCTGGCGCTCCCGCTCCTGGACCAGGTGAGCCGCATCCAGCGCTGGGGCGACCTGGGCCGCGAGCAGAGAGAGGAGCTCCACCTCGATCGTGTCGAAAGTCCGCGGCCGGCAGGTCCAAACTCCCAGCGCGCCGATCGAGCGGCCTTCTGCCACGAGGGGGACGGCGACCCCGGCCACCATCCCCCGATCCCTCGCCGCGGGGAGCGCCCGGTCCCAGCTCTGGTAGTCCTCGACGGTCACGGCACGACCCTCCTCGAAGGCGGTCCCGACGGCTCCCTCGCCCCGGCGGCAGGGCGACTCCGGCACCGACGACGGGCTCTCGTCGAGCGGCACCAAAAGGCCGAGGTCCTCGTCCCAGGCGAAGACGACCGCCCCCTCCACAGAGACCAGGCGCTGGACGTGATCGACGGCCACCCGGGCCACCGCGAAGGGGTCGCGCAGGCCGGCGGCCGCGACCGCCACCTCGTGAAGCGACCGGAAGGCCTCGAGCCCCGCCCGGGGGCGGTTCGCCGAGCCTTCCGAGGGGGCTTCGATCACCCCGCGCCCGGCGCTGGATTCAGCGGCAGCCGACGATTGTGGCGGCGAAGATCGATCGTCGCCATGGGCGCACCTCCAAGGCCTGAATCACCCCCCGCACGCTCCTGAGCGTGGCGGAAAGGAAGAAGGCGGCGCGCCGGTCCCCGCCATCGCCGGCCAGAGGGTACCCCCTGCCACCTTGTTCAACCCCGCCGGTTTCGAATCTCATCATCAGATGATGACCGTAGAGTGGTCGAAACCATGCGACCCCTCGAGGTCCTGTACGAGCGGCCGGGGCTGCCCGCCTACGACCTGCCCCCCGAGCTGGCCCGGCTCTACGGTGGCTCGCTCGGGTTCTCCCCGCCTCGCGTCTATGCCAACTTCGTGAGCTCGCTGGACGGCGTCGTGGCACTCGACGAGCCCGGCGTCCCGTCCGGCCCCGCGATCAGCGGGCGGAGCGAGGCGGACCGACTCGTGATGGGGCTGCTGCGCGCGTGCGCCGAGGTGGTGCTGGTCGGCGCCGGCACGGTGCGTGACGACAGCGGCCATCTCTGGACGCCGGAATACATCCACCCCGCCGGCGCCGCCGCCTTCGCCGCCCTGCGCGAGAGTCTGGGCCTGGCCCCCCGGCCACGCCTGGCGGTGCTCACTGCGCGCGGTGACATCGACCTCCGGGAACGCGCGCTCACGGAGGGGGCCCTGATCCTGACCTCGCACGCGGGGGGCGCCCGGCTGCGCCCCCTGCTCCCGGCCGCCTCGGAGGTGGTGACACTGCCGGACGGACCCAGGGTCTCGATCGGAGCAGCCCTGGCGGCGTTGCGGGACCGCGGCCACCGGGTCATCCTCACCGAGGGTGGCCCGCACGTACTCGGCCAGCTCCTCCGGGAGAGGGCGCTCGACGAGCTCTTCCTCACCCTCTCGCCGGTCCTCGCCGGCCACCGGGCGGGGCGCCTGGGGCTGGCCGAGGACGTCGAGCTGCTGCCCGGGGCGCCCAACTGGGGGACTCTGGCGAGTCTTCGCCGGGAGGGCTCCCACATCTTCTGCCGCTATCAGCTGGGCGGCGACAGCCCGCCGCCCAGCTGAGGCGGTGTCAATCCAGGTGCCGATCGATCTCTTCGACCAGCGCCCCCACCTCGATCGGCTTGGCGAGATAGCCGTCGGCACCGGCCTCCGCGGCCGCCTCCGGCACGCCGCCCATGGCGTCGGCGCTGACCACGACCACCTTGGGGACGGCCCCCGTGCGGGCGCCGCGCAGAGCGCGGAGCACCGCGATGCCGTCCACCTTGGGCATGTGCAGATCGAGGAGGATGAGGTCGAAGTCGCCCGCCAGGGCCATCCTCAACGCCTCGCTGCCGTCACGCGCCCACTCCACCTGGTGGTCCCGGCTCTCGAGGATGTCGCGCACGAGCTCGAAGTTGAGGACGTTGTCCTCGGCGATCAGGATCCGGCTCATCCGCCCAGGCCGGCCAGGCGCTCCGGGGCCGAATAGACGTTGAAGCGGTCCCCGCGCAGGAAGCCGATCAGGGTCAGGTGGAACCGCCGCGCGACGGCGACCGCGAGCGAGCTGGGGGCCCCCACCGCGGCCAGGATCGGGATGCCGGCCGCGACGGCCTTCTGAACGAGCTCGTAGCCGCCCCGTCCGCTGACCATGAGCAGGTGGCCACGGGCGGGAACCAGGCCCTGGAGGAGGGCTGCGCCGACGACCTTGTCGACCGCGTTGTGGCGCCCGACGTCCTCGCGGAGGAGCACCAGCTCGCCCCCCGCCGAGAAGAGGCCTGCCGCGTGCAGCCCGCCCGTGCGCTCGAAGAGGCCCTGGCCGGACCGGAGCCGGTCGCCGAGCTCGGCGAGCAGGTGGGCGTCGACCACGGGTCCGGGCGCCAGCGGGTCGAAGTCGAGGGCCAAAGACTCCACCGTGGTGGCTCCGCACACCCCGCAGGCGGAGCTGGACAGGAAGGACCGCTCCGGGCGGCGCCCCGCGGCCACCGTGAGGCGCAGGTCCACCTGGTTGGACTCGATGAGCACCGCCTCGAGGCGGACGCGATCGTCGCGCTCTCCCGCCTCGGCGCTGATCAGGACGCGCTCCACCTGGTCGAGGCGGGTCACGACACGCTCCGCCCAGAGCAGGCCCAGGGCCAGCTCCAGGTCATGGCCCGGCGTCCGCATGATCACGCTCAGCGGCGCGCCGTCGAGGCTCAGCTGGAGCGGCTCCTCCGCGACGACCCAGTCCTCGCCCTGGCGCCACTCGCCGCCGCGGAAAAAGCGCGTCGCCACCGCCGGCGCCTGCGGTCGGGCCATCAGAACCGTCTATGTTAGGTCGCGGCCGGGGCGTGGATCAGGCCGATGCCCCTGGGTCGCGGCGGAGGGTGGCGATCTCGAATCCCTTCCACCAGGTGACGCGGCCGGCGCGGAGCACGAACCCGGAGCCGAAGGCGTCCGAGCCCAGCCCGTAGCGCTCCCCCACCTCGGCCGTCGCGCCGGCGTCGGCCTTCAGGACGCCGCGCACGCACGCACCCTGCATCCGCGTCGCCCGGAACCGGTGGTGGGCCTCGACCACCAGCGCCGCCGCCGCCGGTGGCGCGGGTTCCTCCAGGGAGCCGGGCGGGAGGGCGACCAGGGGATCGGGGCCCCGCGACGACCAGAGCGCCGGCGAGAGCGTCGGCCTGCCGTCCGGGGACCAGCACAGGTGGGCCACACCAACGGTCGAGAGCGCCCTTCGGAGCGGGATCGGGGCCGAGGGCAAGGCGGCCGGGCCCGGGCTGGGGGGCGCCTCCATCGCCATCCACTGAGCGCGCTCGGGCCGCATCCGGAGCACGACCCGGTTCTGGGGCCACCACTGGCGGGGGATCCGCGCCACGTCCAGCACGTATCCGCCGATGAAGCCGGCGTTCTTGATCGCGTACCCGCCCAGGCTCAGGTAGAAGGCGGGTCCGTTGAGCACCGCCCGCAGCTGTCCCGAGATCGAGCGCGGATCGAAATGCTCCAGCACGCCCTGCAGCAGGAGGTAGCGATCCCGGGCGCCGACCAGGAAGGCGCCGCGGGGATCGCGCCGCAGGAGCGAGACCTTGACCGCCGCCCGGGAGGTCGTCATCCAGACCGATCCCGCCGCGTAGTGGAAGGCGACCGGGTTCACCAGCGGCGAGCGGCCGGCGTTGATCGCCAGCATCCCGGTCCGGGCCCCCCGAAGAAGGCTCAGGTCGGTCGCGCTGAGGCCCGGCTGGCCGCCCATTCGGCCCAGCATATGGGCCCGGCCAGGGGGCGACCTGGATCGAACCAGGAACCGGCCGGGGTCAGCGGAAGCCGAGCGCGAGCAGGGCGAAGGCAAGCGCCAGCATGAGGGGGGTGACGGCCGCGCCCAGCTTGAGGTAGTCGAGGCTCGAGATCTCGAGGCCCCGCCGCCGCACGATGATCAGCCAGAGCATCGTGGACAGGGACCCGACCGGCGTCAGGTTGGGACCCAGATCGGCTCCGGTCAGGACCCCGAAGGCGTAGGGAACCTGCAGATGAGCCGCCAGGTGGCCCTGGAGAGCCGACAGAAGCACCAGCGTGGCGGGGAAGTTGTTGACCAGGTTGGACCCCAGCGCCCCCCCCACCAGGCCAGCCAGAACCGCACTGACGGGTCCCGCCGCGAGCTGCGAGAGCGCACCGGCCAGGGCGCCCGAGAGACCGACCCCGGTGACTCCGCGGACGAGCACGAAGAGCCCCGCGATGTAGAGGAAGAGCGAGGGGGTGACATGCGCCACCACCCGCCGGCGCTCGAACCCGCCCCCGGCGAGGCCGAGGCCGGCCAGGCCGCAGCCGCCGGCGGCGGCCACCAGCCCGATCGGCCATCCCTCCGCCGAGGCGAGCAGGTAGGCCGCGATCACGGCCAGCAGCCCGCCGCCGACCCGCCCGGCGAGGCGGCGGTCGGGAAGCGCCGTGGCCAGCTCGCGACGCCAGTCGAGGGAGTACCCCTGCCGGAGCGGGCGCCGGAAGATGAAGGCGAACACCGCGGCGTTGACGGCGAT
>JBOHUX010000064.1:0-11622 GCA_050734915.1 Candidatus Dormibacteraceae bacterium
GCCTAGATGAGTGATTCCTGATGGCGGCGAGAGATTCGGTGTCCAGGTGCCCCACCCTGGGGTCCCCGCGAAATCGCCAGATTTCGTGGGGTAGGAGATGGTGGCTCGGCGCCCAGCACCGGAGCGCGCGCAGGCGTAGCTGCGTAAGAGAGGAGCGGAGAGGCCGGGCCGCCAGATGGGGTGCATGGGCGCCGAAGACCCGTCGATATTCGGAATTACTCATCTAGATCAGCTAGAAGGAGAAACGATGGCGATCACCGCTCCCCGCATCCGCTCCGACGCCGTTTCCCTCCGGGCCTTCCCGAGCGCGGGACGCCCGAGCGCCATCGCCGGTGTCGGAGTCCACGCGCCCGAGCGCCTGCTCACCAACCACGACCTGGAGCGGATCGTCCAGACGTCCGACGAGTGGATCGTCGAGCGGACCGGCATCATGTCCCGTCACATCGCGGAGCCCGGCACCCCGACCTTCGAGCTCGCCACGGAGGCCGCCCGCAAGGCCCTGCAGGCGGCCTCCGTGCGAGCCGAGGACCTGGACATGATCATCGTCGCCACGTCCAGCCCGGACGGTCCCTTCCCCTCCATCTCCTGTCGCGTGCAGGAGCGGCTGGGCGCCCCCGGGGCCGTCTGCATGGACCTGCTCGCCGCCTGCACCGGCTTCGTCTACGGGCTCAGCGTGGCCGACTCCCACATCGCCGCGGAGAGAGCCGACACCGTGCTCGTGATCGGGGCCGAGGTGCTCTCGCGCATGATCGACTGGACCGATCGCGGGACCTGCGTCATCTTCGGGGACGGCGCCGGCGCGGCGGTGGTCCGGGCCACGGCCGGCGGTGCCGGCTTCCGCAGCTGGTGCCTCGGCTCGGACGGCCGGGGATACGCCCAGGTCACCTGCGGCAACGTCCCCCTCGGGGCCTACGTGGCGCAGGAGGCGGAGCCACGCATCTCGATGAGGGGCCCCGACGTCTTCAAGTTCGCCACCGACATCTTCATCCGCCAGGCCTTCGCGGTCGCCGAGGCCGCGGGCGTGAGCATGGAGGACATCGACCTCTGGGTGCCCCATCAGGCCAACCGGCGGATCATCGAGGCCTCCGCCAGCCGGATCGGGCTGCCCATGGAGAAGGTGATGGTCAACATCGACCACTACGGCAACACCTCCACCGCCACCATCCCGCTCGCTCTCGACGACGCCCTCGCCGAGGGTCGGATCAAGAGCGGCGACAAAGTCCTCATCGCCGGTTTCGGATCCGGCCTCACCTGGGGCGCCTGCCTCATCGACTGGGAGTAGCGGCATCGGGCGGTTCGCTCCCCGGGCCGCCGCCGAGGGGGCCGCCGCCGGGCGCCCCGGCGCCGGGGCGCCCGTTTCCCCGATGATGGCCTGTCGTGAGCCCTGCCGCGATCGCCGCCGTGATCGCCGCCGGGCTCCTCGCGGGGGCCGTCAACGCGATCGTGGGCTCGGGGTCGCTGATCACATTCCCGACCCTGCTGGCGATCGGCTACCCGCCCGTGGTCGCCAATGTCAGCAACACCGTGGGTCTTGTCTTCGGGTCGGTCAGCGGCGCCATCGGCTACCGGCGCGAGCTGGCCGGCCAAGGGCGCCGGATCGCCGCGCTGGCGGTGCCGGCGATCGCCGGCGGCATCCTCGGGGCCGTGCTCCTGCTGGTCCTTCCCCAGAGCGTCTTCCACCGGGTGGTGCCGGTCCTCATCATCCTGGCGATCGTGCTCGTCATCGTCCAGCCGCAGCTGTCCGCGCTGATGGCCCGGCGGCGAGCGCGGCAGGAGCGTCAGGGGCCCGGGGCGGCGCTGCCGGCGGGCGTGTTCGGTACCGCGGTATACGGAGGCTACTTCGGCGCCGCCCAGGGCGTGATCCTGATCAGCGTCCTCGGCCTGGTGCTCGACGACACGCTGCAGAGGCTGAACGGGCTCAAGAACGTGCTCGCGGCGGCGGTCAACGGTGTCGCCGCCGTGTACTTCGTGTTCTTCGCCCACGTCGCCTGGGCGCCCGCCGTCCTGATCGCCGTCTCCAGCATCGCGGGCGGCCAGCTGGGCGCCCTCGTGGGCCGGCGCCTGGCGCCCGGCGCGCTGCGGGTGGTCATCGTCGTCGCCGGCACGGCCGCGGTCGTGAAGCTGCTGGCGTGACCCCGGGTTGGCCGCGGTGGCCAATTCGGCGGAGCGTTTTTCTCACGCCGTGATGAGCTCTTCCGGGATCCTGAGGCCTAAGCTGGCTATCGTGCCCCAATCCTCCCCGCCGAGACGCCGCCGATGGGGCTGACGCTGGCTGGTCCGGTCGCCCTGCTCTTCCCCGGCCAGGGGGTCCAAGAGCCGGGCATGGGCCAGAACCTCTACGAACGCCACGAGGTCGCCCGGCGCGTCTTCGAGCGGGCGGAGGCGATCCTCGAGATGCCGATCCGCCAGCTCTGCTTCGAGGGCCCGGCCGACGATCTCAACCGAACCCAGAGCCTACAGCCGGCCGTGATGACGGTCTGCTGGGCGGCCTATGAGGTCTACCGGGAGCGCTTCGGCCTGGAGGGCGTCCGGGTGATGGCGGGCCACAGCCTGGGGGAGATCGCGGCGCTGGCCGCCTCGGGCGCGGTGCCCTGGAAGACCGCTCTGATTCTCGTCAAGGAGCGCGGGCGCCTGATGGCGCGCGCCGCCGAGGACCGCCCGGGGGGGATGATCGCGATCGTGGGACTGTCCGAGACGCAGGTGAGCGAGATCCGCGACCGTGCCTCCGAAAGGGGTGAGATCTGGATCGCCAACCGCAACGCGGACGCACAGTTCGTGCTCAGCGGCGAGCATCCCGCACTGCAGGAGGCGGAGCGCCTGGCCGTCGCCGCCGGCGCCCGGCGGGCGCTGATCCTGACCATCCCGCTGCCGGCCCACTCGCCCCTCATGGAGGGCGCCGCGGCGGCCTTCAAGCGGGCGATCGACAGGCTGAGCATCCGCACCCCCCGATTCCCGATCCTGGGCAACGCGACGGGCGAGGCGATCGCCACCGTCGAGGCGCTTCGCCAGGAGCTCGCCCAGCATCTGCTTCGTCCGGTCGACTGGGCGAGAACGATGGTCTCCCTCCAGCTCCTGCAGATCGGAACCGTGGTCGAGCTGGGCCCGGGGCGCGTGCTCGCCAGCCTGGCCGCCAAGCACATCCCCGGCATCGTCACCTGGAACGCGGAAGAGCTGCTGGTCGAATTCGCCGAGGCATGACCGAGCCCTTCAGCCTGGATCTGGCCGGGCGGACCGCGCTCGTCACCGGCGGCGGCAAGGGAATCGGGCGCGCGGTCTCCGAGGCGCTCGCCGCGATGGGCGCCCGGGTGGTCGTCAACTACCGCTCGGACAGGGCCGCCGCCGACGAGACCGCCCGCGCGCTGCCGAACGCGATCGCCGTCCAAGCGGACGTCGGTGACATGGCGGAGACCGCGCGCCTGGTCAAGGAGTCGGGAGGCGTCGACGTTCTCGTCAACAACGCGGGGGCGGTCAGAGACAAGCTGCTGCTGCGGATGACCCCCGCCGATTGGGGCGACATCATCCGCACCGACCTCACGTCGGCATTCAACACCACCAAGTCCGTGATGCCGGGGATGCTCCGCTCCCGCTGGGGCCGGATCGTCAACATGAGCTCCATCGTCGGCATCACCGGCAACCCGGGGCAGGCCAACTACGCGGCCGCCAAGGCGGGGCTGATCGGCTTCACGAAGTCGATCGCGCGGGAGGTCGGATCCCGCGGCATCACCTGCAACGCGGTCGCGCCCGGCTACGTACGCACGGAGCTGACCCTCAACTCCGTGCCCGAGGAGCTGGTCGGAGAGCTGGTCAGGGCCACCCCGCTCCAGCGCGAGGGGACGGCGGGCGAGGTGGCGGCGGCGGTCGCCTTCCTGTGCTCGCCGGCGGCCGGGTTCATCACCGGTCAGGTGCTCGTGGTGGACGGGGGGCTGTCGCTGTAGATGGCGCCCCTGGCCCGGATCCGGGGTTGACCTGATGCTCCCGTTCGTGCTCGCCCCGGGCGTGCCCATCTCCGGCGACCGGCTGCCGCCCGTCGAGCTGCCCAGCAACTGTCCCGGCTGCGGGGTCGGCCTCGATCCCGACGAGCTGCGCGAGCACGTCTACGTCTGCCAGTGCGGCCACCATTTCCCGATGCGTGCCGGCGCCTGGATCTCGCTCGTCGCCGACACCGGCACCTGGGAGGAGCGCTGGGCCGATATCCGCCCCCACGACCTGTTGGGCTGGAAGCTGCCGAGGCCATACCAGGCGACGCTGGACGAGGCCGGCGAGGAGGGGCTCAACGAGGCGGTCAGGACGGGCACCTGCCGACTCGCCGGGCGGCTGCTCTGGCTGGCCGTCTTCGACTTCCGGTTCGTGGGCGGCACCCTCAGCATCGTCGCCGGAGAGCGCCTTGCCCGGGGCATGGAGCAGGCCGCCGCCGCCCACCTGCCCTACCTCCTGATCGTCGCCTCGGGCGGCGCCCGGATGCAGGAGGGCGTGCTGGCCCTGATGCAGATGGCGAAGGTGAACGCGGCGGTGGGCCGCATGCACCAGACCGGCATCCCCTACCTCTCCGTTCTCACCGATCCCACCTACGGCGGCACCGCCGCCTCGATGGCGCTGCTGGCCGACATCAACATCGCCGAGCCGGGTGCCAAGATCGGGTTCACCGGGCCCCGAGTCATCAAGCAGGCCACCTATGCCGACCTGCCGGCCGGCTTCCAGACCGCCGAGTTCCAGCTCCACCGAGGCCAGATCGACATGGTGGTGGGCCGGACCGAGCTGCGGCCGCGACTCGCGCATCTGCTGAGCCTGTACTCCGAATGAGTGGCGAGAACCCGGGCACTCTCTCGGTCTGGCAGTTGGTCGAGCTGGCGCGGCACCCCGAACGTCCCTACGCGCTCGACTACATACTCCGCCTGGCGCCCGACTTCGTGGAGCTCCACGGCGACCGCCTGGGCGGCGACGACTGCGCTCTCGTGGCGGGCGTGGGCACCTGGCACGGGCGCCCGACCATGTTCTTCGGCCAGCAGAAGGGCAGGAACCTCAACGAACGGGTGATGAGGAACTTCGGGATGATGCACCCCGAGGGCTTCCGGAAGGCGATCCGGCTCTGCGGCCAGGCGGCCAAGTTCGGCTTCCCGATCGTCTCCCTGATCGACACTCCGGGCGCCTTCCCGGGAGCCGGCGCGGAGGAACGGGGGATCGCCGCCGCCATCGCCGCCGCCATCATGCAGTGGTTCGAGGTGCCCGTCCCGGTGCTCGCGGCGGTGATCGGCGAGGGCGGCAGCGGCGGCGCGCTTGGGATGGCCGTCGCCGACCGCGTGCTCATGCTGGAGAACTCGATCTACTCGGTGGCGATGCCCGAATCGTGCGCGACCATCGTCTGGCGCGACTCGACCCGCAAGGTGGAGGCCGCCGAGCAGCTGCAGATCACCTCTCGGGACCTGATCGCGATGGGGGTGGTGGACGAGGTGCTGGCGGAGCCCGAGGGGGGCGCCCAGATGGACTTCGAGGCGGCAGCGGCGACGCTCGACGAAGCCCTCCGGCGCCACCTCCAGCCGCTGCTTGGGATGGGCCCCCGGGAACTCCTGCAGCACCGCCACGACCGGTTCCGGTACATCGACTCGCTGATCCGGGCGGAGCCTCACTTCGGCCCCAAGGTGGAACCCCGGGCGGTCTGACGGCCGGGAGCGGGGAGGCGGAGGCGCCGGTTCTCGGGTGGGCGAACGTTATCCGGGTGGATGCGCAATCACATCTCGGAGAAGGCCTATCCGATGGGCGCCGGCCTGGCGTTCGTGCTCGCCCTGGCCGGGCTGATGGCCACGGCCAGCCTCCTGCGCTGACCCGCCGGCGCGCCGGCCGCGTCGGCGAGCCCGATCTGGAGGCGACCCTCCCGCCGGAGTGACCCGCGGCCGCCCCGCGTCATCGCGGGTGGACCGCCACCGCCCGGCTCAGCACCTCCAGGTCGGCGGCCAGCTCGGCGGGGCGGACGACGGGAATGTCGTGCGGCGAGTCGTACCAGCGCACGGTGACGCCTGGGAGCAGGGAACGGACGCGGGCCACCCCCTCCCGCTTGATGGTCAGGAAGGGCTCCCAGCTCCGTTCCGCAAGGGCGATCAGAACGGGCCCCTCGACGCGCGGCCAGAGCTCCGCCGGGCGCCCGGCGAACATCGCCTCCAGGATCTGCCGGCGGACGGGGGCGGTCAGCGTCGAGACCAGGCCCGAAGACTCGGGCCCGGCCGCCAGCCCCGCCTCCACGAAGGGCATGAGGTCGTCCTCCCAGGCGTCCTCCAGGTAGCGCCGAGCCGCTGCCGCCGCCTCCTCCAGATCGGCGTAGACGGGGAGGTCCGGCTCCATCATCGAGAGCGCCTCCTCGCGGCTCATGCGGCCGGCCATCGAGGTGAGGCCGGCGTCGATGAAGGCGAGCCCGCCCACGAGGTCGGGGCGGGAGACGGCCAGCGCCAGCGCGATGGTGGCTCCCCAGGAATGGCCGGCGAGGACCACGCGCTCCATCTCCAGTGAGGTGATCGCCAGGGCGGCGTCGGCGACCAGCTCGGCGGTCTCGTAGCCGGTGGCCGGCCGGTCGGAGAGGCCGTGGCTGCGCTGGTCCAGGGCCACGATGCGGCGGCCGGGAAGTGCCCGCGCGAGCCGCTCCCAGTAGCGCGCATTCGAGCTGAGCCCGTGAAGCAGGAGCAGCGCCGGCCTGGGCGAGGAGGGGTCACCCCATTCGACGTGGTGGAGCCGGACCCCGTCCCGCTCCAGCCAGCCATCCCGCACCCGATCGGTCCTCGCCACGCTCGGGAGCCTAGGGGCCGCCGGCCGGGGTCAGCTCGCCCGGGCGGTCCCGGTCGCGGGCGGTACCTGCCGCCTCACTATCCGGGCGGCGCCGGCGCCTGATCAGCGTGCAGCTGAGCGCCCCCACCAGAAGCACGATGATCGCCACCCCCAGGGTCGGGCGCATGGCGTCTACGAACGCCCGCACGAAGACGGCGTGGAACACGCTCTGGAGCTGGGCCACGATGTGCGGGGGCACATCGGCGGGGAGCCGGGCGCCCCCGGTCTGACCGCGACCGACCTGGAACCCGCTGCTGGCGGCGTGGCTGAAGCCGCTCACGAACTGCGCCCGGAAGCCCGCCGGGATCTGTCCCGCGTGCTGGACGGCCTGGTCGTGCAGGGAGGTGGCGAGCCGGTTCTGGAGGACGGCGCCGACCAGAGAGCTGCCCATCGCCGCCCCGACCTGGCGGGTGGTGTTGAGGATGCCGGAGGCCGCCCCCGCCAGCTGGGGGGTGATGTCGCGCATGGCGACGGTCGCGAGCGGGGCGAAGATGCAGCCCATCCCCAGGCCCGCGAGGACCAGCGGGCCGGTGAAGTAGTACCAGTCGGAGTTGACGCTCGCCACCCAGGCGACGGTGCCCATGCCCGCCGCGAAGCAGGTGAGGCCGCTCATCAGGATGTACTTGCCGCCGATCCTGTCCACCAGGCGCCCCGCGAAGGGCGCCACGAGCATCGAGGTGCCCGACATGGGGGCGAAGGTGAGGCCCGCCTTGAGGGCGCTGAACCCGAGCACCGACTGCAGGTAGATGGTCAGCGGCAGGAACAGCCCCAGCATTCCGAACGCCATGACGACGCTGATCCAGTTCATGACCGAGAAGTTGCGATTGCGAAAGATCGACAGCGGCACCAGCGGCTCGCCCTTCTGGACGCGCTCCCAGAGCAGGAAGAGGAGGAAGAGCACGACCCCGGCCGCGATCACTTCGGCGATGTCGATCGGTCCCCAGATCGCCCCCCAGTTGAAGCGCTGGCCCTCGATGAGCCCGAAGACGACCCCGAAGAGCCCGGCGCTGGCGAGGACCACCCCCAGCACGTCGAGCCGATGCCGCCGCCCGGGCCTGATGTCCGGCACGATCAGGAAGGTGAGGATCAGCGCGACGATCCCGATCGGGACGTTGACGTAGAAGATCGACTGCCAGCTGATCTTGCTCACCAGGAGGCCGCCCAGCGTGGGCCCGGTCACGGCCGCGATGCCCGCCACGCCGCCCCAGACCCCGAAGGCGGCGCCCCGCCGGTCGGGCGGGAAGATGGTGGTCAGGATGGCGAGTGTCTGAGGGGTCAGCAGAGCCCCGCCCACGCCTTGGACGACGCGGCCGACGATGAGCTCGTTCGCCGTCTGGGCCAGGCCGCAGGCGGCCGAGGCGAGCGTGAAGATGACGAGCCCGGTCGCGAAGAGGTTCCTGGGCCCGAACAGATCGCCGAGGCGGCCGGCGGTGATCAGCAGCACGGCATAGACGAGGATGTAGGCGTTGAGCACCCACAGGATCGAATCGAGCGAGGCGTGGAGCCCGTCGATGATGCTCGGAATGGCGATGTTCACGATCGTGGTGTCGAGCAGGATCATGAAGAAGCCCATGCAGAGCACCAGGAGGACCAGCCAGGGGTTGGGGTGCCCGCGACCGCGTGCCGGCGCCCCGCCCGGCCGGTGATCGATGCCCTCTCTCAACTGCCTTCCCTCCTGCCTTCAAAGTTGCCCGCCCCCCGTTGCCCAACTGCGACGGGGCGGCCGGGAATTCCAATCCACCCTACCCTCTGCATGCCCGGGCACGGCCGGCGGGAGACCGCAAGGCCGGGTTCCGATCTCTCCGGGCCGCCACATCGGTGAGCGATTCCCAATCACTCATCTAGGCTGTCCAGTCCCGGAGAATCTAGGCTATGCCCGGTGAGACGGGGGGCGTCGCTGCGCCTGCTGCTGCGCCGGACGGCGCGGCTCGGCCCCCGCCTGCCGGGCAGGCCCCCGGTGGGGCGCCTTCTCGCTCTCTGCCTGGTGAGCGCGCTCCTCTTCGGAACCCTGGCCGCGGCGGGTCCGGCGCCGGTGCCCATGGTCCCCAGGCCGCCACTGGTCGGCTTCTCGTTCAGCCCCCAGGCGGCCCTCTATCTGGGGGAGGACCCCGACCGGACGCTGACGACGCTGCTCGTCCGGTTGCGCCCCGACCTGGTCCGGCTGCCGGTCTACTGGAGCGACGTGGCGCCGACTCCGGACGGGTTCGACTTCGCCGAGGTCGATCGGATGCTCGCTCTCATCCGGGGGTTCGACTCCCGGCATCACGCCCACACCCGCGCTGTCCTGGTCGTGGGCGCCCGCAACATCGACTACCCCGAGCTTCACGTTCCCGGCTGGATGCCGATCGATCCCACGCTGCGGATGCCCAGCCTGCTCCGGTCGGCCGCCTACCGGGCCTATCTGCGGACGGTCGTCCTCCGCTACGCGGCCGACCCCCTCCTCGACGCCTGGCAGATCGAGAACGAGCCCCTCGACGATGTCGCGGGCCCGGGCATCGACGCCGCGGTGTCGGTCTCCACGATGGCCTCAGAGATCAGGCTGGCCAAGTCGGCCGACCCCGCCCACCCGGTGGTGGTGACCACGTACAACTCCGCCGGGCTCAACCTCGACCAGCGCCAGCTGAGCCCGCTGTCCGGACTCTACTCGATCCTGCCGGGACCCCACGCGGTCGGGCACCCGCTCCCCGCCCTCACCCTGGGGGACGTGCTCGGCCTCGACGTCTATGTCGTCACCCCGACCACCCCGCTCAGCGATGCCAGCGCCCGGAAGAGGATCCACTGGAAGCAGAGCACGCTCGCCTTCTGGGCCGAGCAGGCGCGGCTGCAGGGCAAGCAGCTCTGGATCACGGAGATGCAGTCCTCGCCCTGGGTGACGGGGGCCGGATTCACGATCAACGACCTCTACTACAGCGCCCAGGAGTACCGGGCCGAGGGTGCCTCCGTGGTCCTCCTCTGGGGCGTCGAGCAATGGGTCCAGGATCCGATCTGGATGCGGGCCGGCCAGCGGGCGTTCCGCCTGCTGCGCGAGGGCTGACGCGTCCCGCCCGGGGCCCCCTGCCGCGGTGCCGCCCGCAGGTGCCATCATCGTAGGTTCAATGGACCGCATCCTGATGGAGGGGATGGCCTTCTACGGCCGCCACGGCGTCTTCCCGGCCGAGCGAGAGCTGGGGGGCCGCTTCACCGTCGACGTCGAGCTCGAGGGCGACCTCGGCGAGGGTGCGGCCACCGATCGCCTCGAGGACACCATCAACTACGTCGAGGCATACGAGGCGGTCCGTGCGGTCGTCGAGGGGGAGTCCTGCCATCTCCTGGAGGCGGTCGCCTCGCGGATCGCCGATCGTCTGCTGAGGCTCGATCGCGTGCGGCGGGCCACGGTCCGGGTCCACAAGCGACCGCCGCTCCCCGGCGAGTTCCGCGCCTTCGGTGTCGAGATCGTCCGCTCGCGAAGTTGATCGTCTACTTCGACTGCTTCGGGGGCATCTCGGGTGACATGGCGCTGGGCGCGCTTCTCGACGCCGGCGGCGAGGGTGCGATCCTGGACGCGACGGTGGCGGCGCTCCGCCTCGGCGGCGAGGTCCGGCTGCGGACGCGCCGTGAGGAGCGGGGCCACCTGAGCGGGGTCCGGGTCATCGTGGAGGTCGGCGAGGGACCGCCGCGGCGGTTCCCCGAGCTGCGCGCGATCGTTGCCCGCGCGGAGCTGCCGGAGCGGGTGCGCGAGCGCTCGCTGGAGGCGCTCGGCCGGCTCGCCGATGCCGAGGCGCGGATCCACGGCGTGCCCGCCGCCGACCTACACCTCCACGAGCTGGGCGGCGCCGACACTCTCGTTGACCTCGTGGGCGCCTTCTGGCTCCTCGATTCACTGGGCGCCGGCTGCGGCTACTCGTCGGCGCTTCCCGCGCCCGAGGGAGCCCAGGCCGGGATGCCCCTGCCGGCACCGGCGGCGCTCGAGATCCTGGCCGGCACCGGAGCCACCTGGCGACCGGCCCTCACGACCGCCGAGACGGTGACCCCGACCGGGGCAGCCATCCTCGCCACCGCCACCCGCTTCGAGCGCCCTGAGATGCGGGTCGAGCGCGTCGGCTATGGCATCGGCGCCCGTCCCGAGCCGGGCAATGCGATGCGCGTCTGGCTGGGAGAGCCGGTCCGGGGGGTGTCGGACCTGGTGTCGGTCCTGGAGAGCAACCTCGATGACATGGCCCCCGATCTCATCGCCGCCCTGGCGGAGGATCTGATGGAGGCGGGTGCGCTCGACGTCACCGTCACCCCGGTCCTGATGAAGAAGGGGCGCCCCGGGCACCTGGTCAGCGTGCTCTCCCCGCCCGACCTCGCGGAGAGGATCGGCGAGCTCATCCTGCGCTCCAGCTCGACGCTCGGCGTCCGGCTCACGACGGCCTCGCGGATGCTGGCCGGGCGGCGGCTGATCGAGGTCGCGACCGCCTTCGGCCGGGTCCGCGTGAAGGTCAAGGAGATGGACGGTCAGGTGGTCGACGTCAGCCCCGAGTACGAGGACTGCCGCCGGCTCTCACGCGAGCGCGGCGTCGATCTCCGGGAGGTGATGCGGGCCGGGGCCGACGCGGCCCGAAAGGAGCTCTCCAACTGACGGCGACCCTCATCGACGGCAGGGCGATCGCGGATTCGATCCTCGACGAGGTCCGGCAGCGCGCCTCGGAATGGCTGGCGAGCGGAGGCCGCCGCCCGCACCTGGCCGCCGTGCTGGCGGCGGAAGACGCCGCCTCCCAGGTTTACGTGCGAGGGAAGCGACGTGCGTGCGAGCGGGTGGGGATGACCTCCTCCGAGCACCAGATGCCGCCC
>JBOHUX010000065.1:0-11621 GCA_050734915.1 Candidatus Dormibacteraceae bacterium
CGGTGGCCTCGATGGAGGCCTTCCCGCTCGCCGATCTCCTCTCCGTCAACGCTTCTCCCCAAGGTGCCGCGGGGGCCCCCATCGACCCGATTGACTGCCGGTGCCAAGGCGCCTAGCCTGGCCCTCATGAGTGTGATTGATGAATTGGTCGACAAGGGCTATCTGGAATCCTGCGAGCCCGACCTGGAGTTCGTCGATCGCTGGCTGAATCATGCCGCAGTCGATCTCCGGAGCGCCGCCGACCTCCTGGACGGGCTGCGGCACGTCAACACCCGGGCGGCCCGCACGCTGGCCTGGCAGTCGGCCTTCGAGGCCCTCGCCGGGTACCTCGTGCTGGCCGGCTACCGGCCCCGCGACGAGGCGAGCCAGTGGGCGGTGTTCGAGGCGGTCAAGTCGGTGCTCGACTCCGAGCACGGTCACCTGTTCCGCCGCCTCAGCGAGCTGCGCCGGTCGCGGAACGTCGGGCTCTTCAGCGCCGAGCCGTCTCCCACCGAGGTGGACGTGCGCGCGTCGATCAAGGCCGTCCGAGATCTGATCGGGGGGCTGGAGGAGGCGATCAGGCGGGCACGGTCCGGTGAGCGAGTGTTCAAGAGTGCGCCGGTGCGCGTCTAGCCCGGCCGTGTGCTCGCGAGCGCCCCGGCGCGGCGAGGGCCAGGAGTTGAAACGCCGCCGCCGCCGCGGCGATCGACCGGGTGCGCCGCCGCAGCCGGCGCGAAGGGCTGAGCGCCGCCGCCAGCACGACCATCTGGCCCACCCCGGCCGTGCGTTGCCAGGCCACCAAGGGGTGGTGGTCGGCAGCCCCCCGCAGGTCGGGCCGGAGCCATCTCGCCAGCGGTGGTGCCAGGACGCAGCCGGGGAGGGCCCCCGTCCGCCAGGCCGCGGCGGCCGCGGAGAGCGTGAGCCACGCGTCCGCCTGGGCGTCGAACCGGTGCCCGAGCCGGCTCTTTCCGGTGCGCCTGGCGAGCGGCCCGTCGAGCCAGTCGCTCACCGTGCAGCCATAGATGGGGCCCAGCCAGGCGGAGAGCCCCGGGTCCCGGCGCCCGGAGGCGGCGAGGCCGGCCAGCACCGCGGCCGGAATCCCGCGGCTCAGCGTGAGGAGGTTGGCCGCCGTCAGCAGCCGCGCCTCCGGATGCCGCCGTGCCAGGGCGCGGACGGACGCCGCCGAGATGCCGGCCGACGCCGCGGCTCCGGCCCAGAACGCCATCGGCCTCATCCGAGCCGCAAGCCCCAGGGCCCGCGGCCGGTCGTTGCCGCCCACTCGTATTGTGGTCGAGTGGAGACCCTCCCTCTCGCGCGGGCACCGGAGGCGGGATCGGCGCGCCCGATCCCGTCCAGGCACCGGCTCTCGGGGGACGCTGGCCCACGGATCGAGGTCCGGCGCGAGCTCGCGCTCTCCCCCGGCGCCCGGAGGCCGCGATGAGACAGCTGAACTGGGGGAAGCTTCGCGACCAGAGCGTCGTCGCGCTCGTGGCGCTGCTCTTCGCCGGCCTCTTCATCTGGCTGATCGGCCATGTGATCGGGATCGTGCTCCTGGTCGCCATCGCGGTGGTGATCGCCCTGGCGCTCGAGCCCCTGATGGTGCTCATGGAACGCGCGATGCCGCGGCTGGCTGCGGCACTCGCCGTCTACGCCGTCTTCCTGGGCACTCTCACCGTGATCGGCTTTCTCCTCGTGCCGGCTCTGATCAGCCAGGGCAGCCAGCTCGCCCAGCACGTGCCCGACTACGTTCATCGCGCCGACGGATTCGTCAACAGCCGGGCGGCCCGATACGGGGTCACCGTGCCGCCCATGATCGGCCAGGCCGGGATCCTGAGCAAGCTCGGCTTCGGGACCGGCTCCAGCGGGGCCGTCCAGGCACTGGTCATGCAGGCACTCCAGATCGCGAGCCGGATCGCCAACGCGACCGCGGGAGTGATCGTGACCCTGGTCCTCGCCTTCTACTTCATGGTCGATGGCCGGCGCATGCGGGAGGGATTCGCCCGCTTCTTCCCCCGCCACCAGCAGCCCCGGATCCGGCTCGTGGAGGAGACCATCAGCCAGGTCCTGGGCGCCTACATCCGAAGCCAGCTGATCATGGCCGCGCTGATGGCGATCTCCGCCGGCCTCGGTTGCTGGCTGCTGGGGGTCAAGTACCCGGCGGTGATCGGGGTGCTCGCGTTCGGCGCCGAGCTGGTGCCCATGATCGGGCCGTTCCTGGCCGCCATCCCCGCCATGCTCATCGCCATCTTCCAGTCCTTCGGCCTGATGGTCGAGGTGACGTTCTTCTTCGTCGGCATGCAGATGCTCGAGAACAACGTCGTCCGCCCCCGCATCACGGGGCCGATGGTGGGCCTCCATCCGGTCGAGGCGCTCCTGGCGCTGGTCGTCGGCGCCGAGACGGCCGGATTCTGGGGCGCGCTCTTCGCGGTCCCGGCGGTCGGCATCGCGGTGGTGCTCGTCACCGTCGCCTGGAAGAGCTGGCGGGGCGAGCCGATCGAGTTCGAGCGGAGGGGGATGAAGCTCAAGGTTCCGAGCCGCGACCGCGCCGGCGGCCCCGAAGGCCCGCCGACCAAGGCGGCCTGAGCGCGCCTGGTCGCCTCAGAGCACGCCCAGATAGCGGCTCAGCTCCCATTCGCTGACCTGGACCCGGTAGTCGTTCCACTCCTCGCGCTTGGCCTCCTGGAAGCGCTCGAAGATGTGATCGCCGAGGGCGCTCCGCACGACGCCGTCCTGGGACATCTCATGTAGGGCCTCCCAGAGCGAGCCCGGCAGCACCTGGAGGTTGCGGGCGGCCCGGTCGGCGGTGTCAAGGTGATAGAGGTTCTCCTCTGTCGCCGGCGCCAGCGGCAGTCCCCGGCGGATCCCGTCCAGCCCGCAGGCGAGCATGACCGCGAAGGCCAGGTAGGGATTGCAGGAGGGATCCGGGCAGCGCAGCTCGATCCGCGTCCGGTTCGGGTGGTCGGGGCTGATCCGGGGGACCCTGATCAGGGCAGACCGGTTGTTGGTCGCCCACGAGATGTAGACAGGCGCTTCGAACCCGGGCACGAGCCGCTTGTAGGAGTTCACGGTCGGGGCCAGCACCGCGCACATGGCGCGGGCGTGCTGGAGCAGGCCGGCGATGAAGCCGCGCGCGGTCACGGAGAGGAGATGCTCGTCGGCGGCGTCGAAGAAGAGGTTCTCACCCTCTGGCCCGAGCAGGCTCATGTGCGTGTGCATGCCCGAGCCGTTGATCCCGAAGGCCGGCTTGGGCATGAAGGAGGCGTGAAGGCCGTGGGCCTGGGCGACCCGCTTGACGGCCACCTTGAACGTGATCGCGTTGTCGGCCGACTCGATCCCGCCGCCATACCGGAAGTCGATCTCGTGCTGGCCGGTGGCCACCTCGTGGTGGCTCGCCTCGACGGTGATCCCGAGCTGGGCGAGCGCCTTCACCATGTCCATCCGGATCCCGCCGGCGAGATCGCTGGCGAGATCGAAGTAGCTGCCCTGGTCGTGCGGCATCGGGACCGGGGCCCCTGACTCGCTCCGCGGGAACAGGAAGAACTCCAGCTCAGGGCCGGTGTTGAAGACGAACCCCATCTCACGGGCGACGTCCATCTGGCGCTCGAGCACGCCCCGGGGGTCGCCCGCATAGGCGGCCCCGCCCGGCTCGTGAACGCGGCAGATGATCCGGCAGGCGACGTGGCCGTCCTCCTTCCAGGGCAGCAGCCGGTAGGTGGCGGGGTCGGGCATCAGGTACATGTCGCTCTCCGCGATGCGGGCGAAGCCCTCGATCGACGAGCCGTCAAACCAGGTTCCGGACGCGAGACTGTCGGCCAGCTGCTGGGCCGGGATGGTCACGGTCTTGGGCTGGCCGGCGAGATCGGTGAACCAGAGGTCGACGAACTCGACCCCGTCGGCCTTGGCGGCATCGAGGACGGACCGGACGCGCTCATCCACGTTGGGTCTCCTGAGTTCATCGGGGGTGGCCGAGATGTCGGGACGGGCTGCCAGCAGCCGGGGCGCTGGCAGGCTCCTAGCGCAGGTGGAGGATCGCCTTCCCGGCGACCGAGCGGTCGCGCAGCGCCAGCAGGGCCGAGCCCGCCTGGTGCCAATCCACCTCCAGGGCGATCTGGGGGTCGAGGCGCCCGGCGGCGACCTCCGCCGCCAGGAAGGCGAGGTCGGGTCCGGGAGCGCCCCCCCGGGCCAGCTCGTTGAAGAGGAGGAACCCGTAGATGGTGACGCCGCCCTTGGAGTAGAAGTCGTTGACGAGGAGCGTGGTGCGCTGGAGCGAGGAGTTGCCGAAGCTGACCAGGGTGCCCCCGCTCGGTAGCAGCTTGATCGCCTTCTCCAGCGATTCCCCGCCGGCCGACTCCAAGATGAGGTCGAACTGGCGTCCGGCGAGCGGCTCCAGCCCCACGACCGCCTCCGACGCGCCAAGATCGGCGAGGCCCTGCGTCCGTTCGGAGCTGCCGGCGACGGCGGTCACGGTCGCCCCGCCGCGCCTCCCGAGCTGGATCGCGAACCGTCCGACCCCGCCCGCCGCTCCGGTGACGAGGACCCGCCGGCCGAGGACGGCGCCCCCGATTCGAAGCGTGCCCAGCGCGGTCAGTCCCGCCACTGGCAAGGTGGCCGCGCCGGCGAACCCGAGTCCCGCGGGCAGCTCCGCCAGGTAACCGGCCGGAACGGCGACCCGCTCACACCAGGCCCCCGCCGGCTTGAGGACGACGACGCGCGTGCCCTCGCGAGGGCCACTGCCGTCCGCGGCTGCCTGGATCACGGTTCCGGCGACGTCCCACCCCGGCCGCCAGCCGGGCTGGGCCGTGGCCAGCCGGTTCAGCTCACCGCGGTTGAGCGATATGGAGTGGACCTCGACCAGCGTCTCGCCAGGTCCCGGGCGGGGCTCCTCCACCTCGGCGAGCTGGATCCTGTCCTCGCGATCGGGTGCTGCGACCAGGGCCAGCATTCCGCGTTCAAGAGTAGCGGGTCGCTCGCCGGCGGCGGGCCGCGAACCCGGCCGTGAGGGTCTGGGGACGGCAAGAGACCCCTCTCGCGGGCGTCAAACCTCGCAAATGCTGAGCCAGTCAGGGGGGCTCCGGGCCTGGTTGGGCCGGATCGGCTACGAGCCGGCGCCCGCCTGCGAGATGGCTCGCGCCGCCACCTATCTCTACGCCGCCGCGGGCACCTTGACCCTGGTCTTCCTGTCCCTGCCGCAGACCGCCGGCGCCTACTCGACGGTCATCCTGCTGCTCGTGCTCGCCTCCTACGTCGCCGCGCTGCTCTTCTGGGTCGGCGGCGAGCACCTGCCCCACGGGGGCTTCCAGGCGATGACCGTGTTCGCCACCGGCCTGGTGTCGGCGGCGGTCTGGCTGGGGGGGGCCGATTCGGCCGCGTATTGCTTCTTCTACGTGTGGATCGCGCTCTACGCGTTCTACTTCTTCAGCCAGCCGGAGGCCGTTGTCCACGTCCTCTTGATCGCGCTCCTCTCCGGGGCGGCGCTCCTCGCCCCCGGTCCCGGAGGGTCTCCAGGGATCGTGGCCCCGAAGGTCCTCTGGGTGGGAGTGGTCGGGACCTGCCTCCTGATGGGTCTTTTGGTGGACGGCCTGGTCTCGCGCGTGCGGGCGCACGCCCGCACCGACTTTCTGACCGGGGCCGCCAACCGACGGGCCTGGGACGAGGAGTTGGGCTGGGCGCTCGATCGGGGGCGCCGGGAGCGCTCCTCACTATTTGTCGTGCTGCTCGACCTCGACCACTTCAAGGCCTTCAACGACGAGCACGGCCATCGCCATGGGGACCGTTTCCTGCAGCAGGTGGTGGCGGACTGGTGGCGGGTTCTGCGCGCCAGCGACCTCCTCGCTCGGTATGGCGGCGAGGAGTTCGCCGTCCTCCTCGCCGGCTGCTCACCGGAGGCGGCGCTGGGGGTCGCAGACCGCCTGCGCGCCACTCTCCACGCCGGTCAGACCGGCTCGGCCGGCGTGGCCCAGTGGGACGGGAGGGAGAGTCCCGAAGCCCTCGTCGCCCGGGCCGACGCGGCGCTCTACGAGGCGAAGCGGCAGGGACGCAACCGCACCGTCAACGCCGCCGAGGCGGGATCCCGGCCCGACGCGGACTCGCTCTCCCACACCGGGCGCTGGGCGCAGCCCATCCTGGAGGTGCTGGCGGGGCGCCCGATGGAGGCCGTCTATCAGCCGGTGGTGCGCCTGCGCGACCGCCGGCTGATCGGACACCAGGTGCTGGCCCGACCCGCCGGCGCCCCCGCCGAGGTGAGCGTGGAGGGTCTCTTCGTGGCCGCCCAGCGCATGGGGGTCATTCGCGATCTGGACTGGATCTGCCGGCGGGCCGCCCTCGCCGGTGCGGCCGGCCTCCCGCCGGGCGGGCGGCTCTTCCTCAACGTCTCGCTGACCACTCTGCTCGATCCGCTGCACGGGGTCGAGCAGATGCTGGCGCTGCTCGCGGCCGCTGGCCGGGCGCCGTCCGCCGTCGTCCTCGAGATCACCGAGCGCGAATCGAGCGGCAACCTGTCCCGGCTCCGGGAGGTGGTGCAGACCTATCGCGACCACGGCTTCAAGGTCGGGCTCGCCCAGGTCGGGCAGGGCCACTCGGAGTTCGAGGTCATGGCCACCCTGACCCCCGACTACATCAAGATCGCGAGCCGGTTCACCCGCCGTTCGGAGGAGCTGGGCGCCCGCTCGGCGATCGAAGCCGTCCTCGCCTTCGCTCGCGCGACGGGGGCGCAAGTGATCGCCGAGGCCGTCGAGAGCGAGGGCGTCGCCCAGCGGCTCGCCACCCTCGGCGTCCATCTCGGGCAGGGCTTCTGGCTCGGCCAGCCGCTGGCGACCGAGTTGACGCCGATCTCCCAGCTCTCGTAGCCGAGCGCCCTATCGCGGGCTCTGTGCCCGGGGCGGCGGAGGCGCGAAGTAGCTCTTGACCGCCAGTTCGATCGCGGCGGCGATCACCTGCCGGCCCTGATCGGTCACCGCCACGTCCGACTCGTGGGGGTCGGTCACGAAGAGGGGCTCGGTGAGGGCGGCCGGCATCCGGCTCGGGTCGGCGAGCCAGCCCGCCTGGGCGGGTCCCAGCTCCAGCAGGTGGCCGTAGTTCTCGGCCCGCACGCTGTGCGCCGGCGGATCGAGGGTGGCGTCGTCCTTGATGCCGCGGTCGGGGATGCGCCACCCCCGCGCCGCGAAGCCGGCCTGGAGGTCCTGCTGGACCAGCTCCGCGAAGTGGCGGCTGTCGGGGCTGAACGGCCGCGCGGAATCGTAGATGGTCTCGGTGCCGCCCACCGAGGGATCGTCGAAGGCGTTCATGTGGATCGAGATCATGATCTGTGCCCGCGCCGCGTTCGCGCATTCGACGCGGGCTCGGGTGTCCGCGTGCTCGGCGGCGTTGGTGAGGCCCCCGGAGGTCACGTCGGCCGGCCCCAGGCGGGCAAGGGTGGTGTCGGAGACCCTGGACATCACGACCCGGTAGCCATCCTCACGCAACCGCCGCAGGAGGTCGAGGCCGATCCCCAGCGTCACGTCCTTCTCCCGGACCGGCGCCCCGGAGGAGGTGGTGCCGAGGGCCCCGGGGTCAACGCCCCCGTGGCCAGGATCGACGAAAACGATCCGGTGGCGGTCGGCGCCGACCGGTGCGAAGAGCAGACAGGCGCCGGGGCTGAGACCGGTGAGGAGCGCGGTCGCGTGCCGCGCCGGAGCCGCCCGACGGCTGGCGGACACAGCCGGTGGGCCCTGGGAACCACCCCGCAGGCTCGCCCAGCCCAGGACCAGGGCCGCCGCCAGCACGGGGACGATGAGCAGGCGAATCCGGATCGGGCCTCGACCGCGCCGCGGGCGGTGCCGGGAGGCACGGCTGGCATTGCGGTGGCCGGAGTATCTGCCGGACTGTCCTGAGTTGATGGCGGGCACCTTGCTGGAGCGTGGAGAAAACGTCTGGCACCTGACATTCTGAGAGAACGGGCGCCCGGCTGGCAAGCGCGGGCGTGGACGGCGGGCGGGTGCGCGGAGGCGAGCCTACCGCCCCGCGGCAGCTGGGCCACCGGCCAGCAGCCGGCTGAGGCAGGTGGCGAGGCCGGCCCGGGTGACCGGCTTGGCGAGCCAGCCGTCAGCACCCGCCTCGGCGGCCAGCTCCGCGATCCGGGGATGTCCGGACACGACGAGCAGCGGCAGGTGGGCGGTGGCGGGGGCACCACGGAGCCGGCGGCAGAGCTCGATCCCGTCCACCACCGGCATCTGGAGGTCGGTGATGACCCCCTCCGGCATCTCCTCGCCGATGGCGCGGAGCGCATCGCCGCCGTCGATGGCGGTCCGGACCCGGTAGCCGAGCCGCGTCAGGTGACGCGCCAGGATGGCGCGCGCTCGCTCCTCGTCCTCCACGCACAGGATCGGTCGTCCGGTCAAATGTCGCCCCCTTCGAGCAGAGTCGGAACGGCGCGGGCCGCGGTCCTCCCGGGAGGATGCGGCGCAGACACTCGAATGGTGCCGACCGGACGGTAAACAAATGGAAATGGCCCCTCTGCCTCGAGGACTCGCCGGCGAGGACCGCTCGGTCCCGCGGGGCCCTGCTCAGGCCCGGCCCGGGTTGACACGGCGCGTTATCCTCCGGGTGATGGGTTCTGAGACGGCGGGACGCCCGGCGCGGGTGCGCGCCACCGTCCGGGGCTCGGTCCAGGGCGTCGGCTTCCGGTACTGGGTCCAGCGGCAGGCGCGGGTCGCCGGCGTGATGGGCTGGGTGCGCAACCAGCCTGACGGGTCGGTCGAGTGCCTGCTCCAGGGCCCCTCCGCGGGCGTCGACCAGATGGTCGCCAAGCTCCGCCAGGGGCCGCGCATGGCGAGCGTGGAGACCGTCGATCTGGAGCTGGAGGCGGCTCTGGACGATCTTCGGGAGCCCGTGACTTCGAGATCGTCCTCTAGCAGGCGGGGGCGCCTGCGGGTCGGCACCTCGGGCTGGCAGTACCGGCACTGGCGCGGCGTCTTCTACCCGGAGGGGCTGCCGCAGCGGGCGTGGTTCGGCTTCTACGCCACCCACTTCGACACCGTCGAGGTCAACAACACCTTCTACCGCCTGCCCGCGGAGCCGACCTTCGGGAAGTGGGAGGAGCGCGCGCCGCCCGGCTTCCGCTACGCGCTCAAGGGCAGCCGCTTCATCACCCACCTCAAGCGGCTGCGGGAGGCGAAGGCTCCGCTCGCCGAGTTCGCCCGCCGCGCGGGCGCGATCGAGGTCCACCGCGGGCCGGTCCTCTGGCAGCTGCCCCCCGTCCTCGCGCGCGACGACGAGCTGCTGCGCCTCTTCCTGGCGTCGCTGCCGGCCGGCTTCCGGCACACGGTGGAGTTCCGCCACAGGACGTGGCTCGACCCGGCCGTGTTCGCCATGTTGCGCGAACGCTCCGTCGCGCTCTGCGTCCCCGACCGGCCCGGGCTGTCGCGGTCGTTGGAGCTGACGGCCGCCTGGACGTACCTCCGCTTCCACGCCGGCGCCGCCGGCGGCGACTACACCGAGGCCCAGCTGGAGGAGTGGTCCGATCGGATCGCCGGCTGGCTGGAGGAGGGAGTGTCGGTCTGGGCGTACTTCAACAACGACCAGTCCGGCTACGCGATCAGCAACGCCCGCCGCCTTCTGGAGCGGATCCGGCAGCGGCGCCCAGACCCCCG
The DNA here is from genome assembly GCA_050734915.1 of Candidatus Dormibacteraceae bacterium. Taxonomy (GTDB): domain Bacteria; phylum Chloroflexota; class Dormibacteria; order Dormibacterales; family Dormibacteraceae; genus JBOHUX01. Next base: position 9,606 of record JBOHUX010000065.1, read on the forward strand.
CTGACGGGCATCAGATGGCATCGTTCGCCGTCCACGCGCAGCGCGCAGGGCTCACCCGGCCGGGGCCGGCGACCGGCCTCGGCGACGCCCTCCAGGTGCCCGCCATCCCTCTCCACCTCGACCAGCCACCCGCCGGGCCGAGGCCGGCTCCGGCGAACGCGGGCCGGTCCGCCGCCGAGGTCCACGCGGGCGGCCTCGACGGGGACGGCCAGCTCCCACGGCCCGGCGCCGGCGGCCCCGTTCTCGGGCAGGATCCAGGCGCCCCAGGAGGTCACGACCCGGACCCTCCCGGGGGGGAGCGGCGAGGAGCGCGGTCCCGTCGCCGGCGCCTGGTCCGTTCGCTCGACCGGAAGCACGTTGACCGCCCCCACCAGCTCCGCCACCGCCCGGCAGGCGGGCCGCGCGAAGACGTCGTCCACGCTTCCCGCCTGGACGACGTGCCCCGCCTCCAGCACCACCACCTGATCGGCCAGGTCGAGCACGTCCTCGCGGTCGTGCGTGACCAGCAGGATGGGGAGCCCCGAGACCTCGTGCACCTCGCGCACCAGGCGCCGGAGCTCTCGGCGGACGGGCGGGTCGAGGGCGCTGAACGGCTCGTCGAGGAGCAGCGCCCGCGGCCGGGACGCCAGGGCACGTCCGAGGGCCACCCGCTGCCTTTCGCCCCCTGACAGCGTGGCGGGGCGCGCGTGCCGCACCCGCTCGATTCCCAGCGCCCGCACCAGTGTGCTCATCTCGGCCGGCTCGGATCCCCGCGCGGCGAACCCGATGTTCCGCTCGACGTCGAGGTGCTCGAAGAGCGCGTCCCGCTGGGCCACGTACCCGAGGTGCCGCCGCTCGGGCGGCAGGTCCACTCCCGCCGCGGTGTCGAGCACCGTGGTGCCGCCGATCTCCACCAGTCCCGTGGTGGGCCGGACCAGGCCTGCCACCGTGCCCAGCGTCAGCGACTTCCCGGCTCCCGACCGGCCCAGCAGGGCGACCACGCCCGGCCCGGCGTCGAAGGCGGCCTCGAGACGGAAGCTGCCCAGCCGCAGCGTGCTCCGCACCCGGAGCCGTGCCGGGGCCAGCCGGGGGCGGCCGGAGAGCGCGGCCGTGAAGGCGCCCGCACCGCCCTTTTCCTCGCGCGCCGGGGGCCGCGGCGCCAGCCAATCCAGCCGGAGCAGCAGCGCCGCCGCCGCCGCCCCCACCACCGCCAGCAGGGCGGCGCCGGCCAGCGCCGGCTGCAGTCCCTCCCCGGTCAGGCGCACGTAGGTGAGGACGGGGAGCGTGTAAGGATGGTAGGCGACGATGGCCGTGGCGCCGAACTCGCCCAGGCAGCGCAGCCAGCCGAGGACCAGGCCGGTCGCCAGGCCCCGGCGGGCGGCGGGCACGAGCACCCGGCGGAACGTCTGGCCCGGCCCCGCGCCGAGCGTGCGGGCGGCGTCCTCGATCCCCCGGTCGACCCCGGCGAAGGCCGCCCGCGCCGAGATCACCACGAATGGGGCGGCCACGAACATCTGGGCGAGCACGGTGCCGGCGAGCGTGTTGAGAGGGTCGAGCCCGGCCCGGTCGAGGAGCGAACCCGGCCCGCCCCCGGGGCCCAGCAGCAGGACCAGGACCAGCCCGCTGACGACGGGTGGGAACGCCAGCGGCACCAGCACCCCGGCCGTCACCGGGTGGCGCCAGCGAGAGCGCGTGCGCGCCAGCCAGAGGCCGAGCGGGATGCCCAGCAGGCCGTCGGCGGTGGTGGCGAGCGTGGCGGCGGCGACCGAGGTCCCCAGCCCCCCGGTGGCGGCGACATAGCTGCCCGGCCGGGAGGAGGGCAGCGCCGCCAGCAGGGCCAGGACGGGAGCGACCAGGTAGCCGAACATCAAGGCCGCCGCCAGCAGCAGCGGCCACGGCACCGGGCGCCAGGACGCCGCGCCCGGCGTCACGGTGGGGCTGCGCTCAGGACCAGGCTGTCGAGCGCTCCGGGCAGGGCGCTGCGGTCGCCGCCGACCTGATGCGGGGCGGGCGCCAACCCGCCGCCGGCGAGGGACC
>JBOHUX010000066.1:0-11573 GCA_050734915.1 Candidatus Dormibacteraceae bacterium
CCGTCGATCCCCGCGAGGCCTGCTTCGATCCCGCGCGCTACTGGCGGGGGCCGGTCTGGGTGAACGTGAACTGGCTCGCGATCGAAGGCCTCGCCCGCTGCGGCCTGGCGGAGGAGGCGAACGGCCTCGGGGGCGCCACGCTGGCCATGCTGGAGCGCTCGGGGATGTCGGAGTACTTCGATGCCCGCGACGGGTCCCCGCTGGGCATCGGCGGGTTCACCTGGACGGCCGCGCTGACCCTGGACCTGCTCGCCGGACAGCTCTAGCCGGTTCCTCCCGACAGCCGGCGATCGAGGGCCGCTGCGCGTTCGGGGAACCGGTGCCGGACCTCGTCGCCGAGGCCCGCCCGGAATCCCGCCACCGCCACCCGCAGCAGCATCTCCAGGTCGCCGGAGAGGCAGCCCGCCGCCTCGAGGACCCCGAGCAGCGCCGCCGCCCGCTCGCCGCCGGCGAGCAGGTGCTCGGGCGAGGCGCCCAGCTCGTTGAGCGCCGCCGCCTCCCGGTCGAGGCGGGCGCCGAGGAGCGTCCGCTCCTCGCCTCCGAGCTCCCGGCAGCGCGCGGCCCCGGCGGCGGCCGCCGCCCCCGCGAGCCTCGCCTCCAGGAGCCGGCCGGATGCCGCGTCGCCGGCGGCGGCCGCCGGACAGAGCCCCGCCACCTGGTGGGCGCCGAGCCGGATTCCGGACGCGGCCGCCAGGCGGCCCACCTCCGCCAGGACGCGGTCCGGGGGGGCCCGGCGGAGGTCGAAGAGGTTCATCGAGAGCTGGGTGCGGCCGCCCGGAAGTTCGAAGGCCAGCGCCTGGACGCCGCCCAGCCCGCCCGAGGACTGGCGGGCGGACCGCGCCAGCGCCGCCCCCTGGGCCAGGCCGGCGTTCTCGAGGATGACGTTGTAGGCGACCAGTGGCGGCCGCGCGCCCACGCAGCAGGCGCCCGCCGTGGGATGGGATCCGGCCCCGAGGTCGGGCGCCAGGCGTCCGGAGCGGATGGCCGCCAGGCTCGCCCGCTCGGGGCTGGTGGCGGCCGCCCCGTAGAGGTGGACCGGCACCCTGAGCACGCGCCAGACGCGCTCGCCGAGCCGGCGCGCCAGGTCCACGCAGTCATCGAGTCGGGCGCCGCCCAGGGGGACGATGGGTGCCACGTCGGCGACTCCGATCCGAGGATGGACGCCGGTGTGCCGGCGGAGGTCGATCAGCTCGACCGCCGCCGCGATGGAGTCGAAGACGGCGTCGCAGAGGCTCTCACCGTCGCCGGCGGCCAGGCTCAGGATGGTCCGGTTGTGATCGCCGTCGCAGTCGAGGTCGAGCCGGTGAGCCCCGGCGGCGGCCGCGGCCAGAGCCGTCATCACCGCCGGGTCGCGTCCCTCGGAGAAGTTGGGGACGGACTCGAATACGGCGGGCTCAGGCAACCGGATCGGCGACCAGGCTCCGGCGCTCCCCGAGCTGGCCGTGGACCCGGCCCTGACAGATTGTCGTCGTGACCAGGTTCACCCCCAGCCGGTAGGGGATCTCGAGATAGCTCTCGGCGTCCAGGCAGACGAGATCGCAGCGCTTGCCCGGCCGGACCGATCCGCAGTGCCGGTGGACGCGGAGCGCCCGCGCCCCTCCCAGCGTGGCGCCGTTGAGGGCGTCCTCGGGCGTCAGGCCGAGCTCCAGCGAGGCCAGTCCGATCATCAGGCACATGTTTTCCGAGCACGAGGTGCCGGGGTTGAAGCCGGTGGCGATGGCGAGCTGCGCGCCGGCCGCGGCGAGCGCACGAGCCGAGCCCTCCGCGGCCAGCTTGAGATTTGCCGTCGTGCCCGGGCAGACGACGCAGGCGATCGGCGCGTCCGCCAGCAGGCGGGCATCGCCGTCGCGCAGATAGTTGAGGTGGTCCACGCTGGCCGCCCCCAGCTCCACGGCCAGCCGGGGGCCGTCGCCGGGCGCCAGCTGGGAGGCGTGGAGCTTGAGCTGGTAGCCGAGGCCGAGGGCCCGGCGCAGGATCCGAGAGCACTGGGCGGAGTCGAACGCGCCGGGATCGCACCAGGCGCCGCAGAAGGTCGCCAGGCTTCGGAAGCGGGGCAGCATGACCTCGGTCAGCTCCTCCACGTACTCGTCGGCCCGGACTCCGTCCGGCACCACGTGCGCGCCGTAGAAAGTGGGGACGAGCTTCTGAGGCGTCTCCGACGCCAGGCGCCCGGCGACCCTCAGAAGGGCCTCCTCTGATTCGACGGTCAGACCGTATCCGGACTTCGTCTCCAGGGTGGTGACGCCATGCTCGAGGAAGCTCGCCAACCGCCGCCTCCCGGCCTCCGCCAGCTCCTCCTCGTCGGTCGTGCGGGTGAGCCTGACGCTGCGCATGATGCCGCCTCCCCAGAAGGGCTGGCCGCGCAGGCGGGCGCCGTGCTCGTCGGCGCGGGAACCCGACCAGAGCAGGTGACAATGGGAGTCCACGAACCCGGGCAGGACCGCCGCGCCATGCGCGTCGAGCACCTCGGCGTCCTCGGTCAGCTGCAGTCGCCAGGGCCAGCGGCCGCTGGGCCCCACCCACACGATCTGGCCGTTGAGGCTCGCCACGGCGGCGTCCTCGAGCAGGCCCAAGGGGCCCTCTCCCTGGCCCTGCTCGCAGGTCACGAGCTGGCCGATGCCGTGCAGGATGAGGTCGGCTTCGATCACCCGGCGGTCACCTGGATAGAGTAGGGCGGTGGGCGGACGGGCGATGCTCGTCTATGGCGACTCCTTCATGGATTACCGCCATTCCGACGACCACCCGCTTCAGCCGGTGCGCGTCCGGCTCGCCTTCGAGCTCATGGTCGCGCTCGGCCTGACGGAGGGCGCGACTGTGGCCCCTCCGCGGCCGGCCGGCGATGAGGAGTTGCGCAGGGTCCACTCCCCCGGCTATGTGGAACTGGTCAGACGGCTCAGCGATCCCCGGGAGGCCGCGGGCATCCCCCTCGAGGCCCAGCGGAGAGCGGGGTTCGGCCCCGGTGACAACCCGATCTTCGAGGGCATGCATCAGAGCTGCGCGGTGATCGCCGGGGCCGGGTTGGTGGGTGTCGAGGCGATCGGCGGGGGCGAGGTCGCCCACGCCTTCAACCCCGCCGGCGGCCTCCATCACGCGATGCGCTCCCGGGCGGCGGGGTTCTGCGTCTACAACGACGCCGCGGTGGCCGTCGCCGCCCTCCGTGCGCGCGGGCATCGGGTGGCCTACGTGGACCTGGACGTCCACCACGGCGATGGCACCCAGGCACTCTTCTGGTCCGACCCCGAGGTCCTCACGGTCAGCCTCCACGAGACCGGGCGCCGCCTCTTCCCGGGGACCGGGTTCCCGGGCGAGGTCGGGAAGGGGCGGGCACGCGGCACCGCCGCCAACCTGCCCTACGAGCCCGGCGCCTGGGACGAGCCCTGGCTGGCCGGCTTCGAGGCGGTGGTGCCGCCCCTTCTGCGCCGCTTCCGGCCCAGCGTCCTCGTCACCCAGGACGGCTGCGACACGCACCTCCTCGACCCGCTCGCCCACCTCCGCTGCTCGACCCGGATCTGGCCGGCGGTGGGTGGCCGCCTCCACGAGCTCGCCCACGAGCTCTGCGGGGGACGCTGGCTGGCGCTCGGGGGCGGCGGGTACGCGGTCCGCGAGGTGGTGCCGCGCGCCTGGGCGCTGCTGTTCTCGGAGATGGTCGAGAGGCCCGCGGCGGCCGAGCGCCTGCTCGACCCGGAGCCGTTCCCACCCGACCCGCGCACGCAGGCGGCGGTCTGGAGCGGGCTGGAACGGGATCTCGGGGAGCTGGCCGCGGCCATCGGCGCGCCGCTCCACCTGCCCGGGTGAGCGGGGCGGGGGCGGAGATCCAGGCTCCCGGAGCCTAGCCTAGCTAGCAGCTAGCCGCCCAGGACCCACCGGTTGGCGCGGATGATGGCCGCGCGGCCGCCGCCGCGCTCGATTCCGGTCACCTCCACGTCCGGGCTCCCGATCATGAAGTCGGTGTGCACGCTGGACTGGTTGAGCCCCAGCTCCCGCAGCTGGTCGGGACTGAGCCCGGCGGCGCCATCCACGCAGGAGCGGAAGCCCTGTCCGTAGGCGATGTGGCAGGCCGCGTTCTCGTCGAAGAGCACGTCGTAGAAGACGATGCCCATCTCGCCGACGCGCGAGGTCTCGTCCACCAGCGCCACCTCGCCGAGGAAGGCGGCGCCTTCGTCGGTGGCGGCGTGGGCGCGCACGACGTCGGCTCCGGTGCTGGCCCGGATCTCGCCGATGCGGCCCTCGTGGAACGTCACCTCCAGGTCCCGGACGACGGCTCCCAGCAGCGGCAGCGGCTTGGTGGAACGGACCACCCCCTCGGTCCGGCGGCGATCGGGCGACGTGAACACCTCCTCGGTGGGGATGTTGACGACGATCTCCCGGCCCCAGGCGGTCTTCTCGGTGGCGCCCTCCCACCGCGATCGTTCCATCAGGCCCACCACGAGGTCGGTGCCGGGGCCCTTGAAGTGGAGGGCGTCGAAGTGGCGCGCGTTCATCTCTTCGGCGCGGCGCCGCAGCCGGGCGCCGTGCTCTCGCCAGGCCGCCGCCGGATCGGGCTCGTCCAGGCGGACCGCCCGCGCCACCGCCTCCCACAGCCGGTCCACGTCCGGCCGCCCGAAGACCGCGTTCGCCCAGCCGGCGCTGGGACTGGCCACGATGGACCAGGCGATCGCGCCCCTGTCGATCGCGTCCAGACGCGCGGCCACGAGCTCCGCCGGGTAGACCTTCCCGACCCGGGCGCCATCGAGGTCCGACAGGATCTCCGGGTCGGGGTCGCCGGCGATGGTGATGATGGCGCCCTGACGGCGCACCATCTCGGCCACGCGCTCGACCAGCCAGGGCGGGGACCAGCCCAGCGAGTCCTCGGGAGCGTGCTCGACCATGGCGCGCTTGACGTGCTCGTCCCGGTAGAAGACGTCCACGTTGCGCGCGCCCCGTTCGTAGGCGATCCGGGCGATCGCCCGCACGAGCGGCGCATGCTCCACGAAGGCGTCCACGTGCACATCCTGTCCCCGGACCAGGTTGATGCCCACCTCGAGAACCAGGCGCGCGTAGGCGTCGAGGCGCTCGTCACCGGTCACCGGGTCGCTCCCTTGTGCCTTGCGGCTCATCGCCTCATCGCCTCTTCGGCCACCGCACCGCCCAGGGGCCGAACCGGGAGAGCCCGACCAGGAGCCAGACGAAGAGTGCCACGCCGACGAGGGAGAGGATCCAGTTCCCGACCAGGCTGGCGCGCGGCAGCGGCGACGCACCGGGGTGGGCGATGGAGTTGAGACCGGTGAGCGCGCTCAGCGACTCCAGAGCGAGCAGGATGACGCTGAGCCAGAAGGCCCAGCGCCAGCCGCGGAGGGCGCCACCGGCGACGATCAGGTACACGATGCCCAGGAAGAGCGCCACCCCGACCGCGACCGCCGCGTCGGCGTCGGCCGCCTGCTGCAGGTCGGCGGGCCGGAGCCCGCGCGCCTGGGGTGTCTTCTCGATGATCGCCCGCATCGTCGCCGAGGTCGAGAAGTGGACGGTCGTGGGGACCGTGACCAGCGCCAGCAGGACCAGGTAGGCAGCGGTGAAAAGGCGCATCGGCCGCGTCCAGGGCGTGGGCTCCGGCGCTCCGGCCGCGGTCGGGGCCGGCCCCGGGCGACTCTCCCCGCCGGCGCCCGCTTCCGGGATCCCCGCCGGCCCCGGGCCGTCCGTGGCGCGCATCCCCACTCAGAGCCCCGCGCGCGTGATCGCGATCGCCGCCGACTGGAGAGGGACCGTGGAGCCGAGCAGCGCACCGACCGGCAGCGCCGCCCACGCGTAGCCGGCCGGATGGAGGCTCTTGACGACGACCATGTAGATGACGACCAGCGCCAGGAGGGCGACCTCGAACGCGACCACGAAGAGGGCCCACCGCCGCAGGGCCTGGCGCCTGGCGGTGTGGTCGCCGGAGAGGAGCCCCGGCTTGAGGAGGCGCCGCCAGCCCCCATACTGGAGCCCGAACCCCGACCCGAAGGCGAGGCAGCCGAGCGCGACGAAACCGGCCGCGCTCATCGTGCCGGCACGGCCCGGACCGAGGGGATCGCCCTCCCGAGATGCCGGGCCGAGGCCGCGCTCAGGCGGCCTGGTGGGTGCGCAGGCAGCGCGTGCAGATGCGTGCCTTTCTGACCTCGCCGTGGATCCTCACCGTGCCCGTCTGGAGGTTGGGGAGGAACCGCCGGTTGGTGCGCACCTTCGAGTGGCTGACGTTGTGTCCGTACTGCGGGCCCTTGCCGCAGATCTCGCATTTTCTGGCCATGCTTGATCCCCGAGTGGGGTTCGGAGCCGGATTGTACCATAGGCCTCGACGCCCCCATGAAGACAGCCGCCCATACGGAAGCCGAACCCGGACGCGCCCTCACCCGCTCCCGCGAGAAGGGCCGGGTCCAGGTCCTCCCGGCGGCCGTGGCGGCCATCGCCGGCCATGCCGCGGTCGGCTGCTACGGGGTCATGGGCACCGCCGGACGCGGCCTTCGGGGCGGCGTCGCGGAGCTCTGGCACCGGGACAGCAGCCACCGCGGGGTGGAGGTCCGCGAGGTCCCCGACGGGCTCGCGGTGGACGTCTACGTCATCGTTCAATACGGCACCCGCATCACCGAGGTGGCGCACAACCTGCAGCAGGCGGTCCGGTTCGATGTCGAACGGTCGCTCGGCGTGCCGGTGGTCGAGGTCAACGTGTTCGTGCAGGGGGTACACGAGGACGTCAACGCCGAGTGAGGTACCGGTGATGAGCGTCGATGGCCGCCGGCTCAAGCTGGCCCTCCTGGGAAGCCTGGACCGGCTGGCGGCGAACCAGGAGGAGGTCAACCGGCTCAACGTCTTCCCGGTCCCGGATGGGGACACGGGCACCAACATGCTGCTCACGCTGCAGTCGGCGGTGGACGACATCCGGGAATCGGAGGCGCAGGACATCGGCAAGATCGCCGCCCTGGCGGCGCACGGCAGCCTGATGGGCGCTCGCGGCAACTCCGGCGTCATCCTCTCCCAGATCTTCCGCGGCTTCGCCAAGCAGGTGCAGGGGAAATCCGAGCTGGCTCCCGGCGACCTCGCCGCAGCCCTGGAGGAGGCCGCCAACGCCGCCTACCGTGCCGTCATCAAGCCCACCGAGGGGACCATCCTCACCGTCGCCCGGGAGGCTGGCCGCGCCGCCTCGACCGCCGCGGAGGAGGCGGGCGCCACCATCCGCTCGGTCATCGAGGCCTCCACCGAGGCGGCTCGCGCCGCCGTCGAGAGGACCCCGACCCAGCTCGCCATCCTCAAAGAGGCGGGGGTGGTGGATGCCGGCGGGTTCGGTCTCCAGCTGATGCTGGAGGGGTTCCTGAAGGGCGTCGAGGGTGGCGACGGGGCGATTCCGGCCGGGCAGCACCGCTCCAACAATCATCACGGCCTCGCGTCGCGCCCCGCGCCCGCGGCTGCCGCGGCGCAGAAGTCGCTCGCCCTCCCCGAGGCGGGCTGGGGCTACTGCACCGAATTCATCCTGGAGGGCAAGGGCCTGGACGTGGAGGACGTCCGGGACCGGATCGCGGCGATGGGCAACTCCGTCCTCGTGGTCGGCGAGCCCGAGCTGATCAAGGTCCACGTCCACACCCAGGAGCCCGCCAAGGTGATCGGGCTCGCCTCCGAGTTCGGGAGCATCACCAAGCTCAAGGTGGACGACATGTCCGAGCAGCACCGGCTGATCCTTGAGGAGTCCAGCCACGAGGGCTCCGATGCCGGCGCGGGCCGGACCGCGCGACCGGCCCCCAGGCAGGACCGGCCCAACGGCGTCGGCCTCGTGGCGGTGGTCGCCGGCGAGGGGCTGATCGGGATCTTCAGAGGGCTTGGCGTGGACGCCATCGTCGAGGGCGGTCAGACCATGAATCCGAGCACACAGGACATGCTCAACGCCGTCAACGAGGTGCCCTACCCCGTGGTGCTACTGCTCCCCAACAACAAGAACGTCCTGCCGGCGGCGGCCGAGGTCGCCCGGCTGACCGCGAAGACAGTGCACGTCGTCAGGTCGCGGTCGGTTCCCCAGGGCATCGCCTCTGTGGTGAGCTTCAGCCCCGATCGCGACCTGGACCAGAACATCCGGGCCATGGAGCAGGCCCTCGATCAGGTGCGGACGATCGAGGTCACCCGGGCCGTCCGGGACACGCGTGCCGACGGCATGGCCGTCAAGAAGGGCGACATCATCGCGCTCGTCGACAGCAAGCTGGAATCGTCCGGCAGCGACTATGCCGACGTCGTCGTCAAGGCCCTCAGCAAGGTGGGCGGCAGCGGCCGCGAGCTGGTCACCGTCTACACGGGTGAAGGCGCCACCGTGGAGGAGGCGGAGAGCCTGGCCGCCGACCTCAGCTCACGCTTCCCGGACCTCGAGGTCGAGCTCCAGGCGGGGGGGCAGCAGCACTACCCCTTCATCCTCTCTCTGGAGTAGCCGCTCGGGCTCGTCGTGGGCGTCACGATCGGCCTTCGGCTGGCCGCCTGGCCCGCCCCGGTGGGATCGCCCGGGCCCGTCTTCGGCCTCACCCTATCGATAGGGGCGGTCAGTGGGGCGGTCAGTCCGCGGTCGGCCGGCGGACCGTGGGCGAGACCTGGAAGTCGGTCCGGGCGAGCTCCTCGCCGTCCACCAGGACCGCGAAGTCGTAGCGCCCGGCCAGCCGCAGCTGAAGGGCGTTGAAGTTGACCACCATCAGCACCGGCAGCTCCGGGGGATGCTCCGGCAGCGGCGCCACCTCGAACTCCGAGCGGACGCCGCCCCCGAGCGCGTCATGGCCCTCGGGATCGAGGAGCCGGACGTTCAGCGAGTGCCGCTCGGGCCGGCTCGGGCTGGGAACCCGCATGGAGATGGCGAGGGAGAGGTGCGGATGGACGGCGGGCAGCTCGCCGGCCGCGAGCCGGTCCCAGCAGCCGCCGGTCACGTAGAGCTTGCCTCCCACGGCCTCGGCGTGGTCGGCGACGAACATGGCGGTCATTCGAATCGGACGGATCGGCTCGCCCATGCCCGCCAGGTTAGCCCGGATCCACCGACCGACGCGCCCTGGGGCGCGGCGGGCCGCGGTTGGCCACGGGCCTGTACGGGCGGGGCTCCAGTCCGCGATCCTATGCCCCGTGTCGATTCCCGCGCTGACCCTGGACTCTCCCATCGGCGCCCTGCCGCACGCGAAGCCGGCGGATGTCCGCCGGCTGGCGCTGCTCGGCATCTCGCGGGTCCGCGACCTGCTCCTCGCGCTCCCCTTCGATTTCGAGGAGTACGGCGGCCCGGCCGAGATCGGCGGCCTCGAGGCGGGGCGGCAGGCGACCGTCGTCGGCGTCCTGAACGCGATCGGGGCCAGACGCACGCCCCGCCGCCGGATGGGGCTCACGGAGGGGGTGCTGGAAGACGCGACCGGGAGTCTGAAGCTGGTCTGGTTCAACCAACCCTTCGTAGCCCGCCAGTTCCATGCCGGCGACAAGGTGGCGGTGGCCGGCCCGGTCCGCGAGGACCGCTGGGGGTCCGGGCTCGAGATGACGAACCCGCACGTCGAGCGTCTGGACGCTGAACTCGCGGCACCCCGGCGGGTGGGGGGCTTGATGCCCAAGTACCACCTCACCCGTGGGCTCACCTCACGACGGGTCGCGCAGCTGGTCGAGGAAGCGCTGCCGCTGGCGGAGAGGCTGGAGGAGACGGTGCCGGACTCCATCCGCCGCCGCCAGCGTCTCCTGCCGGTCGCCGACGCGGTGCGTGCCGGCCATGCGCTCGCGACCGACCAGCAGTGGCGCGAGGCCAGCCGGCGGATGGTGTTCGCCGAACTACTCGAGCTGCAGGTCGCCTTCCTGCTCGGGCGGCGACGGCTGGCGGACGAGAGGGCGACCGGGATCCCCTACCGGCAGGAGGTGATCGACGCGTTCAAACGGGGGCTCGGGTTCGAGCTCACCGGCGCCCAGCGGCGGTCGATCTGGCAGGTCTTCCAGGACATGGAGAAGGCGGTGCCCATGAACCGCCTCCTGGATGGGGACGTGGGCTCCGGGAAGACGGCGGTGGCGGCGGCGGCGGTGGCGATGGCCCACGCCGCGGGGCTCCAGTCGGTGGTGATGGCGCCGACGGAGATCCTCGCCCGCCAGCACCTGGGGAGATTCCGGGCCCACCTAGAGGGCACCTTCCCCGGGCTGACCGTCGAGCTTCTGGTGAGCGGCCTGCCCGCGGCCGAGCGGCGCCGAGTGCGGACGGCCGCTGCCTCCGGGCACACCGGCCTGGTGGTGGGGACGCACGCGCTGATCGAGGAGGAGATCGCGCTTCCCGCCCTCGGCCTGGCGGTGGTAGACGAGCAGCACCGCTTCGGGACGCGCCAGCGCGAGCGGCTGCGGGCCAAGGGGGGAAGTCCTCACTTCCTGGCCATGACGGCGACCCCCATCCCGCGCACCCTGGCCCTGGCGCTCTACGGTGACATGGCGCTCTCCGTGATCGACGAGATGCCGCCTGGAAGGTTGCCGGTGAGGACGGCGGTGGTGGGACCGGGGGAGCGCGACGGCGCCTACGAGCTGGTGCGCCGGGGGATTGCCGCAGGCCGCCAGGCCTTCGTCATCTGCCCGCTGATCGAGGAGTCCGAGCTGACCGAGGCCCGAGCCGCCACGGCCGAGTTCGAGCGGCTCCGTGCGGACGTCTTCCCGGGCCTTCGACTGGCCCTCGTTCACGGCCGCAGGAAGGACAAGGACTCCGTCATGCGGGCGTTCGCCGCCGGCGAGACGGACATCCTGGTGGCGACCGCCGTGGTCGAGGTGGGGGTGGATGTGCCCAACGCGACGGTGATGCTGATCGAGGGCGCCGAGCGGTTCGGGCTGGCGCAGCTCCACCAGTTCCGGGGCCGCGTCGGGCGGGGCGCGGTGGCAAGCGACTGCCTTCTCCTCAGCGACGACGCCGGCGACCGGGCGCTCCAGCGGCTCCATCTGCTGGCCCGGGTCCACGACGGGTTCAAGCTGGCCGAGGAGGACATGCGGCTGCGGGGCGCCGGGGAATTGATGGGTCCCCGCCAGCACGGCATGTCGGACCTCGCCATGCAGGCGCTCCGGCAGCCGGCGCTCCTCAGCGAGGTCCGTGAGGAGGCCGAGGCGCTGGTCGCATCCGACCCCGAGCTGCGCTCGTGCCCGGCCCTCCGCGACGCCGCCCAGCGGCGGCTGGAGAGCGCCTCGATCGGCTGAGGGAGGCCGCCCCCTTCCGGCGCACCGGCACGCCCAGGAGACGGCGACTTGTCCGCCTTCCGTTCCCACTTCTTAACAGCCTGCCCGTTCCGCATCGGCCGCCAGGCGCCTAACATGCCACTCGCCGATGGACATCGAACACCTCGTGTGCTGGTTCCGGCATCGCCGGGACTGGGAGATCCTGATCCCGGGCGTCCTCCCCCTGCAGATCGACGCGGTGGCGTTCTGCTGCCACTGCGACCGCTGTCGCGGGCGCGGAGTGCGCGTCTTCGATCCCCGGGCCAAGGCCGTCTAGGCCGAAGTTCCTGCGTCGCCGCGAGTTCGGCTGAACTCGGCTGAGCGATGCAGGTTCTGGCTACAACGAGGGAGTGAGACCGAGCAGGGCCAGAGCGCGAGCCTGGAGCGGCGAAGGCAGG
>JBOHUX010000067.1:0-11453 GCA_050734915.1 Candidatus Dormibacteraceae bacterium
TTGCCGAGGTTCAGCAGGCGAAGCCGGCGCAGCATCTCCGTCGAGACGGGCAGCGCCTCCACCGGCTGTGGCGCCAGGAAGGCGGCCACCGCCTCCTCGGCGATGGTGAGGCAGCCGCCCGGGCCGGCCGCGAGGGCGGCGGCATGGGCCGGGAAGCGGGAGGGGGCGACGCCGAGCCGGGGCTCGAGGGGGGCGGCCACGCAGCCGAGCAGGGCGCGCTCGGCCTCCCGGGGGCGGCCACGAAACCCGGCCAGCTCGTCGATCTCGACATAGGCCACGCCCAGGGGTCCCGGCTCGACCGTGAAGGCGACCCGGCAGAGCGACTCCAGGATCGCCTCGGAGATCGCCTGGTGGCGGGCCGGCCGGCCTTCCAGGATGGCGAGGTGAGGACAGAGCCCGAGCGCCTCCTGGAGCCGCTGGGCGGGCGCCACTCCCAGCCGCTGCGCGGCGGGGGAGACCGACAGGACGGCGCCGTCAGGCGCGGCCAGGGCCGCCGGCAGCCCCTTCAGATGAGGTCGCTCGGCCAGCTCGCAGGCGAGCGGGAAATGCGGAACCAGAAGGCAGCCCACCACAAGTCGGAGTATAGCGAACATATGTTCGGCGCAATGACCCCCACTACCGCTCCCTGCGTCGGACGCCGCGACCCTCGTGCCAGGACTCGATCACCAGCCGGTCCCGGGCCTGGTTGAGGTGGGTGAGTACCACCTCGGCGATGTCGATCCTGAACCGCAGGGCGCCGTCGAGGGGCGGGTTCAGATACTGGACCTCGACCCCGCGGCCGGCGATCTTCGCCTCGCCCGCCCAGCCCCCGTCGTCTCCGGGCGGAGGATCGTCGGGCGGGCCGTGCAGGGCGAGGCGAGGGTCGCGCCGGAGGTCGAGGCTCTTCACCGACCCCGGCATCATGCCCAGGTAGACCTCGCCGTTCTCGAACTCGGTCTCGGTCCCGCTGATCCGGGGCGATCCGTCCCGCCGCAGCGTCGCCAGCGTCTTGTGCCTCCCGATCGCGAAGCGCTCGCGCACCCGCTCCGCGAGCGCAGGTTCGGCGGCGCCGAACTCAGCCCAGCTTGCCATCCCGGACCGGCTTCTGGTACAGGCAGTGGTCGCACTGGGTGCGGATCGTCGCACCCGCCGCCGGCGGGTGGGCGCCCGCCTTCTGCCCCACTTCACCCAGGGGCCGCGCGTAGAGGCGGCGGTCATCCGAGGTCAGGCAGCGCCCGGTCTCCAGCTCGAACTGCCAGCCGTGGAGGGTGCAGGTGAGCACCCCGTCCTCGATCTGGGCGAACTTGGTCAGATCCGCCTTCAGGTGCGGGCACCGGCGCTGGATGCGGTAGCCGCCGGACTCCCAGAACTGGTCCACGGGCGACTGCTCCGCGTAGTAGCCCTCGGCGTACTGGAGCCGCTCCATGGAGAGGCACTTGAAGAAGTTGTAGACATACTCGTTGTAGGGGCCGTTTCGCCGAGCCTCGAAACGGCAGGAGAGGAAGAGCGAGTTGACCCAGTCCTCCCGGTGGTTGACCACGCAGTCCTCGACGGGGGCGCGGTCGAACTTGAAGTAGTAGCTCCAGGCCTGGCCCGGTTCCTCGCTCCGCTCTCCGCCCGATTCTTGGGCCGGTCCTTGGCCCGGCTCCTCGCCCGTCCACGATTCCACCGTCCGGCGGTGGAAGTCGATCGCCACCCCCACGTCGCCGAGGTCGAGCACGACCACGCCGCCGATGCCAGCGCAGGTGATGTCCGCCTTGGCCAGGAGGGGTTCGAACCAGTCCTTGAGCTCGGCCACGATATCCACCTGCCCGTGCGGCCAGGTGGCCTTGAGAGCCTCGATGCGAGGCCGCTCGTCGGCCTGGTAGGCCGTGAGGTACTCCCGCTTGTGGGAGAAGATGCGGGCCACCTCCGCCTCGGGCATGGGGTGGGCGATCCCGCAGCTCCCGTCCTCGAAGGTGATCTCCGTGCCCGGCACGACCAGGCGCCCGTTGCGGAGGCCGCGCTCCCGCATCAGGTCCAGGAAGACGGTCTGGTCGGGGAATATGTTGTCGGGCGCGCGCTCGAGGTCGTTGAGGTGGAACAGGCCCTCGTCCAGGAAGCAGGGCGGCCCGGCCGACGGGACGACCCAGCGGGCATCGACCTCCTGGACGAAGCGCAGCGCGCGCTCCATCTGGGTCGTCCGCTTCTTCCTGGCGAGCGCCTCCATCATCGCGGGCGGGTACTGGTAGACGAAGGGAAACCAGATCGCCCCCGAGAACTGGAGGAAGTGGCCGTCGAAGGGGCCGAGCCCGGCCATCCTCTCGAGGTCCACCGGCCGGGAGTCGTTCTGGTTGAGGATGCAGGCGGTGCCGTCGTCGACGACCAGGCTGGAGTCCCCGATCGGGCCGTCCGTCGGCGCCACCAGCGCGGTGATGGCGACCCGGAGGCCGTCGAGCTGGATCGGCTCGCCGTTGCGCGTCTTCACGAAGTCGGTGAACCCGAGCGCGCGATAGGAATCCTCGAGCAGGCCGAGCGGGTAGTCGGGAAGGATGACGGTGGCGCTCTTGTCCACGTGCTCGGCCAGGAACTGGGGGTCGAAGTGGTCCCGGTGGAGGTGAGAGCAGCAGAGGTAGTCCGGCCGTCGGAAGCGCTCCAGGTCCAGGCCGTCGTTGCGCGGGAACGGGAACCAGGAGGCGAAGTAGGCGGGATTGAACCAGGGATCGCAGAGGATGCTGCCGTGCCGGGTCTCGATGAACAGACCCGCGTGACCGAGGAAGGTGACCTTCAAATTGGGCCACCTAAGGGTAACGGCATCGCCGCTCGCGGCCGTCCGCGGCCGGCCGAGGTCCGAGGAGCCGGGGGCAGCGTGCCGTGACCACGATCAGGACCGGCGCCCGGGCTTCTAGCCGATGGCGTCCTCGGCATCCTCTTCGAAGGCGGCCGGGGACGAGGGCCTCGACGTCGGCAGGCTCATCCCGGCGGTGTCCGCCCGCAGCCCACGCCGCAGCGTCTCGACGCCGAGAATCTCGTCGGGGGGCACGTTGCCGAGGTTGACGTCGAGGCCGACCCGGGTGACGAACCAGGTCTGCTGTGCCTTGTGGGGGGCCTCGAAGATGATCCGCTCGGCCGGCAGATGGTCGAGCATGACCTCGACCAGCTCCTCGCGGACCGAGCCGTCCGCCTCGTAGAGGCCGACCGTTCCCGATTCCCGGCCCTCGGCGATCACGTGCGAGGCGCCCGCCTCCAGGTCGCTGGTGGCGTGGGCGACCCACTCCAGCGGCAGCACGGGGGCGCTCGCCATCTTGGACCCCACCTCGGAGACCACGGTGAACTCCCCGGCCAGTTCCTTGATCAGCTGCCGCCGCGTCTGCGGGTGCAGGCCGAGCGCGCCGTCGGAGACCTCGACGGTGTCGATTCCGAGCCCGGCCGCCCACTTGATGAACGGGGACACCTTGCCTTGCATGGCGACGATCTCGAGCATGGTACCGCCGGTGGAGACGCGCACCGAGTGCCGGTGGCAGGCCTCCACCTTCTCGCGCACGCTGCCGCTCACGTAGGACGTGCCCCAGCCCATCTTGAGGATGTCCATGTGAGCCCCGGCGAGATCGAGCAGGGAGGCCAGGGTGACCAGCGGGATGCCCTTGTCGAGGACGTGGGTGATCCCCGAATCACGGGGCTTCTCCGGACGGGAGGGCAGGCTCAGGAATGCTGCATCGTTGTCTTTCATCGGCCCGCTTACACTCTGAGTCTACCAAATGCCGCCGGGACCGGCCGGCTCGCCATCCTACACATGAGAGGACATCGCGGTGCACCGCGCCGGCTCGTCATAGACTCTCTTTTAGTGGCGGTGACTCCCCGAGGCAAGGACTCGAGCCAGGAGGCGAGCACGGATGTGTGGCCACCTCCCGAGGCAGCCGCGGGAAGCTGGGGGGGCCCGCCTGTCCACCTCGTCGTCGACAGCAGCACCTGCCTCGACCCCGCGGGCGCCGCCGAGGCCGGGGTCAGCGTCGTGCCGCTCCACATCGTCTGCGACGGGCGCAGCCACCGGGACATGCTCGATCTCCTGCCGACCGAGTTCTACCGCTCGCTACGGGAGGGAGTGGGCATCCACAGCACCTCCGCGCCGTCCACCGGCGACTACCTCTCCGCATTCCAGCAGGCGCCCGGCGACGTCCTCTGCCTCACCTGCGCGGCGTCGATCACCAGCATGTTCCAGGCCGCCTCGCTCGCGGCGGAGATGGCGGCAGAGGAGGGCCGGCGCGTGGAGGTGGTGGACACCGGCACCGCGGCCGGCGGTCTGCGCCTCCTGACCCTGAGGGCGGCCCGCCTCGCCGCCGAGGGACGGCCGGCCGGCGAGATCGCGCGCGCGATTCGAGACCTGTCGCGGCGCGTCCGCATCTTCGGCGCTCTGGAGACGATCGAGTTCCTGGCCCGCAGCGGACGCGTCCCCCAGGTCGCCTCTCTGGGCGCGCGCGCGCTCGGGGTGCGGCCCGTGGTGCGTTTCGCCCGCGGGCGCGGCGGCCTGGTCCAGCTGGCCCGGGGTCCGGACGGCGCCCGCCGGGCGCTGGAGCGGATCCTGGCCCGGCGGGCCGAGAAGGATGGGGCCGGACCGGACGGCGAGCGGCTGGTGGCGACCGTCTTTCACGCCGACGCCATCGACGAGGCCCGCCTCCTCGCCGAGCGGCTGGAAGAACGGTTCCCACGAGCGGATCTGTCGATCTCGGAGTTCACGCCCGCGATGGGCGTCCACACCGGGCCCGGACTCGTGGGCCACGCCTTCTTCGTCGACCCGCCGGAGCCCCCCCAAGGCTGATCGGCGAAGGTGGGCCCGCTTGGTCGACCCGCCGGAGGCCCGCATCCCGGGCTGATCGGCGAGCTGGCCGTCCACCGGGCCCGGCTCAGCGGCGGAGCGTGAGCCCGATCAGCCCGTAGGCCGGCGTGGGGTCGGTGTAGACCCTCACCCGGGGGTCCGAATCCGAGGTTGCGGCCGTGTCCCAGAGCCGGTTCTGGGCTTCGAAGACCACCTCGGAAAGCTGCTCGAAGCGATCCAGGAGCCGCTGTGCCATCTCGTGGACGAGGTGCTGGATGGACATGCTGACGAACTCGTCGAAAACCTTCTGGACCACGTCCCGGACCTGCTCCGAGGCAACGTAGCGGGAGGGGTCCTCGGCGGCGGCGACGCTGGCGTCCGCGTACCGCCAGAGGACGTCCAGGTGGACGTGGAGTGGCCGGTCCACCCGCTCCGGAAGGGTCGTGAACCGGTCGCGCACGAAGCCGGCGAAGGAGCTCCCGGTGAGCTTGATGAGCCTGATCTCGCGCCGGGCGGAGAGAAGCGAGGTGAGGCGGGAGCGGTCCATCTCGAGATCCACGAAGGCGTGATCGCCGCGCAGCGGGCCGAGCAGCTTCTCGCTGAGGGGCAGGTAGGGGAGCTCGCGAAAGCGGACGCGGACCCTTTCCATCTGCGGATAGGTGTCCAGAAAGCGCCGTGCCAGGTGAGCCGCGAAGCCCTCGTGGGTCGCGCCCTCGAACTCCAGGGCCATCCGGTACGTGAAGTTCTTCATGGTGTCGGTCGCCACCACCTGGGAGTTGTCACCCTCGGTGTAGGCGGCCCAGAAGTTGTCGCCGAACACGTCCACCGTGACCAGCCCCGAGAAGAGCGTGTTGGTCCGGCCCGTGAACTCGGACTCGGGGATGGGGGGAACGCCCGCCAGGGGCCGGGCGTGGGAACGGTAGACGCTGATCTGGGCCTTCCCGTACCGGATCTCGTGGGACCGCCGGCGCAGCCGGTCGGCCGCGATGTCGACGATGGCGGCCAGGGCCGCCTCCAGCTCGGATGAGCGGTCGCCGTCGAGGCGGGCCCGGATCTCCTCGGCCACCTCGGATTGCGAGCGGCGGTCCACGAAGGTGACGCACCTGAACCCGAAGCGGCGCTCGTACGCCTCGTTGAGGCGCGCCAGCTCGGGATGGGCTGGACCGCCCTGTTCGGTCCGCGAGTGCGCGGACAGGCGGGCGGGATCCTCGCCGATCCGGGGATGGGCGTTGAGGGTCGCCACCTTGTCGGCCTCGCCGAGCTCCCGCGCCACCTCCCGCGCCCGGGCGATCAGCGCTGCGCCGGACTCGAAAGGCCCCTCCATGGCCAGACGCCGGCCGAGGGGGCTCGACGGTTCGAACAGCTCCTCGATCTCCAGATCACGCCCCCCGGTAGGCCGTGCAGGAATGAGGGGCGATCAGGAGAGGCAGGTGGTGAGGCCCCTCTCCCAGCTCGAAGTCGAGATCGATCCGCGCGTAGAGATGGTCGCGGGCACCGAAGTAGGGATCCAGCTCGAAGGAGATGCGGTGCGGGCCGGCCGTCAGTCCCCCGCCCAGCGAGGCGATCCGCCCGCTCGAGTCCGTGACACCCTCCGCGATCTTCTCGCCGCCCCGCAGGAGGCTGACCCGGATCCCCGCCGCGGGCCGTCCCAGGCCGGCGTCGAGCACGTGGGTGGAGACGGTCGGAACCACTGGCCGCTATGGAATCACAAACCGGCGCTGGCGGCGGGACGCCGGAAGTGGAACACTTGGGCGCCATGATCCGGATCGCCGCCGCCGGCCTCACGTTCGCGGCCCGCCTGGAGGAGGCTGCCGCCCCCCGGACCTGCGCCGCCGTGGCCCGCCTCCTCCCGCTCGAGGCGAGGCTGATCCAGGCCCGCTGGAGCGGCGAGTCGGCATGGCTCCCGCTCGGGGAACTCGAGATCGGCGTCGCCTGGGAGAACGCCACCAGCCACCCCGCCCCCGGGCAGATCCTCCTCTATCCGGGCGGCTACAGCGAGACCGAGATCCTCTTCCCGTACGGCGCCACCTGCTTCGCCAGCAAGGTCGGCCAGCTCGCCGGCAACCACTTCGCGACCGTCGTCGAGGGGGCCGAGCAGCTCTCCGAGCTGGGCCGTCGCGTCCTCTGGGAAGGCGCCCAGCCGATCCGCCTGGAGGCGATCGAGTAGATGCTGGTGCGGGGAGGCACCCTCGTCACCGCGGCCGGGGAACGGGCTGCGGACGTCCGCCTCCACGGCGAGCTGATCGCGGAGGTGGGAGCCGGATTGGAGGCGGCCGCCGGCGAGGAGGTGATCGAAGCCGCGGGGCTGATCGTGCTTCCCGGCCTGGTCGATCCCCACACGCACTTCGCGCTCGACGCCGGCACGGGCGCCACCGCGGACGACTTCTCCACGGGCAGCGCCGCGGCCGCCGCCGGGGGCGTCACCACCTATGTCAACTTCGCCACCCAGCACCCCGGCCAGAGCTTCCGCGAGGCCCTCGCGGCGGCCCGGGCGCAGGCGGAGGGGGCGACCCACGTGGACTTCTCGCTCCACCTCAACATCACGCGCCTCGACGACGGATGGGAGCGCGAGCTGGACCGCGTCGTCGGCGGCGGGGTCAGCAGCGCCAAGGTTTACACCACCTACAAGGACTCGGTCTTCTACGTGGACGACTGGACCATCTACCGCCTGATGGAACGTTCAGGAGGCGCCGGCCTGCTCGTCCAGATGCACGCCGAGAACGACGACATCCTCCAGGGCAGGCGCCGCCAGCTGATCGGACAGGGCCGGACCCAGCTCTCCCACCACGGCGCCTCGCGCCCCGCCGTGGCGGAGTCCGAGGCCGTCCAGCGGGGGCTCTTCCTGAGCCGGGTCACGGGCAGCCCGATCTACCTCGTCCACCTCTCCAGCCCGCTCTCGGTGGACCTCGTCGCAGAAGCGCGGGTCCGCGGCGAGACCGCCTTCGCCGAGACCTGTCCGCACTACCTGGTCCTGGACGAGAGCCTCTACCAGGGGGCCGACGCGCGTCGGTACCTGATGACCCCGCCGCTGCGGAGCCGCGAGGTGCAGGCCGCCCTCTGGCGAAGGCTGGAGGCCGGTCTCATCCAGAGCGTGGGCAGCGACCACTGCGGCTACTCCCTGGCCCAGCGCGGCGAGGTCGACGACTTCACGCGCGTCAGCCCCGGCATCCCGGGCGTGGAGATGGCGCTGGCGCTGCTCCACACGTTCGGCGTCCGGCGGGGCCGGCTCGACCTGGCGGGCCTGGTCCGGCTCCTCTCCACCAACCCGGCCCGCATCTTCGGGCTCTGGCCCCGCAAGGGGCGGATCGACGCGGGCGCGGACGCCGACCTCGTCCTCTTCGACCCCGCGGCGCGGGGCAGGCTCAGCGCCGGCGACCTCCACGGGGCGGCCGGGTTCTCCCCCTACGAGGGCCTGGAGCTGGAGGGGCGCGTGCGGACCACCATCTGCCGGGGAAGGGTGGTCTACGACGGGGTCCGGGTGACCGGAGATGCCACCTGGGGCCGCTTCCTCGAGCGGCAGCCGTTCGACCGTGAGCGGCTTGCGGATCTCCGCTGACCGGCTGCTGGGTGACCTCGCCCGGCTGGCCGCGATCGGCGGCCGGCCGGATGGCGGCGTCGACCGCGTGGCCGGCAGCGATGCCGACCGGGAGGCCCGGCGCTGGCTGGCGGGCCGGATGCGAGAGGCGGGCCTGGAGCCGCGAACCGACCCCGTCGGGAGCGTGTTCGGGCGGCTCCCGGAGTCGCCCGGGCCCTGGCTGCTGGTCGGCTCCCACACCGACACCGTGCCGGCCGGGGGACGCCTCGACGGTGCCTACGGCGTCGTCGCCGCGCTCGAGGTGGCGCGGGCACTGATCGAATCCCGGCACGCCGCGGCGCCGGTCGTGGAGGTGGTCAGCTTCTGGGACGAGGAGGGCGCCGGCCCGGGCGGCGGCGTGGTCGGCTCACGGGCTCTCTGCCAGAGCCCCCACGTGAGAGAGCTGCGAGGCTACCTCGAGATCCACATCGAGCAGGGGCCGCGCATGGTCGCGGAGGGCGTCGAGCTGGCGGTGGTCGAGGGCATCGTGGGGATCAGCCGCTTCGACGTCATTCTGGAGGGTGAGCCCAACCATGCCGGTACCACGCCCTTTCCCCTCCGCAAGGACGCCGGCCGGGCGGCCGCGCGGGTGGTGGCGGGGCTGCGGGAGATGCTCTCCGAGATCGATCCGGAGATGGTCGGCAACGCCGGCGTGATCTCGTTCGCGCCCGGTGCACCCAACGTTGTCCCCGGTCGGGCCGAGATCGTCGTCGAGATGCGCTCCATCCGCCCGGGCGCCCTCGAGCGGGGCGCCGGCTCGCTGCGGGCGCGCGTCGCCGACATCGCCCGCGAGGAGGGATGCGCGTTCCAGGTCCGGCATCGGTCGGGCTCGGGACGCCCTCAGTTCATGGACGCGGGCGTGATCGCGGCGCTGGAACGGGCCTGCGCACGCGTCGGAAGGCCCTGGCGGCGGCTGGTCAGCGGCGCCGGCCACGATGCCGGCATGCTGGCGCTGGAGGTCCCGGCCGGCATGCTCTTCGTGCCCAGCACCGGCGGCATCAGCCACTCGCCCCGGGAGCACACCGAGGACCGGCTCCTGGTCCAGGGTGCCGAGGCCCTGCTGGAGGGGACGCTCGAGATTCTCCACTGACCCGGGCTTGAGCGCCGTTCAGGCGGCGCAGGCGTACTGGGAGGTGTCGATCGGCGAGGTGCGGTTCTGAGCGGCCTGCACGTCGGGCGCGACCTCGGCGTCGGTGAGGGCGTAGCCCTGCCGGGGGTGGCTGGTGGAGGCCGCGTAGATGACCCCGATGACCTGCCCCTGGACGTTCACGAGCGGGCCGCCGGAGTTGCCGGGGCGGACGTCGCTCTCGATGACCCAGATCTGGCGGGTGACGAGGTTCTGGTTGTAGATGTCCCGGCCCTGGGCGTTCATGGAGTCGTCGACGACCGCCGGCACGGTGCGCCTCGCCCCGCCCCCCGGGTAGCCGATCACCGCCCCCTGCGTGCCGCGCCCCGCACCCGAGTCGGCGAGGGCGGGGAGGCCGTATCCGGGCACGTAGAGGATCGCGACGTCCCGCCCGGGGTCGAACACGACCACCTGGGCGGGGTAGGAGGTGGTCCCATCGGCGAGGACGACGCGGGTCCCGCTGGTCCCGGAGACGACGTGGGCGTTGGTCAGGAAGAGATGAGGGCCGACCGGGAAGGCGCTCCCGCTGACCTCGCCTCCGCAGCCCTGGCCCAGGACCTTCACCGTCCGGCTCTCCGCCAGCCTCACGCCCGGGGTGCGCACGGCGGGATCGTTCGGAGTCGGGAGCGGTGAGGGAAGCGGAGGTTCCAGCCCGGCGAAGGTCTCCGGAAAAGGGACCCCTGCCAGGACGCCGGCGACGCCACCGAGGAAGGCGGGTGGCCGGGGCGCCACCGCGTCCAGCCGGTGGAGGATGGTCGAAGTCTGGATCAGCCTCGCCAGCTGGGGGCTGGGCCCGTC
Source organism: Candidatus Dormibacteraceae bacterium (assembly GCA_050734915.1). Taxonomy (GTDB): domain Bacteria; phylum Chloroflexota; class Dormibacteria; order Dormibacterales; family Dormibacteraceae; genus JBOHUX01. Next base: position 10,270 of record JBOHUX010000067.1, read on the forward strand.
CCTGAAGGTGAGGCCGAGGAACCAGACCACACCCAGGACCGCGACCAGGGACAGGACCGCGCCGGCGATGCTGTCCGGCTCTCCCCGCGTCGGGCCGCCCAGGAGGCGGACGCGAACCGGCTCGCCGATCCAGTATCCGAGGCTGCTGCCGAGGCTGCCGCCGACGACCAGGATGAGGACGGCCGCCAGCGGCGCGCCCACGCTGCTCGTGATGCCGAGCGCGTGCGTGATCTTGGGAGCGAGCGCGGCCCCCACGACGACGCCCACGACCAGGCCCAGGTACTGCATGAGGGATAGCCAGAAGCCACGCCGGTGGCCGTTGGCGAGGCCGATGGCGAGGCCGATCAGGATGGCGATGTCGAGCAGATCGATGTGCACAGAGTTTCCAGGTGGACTCTAACGGGAGCGGCGCGACCTCTTCCAGGCCCCGGCCGGGGTTTGGAAGAGGGGGGGCGCCGCGACGGTCGCGCGATAATAGGGGGGATGTACCTGATAGGCGAGTGGCCGCTCGCCACCGCGGCCGTCATCCTGACGTTCCTCGTCGCCGGTGGAGGTGTGGTGGGGCTTGGCCTGTGGGTGCTCCGAGGGGACCGCATGAATCATGCACCGGAGCCCGCCCAGCACTATCCAGACGAGGCCGAGCACCCCTCGCCCGACTGAGGATCCGGCCCGGGGGCCCCGGCTCAGAGTCCTATCGTCTCGGCGCGGCTGGAGTGGTTCCGCGTCAAGTGGTGAACCCAGCCCGGAGAGCGTCCCGCCTCCTCGCGCGCGGCTCGAGGGGAGCGGGGCGGCCTCGCTACCCGGGCGCCGTTTCGGCGGGGTGCTCCCGGGCCAGCACGCCGCCCCGGATGTCCCGCATGGGCATGAAGCTGCGGACCTCGGGCACCTGCTCGAAGTTGTAGGGCGGGGGCGGTGAGGTGGTCGCCCACTCCAGGGAGTTGGCCAGCCAGGGGTCGCCGCCGGCGATCTCTCCGTGCTTGCGGCTCCACAGGAAGTTGATGACGAAGAGCAGGACCGAGAGGGCGATCAGGAAGGACATCAGGGTCACGAACAGGTTGATCGCGCCCCAGGTCTCCTCGCCGAATCCGCCCGGATAGGTGTAGATGCGGCGGGGCATGCCGGAGAGCCCCAGCGAGTGCATGGGCAGGAAGGTACCGTTGAAACCGATGAAGAGCGTCCAGAAG
>JBOHUX010000068.1:0-10844 GCA_050734915.1 Candidatus Dormibacteraceae bacterium
GCCGATGGCGATAGAGAGGTACTCGTATCCGTTCACGGGGATCGTGGGCCAGGAGCGGATGAAGCTGGCGCTGGTCCTCAACGCCATCAACCCCGGCATCGGCGGGGTGCTGATCCGGGGCGAGAAGGGGACCGGCAAGTCGACGGCGGTGCGGGCGCTGGCGCGGCTGCTGCCGGAGCAGAAGGTGGTCGAGGGCTGCCGCTTCGGCTGCCACCCGGAGGAGCCGGAGCTGCTCTGCCAGGAGTGCCGGGAGCGGATGGGGGAGGGCGGGCTGCCGGTGACGACGAGGCGGATGCGGGTGGTGGAGCTGCCCATCAACGCCAGCGAGGACCGGGTGGTGGGCACCATCGACCTGGAGGCGGCGCTGCGGGAGGGGGCGCGGCGCTTCGAGCCGGGGGTGCTGGCGGAGGCGAACCGGAACATCCTCTACGTGGACGAGGTGAACCTGCTCGACGACCACATCGTGGACGTGCTGCTGGACGCGGCGGCGATGGGGGTCAACGTGGTCGAGAGGGAGGGGGTCTCGGTGGTGCACCCGGCCGGCTTCATCCTGGTGGGGACGATGAACCCGGAGGAGGGCGAGCTGCGGCCGCAGTTGCTCGACCGCTTCGGGCTCTGCGTCGACGTCGAGGGCATCCGCGAGATAGACCTGCGGGTCCAGATCGTCGAGAAGCGTGCCGGCTGGGAGGAGGATCCCGGCCGCTTCTACGCCGATCACCGACCGGCGGAGGACGAGGTCCGGGACCGCATCTGGGGGGCGATCGAGACCTTCCCCGAGGTGGCGGTGCCCCGCGCGATGCTTCACCTGATCGCCCAGATCAGCATCGCGCTGGAGGTGGATGGGCACCGGTCGGACCTCGTCTGCGCCCGCGCCGCCCAGGCCAAGGCCTCCTACGAGCAGTCCGACGAGGTCGGCGTCGAGCACATCACCGGCGTGGCGGACATGGTCTACGCGCACCGCGTCCATTCGGTGCCGTTCGGGAAGCCGGGTCCCAGCATCGTGGACGTCGTCTCCCGCGTGCTCGACCGCAACTGACAGAAGGAGAACCGAGAACAACAGATGGCTCAGACCGCGACCAGGTTCGGCGCCGAGGACGTTCGCTGGCGGCTGGACGAGCTCTATGCCTCGCCGACCGATCCCGCCCTCGAGGCCGACCTCTCCTGGGGCCTGAGGACCGCGCAGGAGTTCGAGGCGAGATACAAGGGACGTCTCGCGGAGCTGGAGCCGGCTGACTTCCGGACCATGATGGAGGACCTGGAGGAGCACTACGAGGGGACGTCGAAGCCCGGCATCTACGCCCAGCTCCTGCACTCGCAGAACACCGCCGACCCGGCCGCCGGGCGGCTGATGGCGCGGGTCCGGGAGGCGGGAGCCGAGCGGGGCAAGCACGGCGTCTTCTTCTCGCTGGAGCTCGCCCATCTCGACGACGACCGCGCGGAGCGCCTCGCGGCCGACCCCACGACCGCCCGCTATCGGCACACGATCGAGTCGGCCCGCAAGTACCGGCCCCACCAGCTCGGCGAGCCGGAGGAACGGATCCTGACCGAGTACAGCCCGGTCACCTCCGCCTGGGTGCGGCTCTTCGAGGAGCTCTGCGCGGCCATCCGCGTCGAGGTGCGGGGTGACGAGATGGCGCTCGAGGAGGCGCTCTCGATGCAGTACCAGGGCGACCGCGAGCTCCGCAAAGCGGCCGCGGAGGGGGTCACCGCCGCCCTCCGGCGGGACCTACGGACCCGCGCCTACGTCTTCAACGTGATGCTGCAGGAGAAGGCGATCGATGATCGCGTGCGGAGCTATCCGAGCTGGATCTCGGTCCGGAACCTCGCCAACGAGACCTCCGACGCGGCCGTGCAGGCGCTGATCGAGGCGGTCACCGGCCGCTACGACGTGGTCTCCCGCTACTACCGGGCCAAGCGGCGGATGCTTGGGCTCGATCAGCTCTTCGAGTGGGACCGCTACGCCCCGGTCGGCGACGCCACCCGCGAGATCACCTGGGAGGGCGCCAAGGAACTCGTGCTGGGCACTTACCACCGCTTCTCGGCGCGGGCGGGCGGGCTCGTCGACGAGTTCTTCGAGCGATCCTGGATCGATGCCCCGGTCGCCGACGGCAAGCGCGGCGGCGCCTACTGCATGGCCGCCACGCCCCGGTTCCATCCCTTCGTGATGCTGAACTTCACGGGCAAGCTGAACGACGCGCTCACGCTCGCCCACGAGCTCGGGCACGGGCTCCACGACCGGCTGGCCGCCGAGCAGCACATCTTCGATTTCCATCCTCCGCTGACGCTCGCCGAGACCGCCTCGGTGTTCGGGGAGGCCCTCACATTCGATCGGATCATGGCCGAGGAGGGCGACCCCAAGATCCGCCTCTCCATGCTCTGCGGCCAGGTCGAGGGAGCGATCGCGACCATCTTCCGGCAGGTGGCCATGAACCGGTTCGAGGATGCCTGCCACGTCCTCCGGCGGCAGGAGGGCGAGCTCGCGCCGGAGAAGCTGGGCCAGCTCTGGCTCGAGAACCTGCGTCGGATGTTCGGCGACTCGCTTACCCTCACCGATGAGCACGCCGTCTGGTTCAGCTACGTCGGCCACTTCATCCACACGCCCGGCTACGTCTACGCCTACGCCTTCGGGAACCTGCTCGCGCTGTCGATCTACCAGCGCTACCGGGAGGCCGGACCCGGGTTCGTGGACTCCTACCTGGCCTTCCTGGCGGCGGGCGGCTCCCAGCGCCCCGACGAGCTGGTTCGCGGCCTGGGCATGGACGTCACCGATCCCGGGTTCTGGGACGCCGGACTGGCCATCCTCGACGGCATGGTCGGACAGGTCGAGGAGCTCGCCCAGGCCTGATCGGCCGGCACCTCGTAGAGCCAAGGTGCGGGCGGCCGCGGCGTAAGTGGCGTTCAAGGTTCAATGGCAAGGTTGAGCGTTTCCCGAGCCGCGAGGTCGCCAGGCCGGATCGGCGATCCCGACACCGCGCGGGCCCGGCTCTACGAGCCCCAGGCACTGGTCGAGCTATTCGAGCAGGGCGTCGACCGCGTGCATGGGCTCGCCTACGCACTCACCGGCGACGGGGAGACGGCGGGCGAGCTGACCAGGGAGACATTCATCCGCGCGCTCGACCGCCTGACGGAGGTGGGGCGGCGGGTGGGCTCGGATGAGGCCGACTGGCTGGTCGTCGTGGCCGCCCAGGTGATCGTCGCGGGGGCGCCGGTGGCGGCCGGCTCTGGCCGTGCCGCGCGGACCCGGTCGGCGCTGTTCGCGCTCCGCGCCGCCGAGCTGGAGGTCCTCGCGGCCCACGTGGTGGGCGGCGTCGAGCCGCGGGCGCTGGCCGTCGCCGGGCGCCGCCGGGAGTGGTCGGTGCGCTCGCTGCTCCGGCGTGGCCTGGCGTCGGCGGGGCTCACCGAGGCGGACCTGGAGGAGCTGCCGCAGCCTCCGGCGAGCGAGGCGCTCCGAAGCCGGCTCCTGACCATCTTCCTGGCCGAGGCCGCGCAGCGCCGGGTGGGCTGGGTCCACCGCCACGACCTCCGGCTGCGCGAGAGCCACCGGCCCCAGGTCCGCAAGCTTCATCTGGGCTCGGCCCTGCTGACGGTGGTCCTGGTCGTCCTCGCCATCGCCGTCAGCGTCATGATCGCGCTGGCGGCCGGGTTCAGCGACCCCGGCTCGCCCCTCTACGGCTTCAAGCGGGGTGGCGAGAACGCCCTCCTGATGGTCACCCGCTCGCCAGTCTCGCGGTCGAACCTGGAGGTGTCGCTGGCGGGGCAGCGGCTCAAGGAGGCGGAGGTGATGGCGGCGGCGGGCGACGCGGCCAGCACGCTCGGGCTGATCGGGTCGCGCCAGCAGGACCTCCTCGCCGCCGCCGACCAGCTCCTCGGAACCGCCGACCGGAGCACCGGCTGGCTGGCCGCCCGGGACCGGCTGCAGAACGAGGCTGCGCAGTCGATCCTGGGACTCGAGCAGGCGCTGCGTGACCATGGCCAGGCGAGGGCCGGCGCCGAGCTGACAAGTCGCCAGGCCGCTTTCCAGTCCCGCTGGGGCAAGATCGCGCCCAGGCTGGCGACCCCGGCCCCGCGACCGGCCGCGAGCCCGGCCGCGAGCCTGCCGCCGCCCAGCCCCTGACGCCCGGTCCCGAGCAGGCCGGCGTGGCATCACCCTCGCCGGGCCGTCGATATTCGGAATTGCTCATCTAGACTGGAGGACGATGACATCCACCACGAAGGGTTCGCCTCTCGTGGTGGCGCTGGACGTGGGGACATCGTCCGTCCGCACCCTGCTCTTCAACCAGCGCGCGCGGCCCCAGCCGGGGGCGGAGGTGCACCTCCCGTACCGCCCCCACGTGACGGCGGACGGGGCCGCCGAGGTGGACGCCGAGAAGCTGCTGCGTCTCGTCCAGCGGGCGCTCGACGGCATCCTCGAGCGGGCCGGCCCCGGCCGCCGGGAGCGGATCGTCGCGGTCGGCATCTCGACCTTCTGGCACGGCCTGGTCGCCACCGACGCCGACGCCCGGCCGCTGACGCCTGTGTACCTGTGGTCGGACGCCAGGAGCTGGCGGGACGCCGCCCGGCTCCGGGAATCGCTCGACGCGGAGGCGATCCGGCAGCGGACCGGATGCCTCATCCACCCCAGCTACTGGCCGGCCAAGCTGGCGTGGCTGCGCCGCCAGCAGCGCCCGCTCTGGTCGCGGGGGGTGCGCTGGCTCTCGATCGGGGACCTGCTTCACTGGCGTCTGTTCGGCACCCCCCGCACCAGCCTCTCGATGGCATCCGGAACCGGGCTCATGGGCCTGGTCGAGCGCCACTGGGACGGCCAGCTCCTGGAGGCCCTGGGGGTGGCGATCGAAGCCCTGCCCGCGCTGGCGGAGGAGGAGCGCGGCCTGCGGGCGCCCTACGCGCGGCGCTGGCCGGCGCTGGCCGAGGTGCCGTGGTTCACCGCGGCCGGGGACGGCGCGCTCGCCAACCTCGGCAGCGGCTGCCTGGACCCCCGCCAGCGCGCGATCACGGTCGGGACCTCGGGTGCGCTTCGCGTCATGGGGGGCGGTCCGCCCGCCTCGATTCCCGCGGGGCTATGGTGCTACCGGCTGGACGCCGACCGGGTGGTGATGGGCGGTGCACTCAGCAACGGCGGCAACCTCTACGAGTGGTTCCTGCGCACCCTGGCCCTCGACGGCGGCTTGCTGGAGCGCCAGATCGCCGCGCTCGCGCCCACCGAGCACGGCCTCACCTTCCTGCCCCTGCTGGCGGGCGAGCGCAGCCCCGGGTACGCCGTTCACGCGGCGGGCGCGATCGCGGGCCTGACCTCGGCGACCACGCCGCGGGAGCTGGTCCGCGCGGGGCTGGAGGCGGTCTCGATCGAGTTCGGCCGGATCGACCGGCTCCTGGACCGGGTGATGCCGGCGCCCGAGCGGCTGGTCGCCAGCGGCGCGGCGCTGCTGCACTCCCCGGCCTGGATGCAGATCACCGCCGACGCGACCGGCCGCACGATCGCCACCGGCAGCGCGAAGGAGGCCTCCAGCCGGGGCGCGGCGATCAGGGCCCTGGAAGGGGTGGGGCTGGCGACGGGGGAGGAGCTGAAGCCTGCGCTGGGCCGGATCTACCGCCCGCGTCGGCGCGCGACCGAGGCCTACCGTGCCGAGATGGCACGCCAAGAGGCGCTCTACCGGGTGCTGATCACGGACCGCCTGCTCGAGAAGCCGCCCGCGCGGCGGGCGGCCGCCCTGCAGGCTGCCGCCGGATTGGGATGAAATGAAGACGACATGGCCATGAAGGAGAGCGCGACCGGAGAGCTGAAGCGCGATGAGCTCGAGTTCCTCGATGAGCTGGGCCGGCAGCTGCGCGTGGACAGCATCCGCTGCAGCACCGCGGCCGGCTCCGGGCACCCCACCTCGTCCATGTCCGCCGCCGATCTGATGGCGGTCTTGATGGCGCGCCACCTGAGATACGACTGGAGCCGTCCCGACGATCCGTCGAACGACCATCTGATCTTCTCCAAGGGCCACGCCTCCCCTCTCTGCTATGCGGTGTTCAAGGCCGCGGGCGCGATTACCGACGAGGAGCTGCTCAGCTTTCGCAAGTTCGGTTCCCGCCTCCAGGGCCACCCGACCCCCGCCCTCCCCTGGGTGGACGTGGCCACGGGCTCACTCGGCCAGGGCCTGGCGATCGCGGTCGGCGTCGCCCTGGCGGGGCGTCACCTGGACCGGCTCCCCTTCCACGTCTGGACGCTCTGCGGCGACAGCGAGCTGGCGGAGGGCTCGATCTGGGAGGCGCTGGACAAGGGCGCGCACTACAAGCTCGGCAACCTGACCGCGATCTTCGACGTCAACCGCCTCGGCCAGCGCGGCGAGACCGAGTACGGCTGGGACCTGGAGGTCTATCGCGCCCGCGCCCAGGCCTTCGGGTGCCAGGCGATCGTGATCGACGGCCACGATCCCAAGGCGATCGACGCCGCCCTGACCCGGGCGCGCGGCGCCGGCGACCGGCCGACGGTGATCGTCGCCAGGACCGTCAAGGGCTCCGGTTTCAAGGAGATCGCCGACAAGGACGGCTGGCATGGCAAGGCGCTCCCGCCTGACATGGCGGAGCGGGCGATCCGGGAGCTGGGCGGGATCAGGAAGGTCACCGTCGAGGTGGCGAAGCCGGTCGGGCGATCGGCCAAGAGCCGGCCCGCGGCCGTTGAGGTCGTACTCCCCCGCTACCGAAAGGGCGATGCGGTGGCCACCCGGAAGGCCTACGGCGACGCGCTGCTGGCCCTAGGCGTCCGGCCGGAGGTGGTGGCGCTGGACGGGGAGGTCAGCAACTCGACGCACGCCGACGAGTTCGCCAAGGCGTATCCGGATCGGTTCTTCGAGATGTTCATAGCCGAGCAGCAGATGATCGCCGCCGCGGTCGGGCTCAGCGTCCGCGGGTACACCCCCTTCGCCTCCACCTTCGCCGCCTTCCTCGCCCGCGCCTACGACTTCGTGCGCATGGCGGCCATCTCGCGGGCGAACATCCGCCTGACCGGCTCCCATGCGGGGGTCGAGATCGGCCAGGACGGGCCTTCGCAGATGGCCCTCGAGGACCTGGCCTCGATGCGCGCGATCCACGGCTCGACCGTCCTCTATCCCAGCGACGGCACCTCGGCGGCGAAACTGGTCCGCCTGATGGCGGACACTCTGGGGGTGGTCTTCATGCGAACGACGAGGGGCGCCTACCCGGTCCTCTATGGGCCCGACGAGGAATTCACGATCGGGGGCTCCAAGATCGTGCGCTCGAGCCCCGACGACCAGGTCGCCATCCTCGGCGCGGGCGTGACCGTGCACAACGCCCTGGCGGCGGCGGACGCCCTCGCCGAGAGGCGGGTGCGGGCGCGGGTGATCGACCTCTACTCGGTCAAGCCCGTCGACGCCGAGGCCATCCGGGAGGCGGCCAGGGTGACGGACGGCAGGCTGGTGGTGGTCGAGGACCACTACCCGCAGGGGGGGCTGGGGGCGGCGGTGATGGAGGCGGTGGCGGCGGACCCGAAGCCGCCGCGCATCGTACATCTGGCCGTCCAGGGCCTGCCAGGGTCGGGGACGCCGGCGGAGCTGATCGAGGCGGCGGGGATCGGGGCGGGGCAGATCGCCGCCGCGGCGGCCCGGCTGGTGGAGGAGGGTTAGCGTGGCGTCGAGCAGGGCGAACGGACCCGTGGCGGAGGTGAAGCGGCAGGGCCAGAGCGTCTGGCTCGACAACCTGAGGCGGCAGATGGTGACCTCCGGGGAGCTGGCCCGGCTCCGGGACGAAGGCGTGACCGGGATCACCTCCAACCCGACCATCTTCGACAAGGCGATCTCCGGCTCGACCGACTACGACGAGGCGCTGGTGAAGCTGGTGAATGCCCGCAAGCGGCCCGACGACATCATCTGGGAGCTGATGGTGGAGGACGTGAGCTCGGCCGCCGACGTGATGCGGCCCGTCTACGACCGCACCAAGGGAGCCGACGGCTACGTGAGCATCGAGGTGTCTCCGAAGATCGCCTACGACACCAGGAAGACGATCGCCATGGCGCGCGATCTCTGGCGGCGCTGCCGGCGCCCCAACATCCTGATCAAGATCCCCGCCACCAGGGATGGCCTGCCCGCCATCCGGGCCATGATCGGGGAGGGGGTGAACGTCAACATCACGCTCATCTTCTCCGTGGACCGGTACGTGGAGGTGGTGGACGCGTTCTTGTCCGGCCTCGAGGACCTCAAGGCCGGCGGCGGGCGCCTGGGGAAGATCGCCAGTGTGGCCAGCTTCTTCGTCAGCCGCGTCGACACCAAGGTGGACAAGGCCCTCGAGGGGGCGGTCGCCGCCGCCGGCCCCAAGGAGAAGTCGCGCCTCCAGGCCCTCTTCGGGAAGGCCGGCGTCGCCAACTCCAAGATGGCATATGAGCAGTTCAAGGCGCTCCACGCGGGACCTCGCTGGGAGGCCCTGGCCAGGTCCGGCGCACGCGTCCAGCGCTGCCTGTGGGCGAGCACCTCGGTCAAGGATCCCCGTTACGCCGACACCATGTACGTCGAGGAGCTGATCGGGCCCGACACTGTGGACACGATGCCCAACTCCACCCTCGCGGCGTTGCGCGACCACGGCGAGGTGCGCCGGAGCCTGGACGAGAACCTCGACCTGGCCCGCCGCCAGCTGGCGGGGCTGGCCGCGGCAGGCATCGATCTCGACGAGGTCACGCGGGAGCTGGAGGTGGAGGGGGTGGAGGCTTTCAGCAAGTCCTACGAGAGCCTGACCGCGACCGTCAGGGACGCCGTCAAGGGCATCCGCGAGGGCCGCGGGCCGCGCCTGTGGTACCACCTCGGCGAGCTCCAGCCGGCGGTCGACGACGCCGTCGCGACGCTCCAGAGCGAGGACCTCCCGCACCGCCTGTGGTCCTTGGACCCGAGCCTGTGGAGCTCGCGCGCCGAGACACTGGAGGAGATCAAGAACCGCCTTGGCTGGCTGACGGTGACCGAGAAGATGCTGGACCAGGCGGCGAGGCTGAACAAGATCGCGCGGGAGGGCCAGAGCTTCGCCGACGTCGTCCTGCTCGGAATGGGCGGCTCGAGCCTGGGACCGGACGTCCTCCGCCACACGTTCGGTCACGCGGGTGGGCATCCGCGGCTGCACGTGCTGGACACCACCGATCCCGGCACGGTCCTCGATCTCGTCTCCTCGATCTCGCCCAGGGAGACGCTGTTCGTGGTCTCCAGCAAGTCGGGGACCACGCTGGAGACGCTGTCCCACTTCAGCCTCTTCTGGGACCGCACGCGAGCCGAGGTGGGGGACAAGGCCGGCCGGCACTTCGCGGCCGTCACCGACCCCGACACCCCGCTCGTCAGGCTGGCCGCGGAGCACGGCTTCCGCTGGCTCTTCGAGAATCCGCCCGACATCGGTGGCCGGTACTCGGTCCTCTCCTACTTCGGACTGGTGCCGGCGGCGCTGATGGGCGTGGACGCGGTCGAGCTGCTGGAGCGCGCCCGGGAGATGACCCTTTCCTGCGATGCGTCGATCCCGGTCGAGAAGAGTCCCGGGATCTGGCTGGGCGCGGTTGCCGGTCAGCTGGCGGCGCGGGGGCGGGACAAGCTGACCCTGATCGCCAGCCCCAAGATCGCCACCCTCGGCTTCTGGGTGGAACAGCTGATCGCCGAGAGCACCGGCAAGCAGGGAAAGGGGATCGTGCCCGTCGAGGGGGAGCCGCTGCGGAGCCCCGACGCCTACGGCTCCGACCGGCTGTTCGTGCAGGTGCGGATGGACAAGGACCCCGAGCACCCGGGCGTGGCGGCGCTGGAGAAGGCCGGCCAGCCGGTGGTCACCCTGACCCTCAGGGACAAGCTCGACCTGGGCGGAGAGTTCCTTCGTTGGGAGATCGCCGTCGCGGTGGCGGGTTCGATCCTGGGCATCAATCCCTTCGATCAGCCCAACGTCCAGGAGAGCAAGGACAACACGAGCCGGGTCCTGGCCGAGTTCAAGACCAGGGGCGCCCTGCCGACCGTCAACGAGCTGGCGGCGAGCGACCCCAAGCTGCCGGCCGGAATTGCCAAGCTGGCGGGCCGGCTCAAGGAAGGCTCCTACTTCGCGGTCATGTCCTACACGGCGCGCTCCAGCGCCTCCGAGAGGGCGCTGGGCCGGATCCGGGCCGCCGTTCTGGATGCCCGGCACGTGGCCACCACCGCCGGCTATGGCCCCCGCTTCCTGCACTCGACCGGCCAGCTCCACAAGGGCGGCCCCGGCAAGGGGGTGTTCCTCCAGGTGGTGCAGGAGGATGCCCGGGACCTCGCCATCCCCGGCCAGGACTTCGGCTTCCGGACGCTCAAGGCGGCGCAGGCGCTGGGCGATCTGCAGTCGCTGGAATCGCGAGAGCTGCCGGTGCTGCGGGTCAACCTGGGATCGAACCACGCGGCTGGCTGGAAGGCTCTCGCCGCCGCCATCGAGCGTGCGGTCCGCTAGATGAGTAATTCCGAATATCGACGGGTCTTCGGCGCCCATGCACCCCATCTGGCGGCCCGGCTTCTCCGCTCCTCTCCTACGCAGCTACGGCTGCGCGCGCTCCGGTGCTGGGCGCCGAGCCACCATCTCCCACCCCACGAAATCTGGCGATTTCGCGGGGACCCCGGGGTGGGCACCTGGACACCGAATCTCTCGACCCCATTAGGAATCACTCATCTAGGCCGCACCCGCATAGGAGGGAGACAGCTCTCATGGAGATGGGCATGGTCGGGCTGGGCAGGGGGGTGCGGCGGGGGAAGGGCTTCGCCCGGCCGCCGCAAGGGGGGAGGCCCCCCTCCCATCCGGTGGCGGGGAGGCGAGGCTGACCATGGAGATGGGCATGGTCGGGCTGGGCAGGATGGGCGGGAACATGGTCGAGC
>JBOHUX010000069.1:0-10761 GCA_050734915.1 Candidatus Dormibacteraceae bacterium
CCGTCATCGGGCGCGACGAGGAGATCCGGCGGGTCATCCAGGTCCTCTCGCGGCGGACCAAGAACAACCCGGTCCTGATCGGCGAGCCGGGCGTGGGCAAGACGGCCATCGCGGAGGGCCTCGCCCGGAGGATCGCCGTCGAGGACGTTCCCGAGGGGCTGAAGGGCCGCCGGGTGGTGGCGCTCGACCTGGGCGCGCTGGTGGCGGGCGCCAAATATCGAGGCGAGTTCGAGGACCGCCTCAAGGCGGTGCTGAAGGAGGTGATCGGCGCGGAGGGCCAGGTCATCCTCTTCATCGACGAGCTGCACACGCTGGTCGGCGCGGGCGCGGCCGAGGGCGCGGTGGACGCCGCCAACCTGCTCAAGCCGGCCCTGGCCCGGGGTGAGCTGCGGGCCATCGGCGCCACCACGCTGGACGAATACCGCAAGCACATCGAGAAGGACGCCGCGCTCGAGCGCCGCTTCCAGCCCGTCCTCGTGGGCCAGCCCTCGGTCGAGGACACCGTCAGCATCCTGCGCGGCCTTCGGGAGCGCTACGAGGTGCACCACGGGGTCCGCATCAAGGACTCGGCGTTGGTGGCTGCCGCCGTGCTCTCGAACCGGTACATCGCCGACCGCTTCCTCCCCGACAAGGCGATCGACCTCGTCGACGAGGCGGCGGCCCGGCTGCGGATGGAGATCGACTCCATGCCCGCCGAGCTGGACGAGCTGGAGCGGCAGATCCGCCAGCTCGAGATCGAGCGCCAGGCGCTCATGAAGGAGAGTGACGAGGGTTCGAAGGCGCGCCTTTCCGGAATCGACGGGCAGCTGTCCTCGACGACCGAGGCGCGGGACGCGATGCGGACCCGGTGGGAGAACGAGAAGGGCGTCATCGCCGCCACCCGGCAGCTCAAGGCACGGCTCGAGGAGGCCCGGCACGAGGCGGAGCGGGCCGAGCGGGCGGCCGACTTCGAGCGCGCAGCCAGGCTTCGCTACGGCGAGCTGGTCGAGCTGGACGCCCGGCTGGGCGAGCAGAACCGCCGGCTCGCCGAGCTGCAGGGAACCCGGCCGCTCCTCAAGGAGGAGGTGGACGAGGAGGACATCGCCGGGATCGTCGCCAAGTGGACCGGCATCCCCGTCTCCCGACTGATCGAGGGCGAGATCGTCAAGCTGCTCCGGATGGAGGACCGCCTCCACGTCCGGGTGGTCGGACAGGAGCAGGCCGTGGAGGCGATCGCCAACGCCGTCCGCCGGTCCCGCTCGGGCCTCTCCGACCCCGGACGGCCGGTCGGCTCCTTCATGTTCCTGGGTCCGACCGGGGTGGGGAAGACCGAGCTGGCCAGGGCGCTGGCGGAGTTCTTGTTCGACGACGAGCAGGCGTTGGTCCGGCTCGACATGTCCGAGTACCAGGAGAAGCACGCCGTGGCCCGGATGATCGGCGCCCCGCCCGGCTATGTCGGCTACGACGAGGGCGGTCAGCTGACCGAGGCGATCCGGCGTCGCCCCTACGCGGTGGTGTTGCTCGACGAGATCGAGAAGGCGCATCCGGACGTCTTCAACGTCCTCCTTCAGATCCTCGACGACGGGCGGCTCACGGACGGCCGGGGACGCACCGTAGACTTCCGGAACGCGGTCGTGATCATGACCTCGAACCTCGGCAGCCAGGTCATCCAGGAGATGGCCGCGGAGGACTTCGACGGCGCCCGCGATTCAGTTTTGGAGATCCTCCGGAGCCACTTCCGGCCCGAGTTCTTGAACCGGCTCGACGAGGTGATCGTGTTCCGGCGGCTGACCAGAGAACAGCTGGAGTCCATCGTCGACATCCAGCTCCGCACGCTCGAGACGCGCCTGGCGGAGAGGGGGCTGCGGCTGGAGGTCACCCCTCGCGCGCGCGCCCTCCTCGCGGAGCGCGGCTGGGACCCCGTCTACGGCGCGCGGCCCCTGCGGCGCACGATCCAGAAGCTGGTCCAGGACCGTCTCGCGATGGGCCTCCTGGAGGGCCGGTTCCACGCCGGGGAGGCTGTTCGGGTCGATGCCGCGGACGGCGAGCTGGCCGTCGAGCCGGTGGCCATCCCGGCCCGGGAGCCGGCGCCGGTCCGGTGACCCGGCCCGGGCCGGGGGCCCGCCCGCCGCCGCCCGGCGGTAGCATCTGGCGAGCATGACCGACCTGCTCTACCTCTCCCGCGCCGACGTGGAGAGGCTGCTCGACCGGGAGGCGCTCTCGGCGGCGCTGGAGCGGGCTCTCATCGAGCTCTCCGCCGGACGTGCCTCGGCGCCCCCGCGGGTCGCCGCCGCCGCCCCGGCCGGCATCGTGAGCGCGATGGCCGGCCACGTTCCCGGACCCGGCCTGGGCGTGAAGCTGGTCTCCGTGTTCCCCCGCAACCACGGGCGGGGCCTGCCGACGCACCAGGGTCTGATCGCTCTCTTCGAGGAAGAGACCGGCACGCCGTTCTCGGTCATGGACGGCCTCCACATCACGGCACTCCGGACCGGGGCCACGGCGGCCCTCGCCGCCCTGGTCCTGGCGCGCGCCGGCGCCCGCATCCTGACCATCCTGGGAGCGGGCGTCCAGGGAGCTTCGCACCTCGACGCGGTCGCCCGGATCAGGGACTTCTCTGAGATCCGGGTCGCCTCCCGCGACCCTCAGAAGGCGTTGAGGCTGGCGGGTCGCCATCCCCTGGGGCTGGTCGCGACATCGTTCGAGGAGGCGGTGCGTGGCGCCGACGTCGTCTGCTGCTGCACCCATTCGGCTGTCCCGATCATCGATCGCGGCTGGCTGGCCCCAGGCGCGCACGTCTCGTCGGTGGGGAGCGGAGCGGAGCTCGACGCGTCCACCGTGGCCGGCGGCCGGGTCTTCGTCGAGTGGCGCGGCGCGGTGACCAGCCCCCCGCCCGCGGGCGCGCAGGAGCTCCAGGGACTGGACCCCGCCCTCGTCACCGAGGTCGGGGAGGTGCTGGCCGGTACCCGGCCCGGCCGCACCTCGGAGGACGAGCTGACCGTCTACAAGTCGACCGGCCACGCGGTCGAAGACCTGGCGGCGGCCCGCCTGGTCCATGACCGGGCCGTCGCCGAGGGGATCGGGGTCCGACTTCACCTCTGACCGCGGTCTCCTGGCTGAAGGCGATCATCCCGATCCCCTCACAGTTCTTAACCAGTTCCTAACAGCTCCTTAAAAGGCTCGAGCCTAGAGTCGTGCCTCACGAAGTGATTCGCACTTCGGAGAAAGGAGAGAGATTCATGATTCGGGTTCTCATCGCTATGGGTTTGGCGACTGTCGGTCTCGTGGCGACGGCCGCCTCGGCGGATGCGGCGGTCTGGTGCCACGACGATCCCATCGTCCCGATCGGGCTGCCGATCACCTACAACCTCAACCCCGTCGTCCGCATCAACCTGGGCCGGCACTGGATCCAGCTCGACGCGATCGCAAGTGGCAACCGGAACTTCCAGCGCATCGCAGCGGACCTCGGCCTCGGCTGATCCCGTCTCGCCCCGCGCGGGGGGGCCGGTGAAGCTGAGTTGGGGCGCCCGCCTCTACATCGTGGCCGTCGCCACGGGCGCGGTGGGATTGCTCCTCTTCTGGCTCGTGGCGTGGCCGATCCGAGCACCCGAGAGCCTGGCGCTGGTGCTGGTTCTCGGGTGCCAGGGTGTGGCGCTCACCCACGTCCCGGTCCTGGTATCGCCGCGGTTCAAGGTTGACGCGACGCCGGCGATCTACTTCGCCTGCCTGCTCCTCCTGGGGCCGCCGGAGGCGATGGCGGTGGTCGGCGCGAGCCGGCTGATCGGCGAGCTGACGATGATGTCCCGGCGGGATCCGGTCAGCGGGCGGCGCCTGGCGACCCCCCAGAGCGCCGTCTTCAACTCCAGCCAGATGATGCTGATGACCGGCGTCGCGGGCCTGGTCTACATGGCGCGGCCGATTCAGCTCATGTCCGCCCTCTCTCACTGGGAGGGGGTGGCACAGCTGGTGGCCGCGGCCACCGTCATGTATGCGTCGAGCGAGCTGGCGGTGGCGGGCATCGCCAGCATCCAGACGACGCGGGATCCCCTCGCCATCCTCCGCCAGGCGTGCAGGATGGATCTGCTCGAGAACGGCACCCTCTACGTGGCGGGGTTCCTGGTCGCCCTGGTTTCGCTGCACCGGCCCTGGGTCGCCCTCGTGCTGACGCTGCCCGCGGCGGTGGTCGTCTTCTCCCTCCGCAAGTCGGTCCAGATGGTGGAGCAGACCGTCGCCGCTCTGGAGGCGATGGCGGACGTGGTCGACCGGCGGGATCCCTACACGTACGAGCACTCGAGGCGGGTGGCCCTCAGCGCGGTCCGGATCGCCCGTCGGCTGGGGCTCGCCGAGAGGGAGATCGACACCATCCGGCTCGCCGCCCGGGTCCACGACCTCGGGAAGATCGGGCTCCCGGACTCGGTGCTCCTCAAGGAGGGGCGCCTCACCGAGGAGGAGTTCGCGCTGATGAGGACCCACCCGGAGGTCGGGGCCGCCATTCTCGCCACCTTCCCGACCTTCCGCCGCGGGCGCGACCTGGTGCTGCGCCACCACGAGCGGCTGGACGGTCTCGGCTACCCGGGCGGCCTGCGCGGGCACGAGATTCCCACCGGGGCCCGGGTGATCGCCGTCGCCGACGCCTTCGACGCCATGACGTCGGCGCGGCCCTACCGTGAGGCCCTGACCATGGAGAGGGTCATGAACGAGCTCCGGCTCGGCCGCGGGACGCAGTGGAGTGAGGATGCCGTCGATGCGCTGATCGCCACCACCCAAGGGGCGTCCGGCCGCGCGGGCGGCGAGAGGGTGACCGCGTCCCCGCCGTCTCGCGTCCCCGCCGTGTCCGCGCAGGGCTGACCCTGGGGCCAGGCGGGCCGGAGTGCGTGACGGGGGCTCGGAGCCGCGCCCACCGGCCCAACTACAATCGAGACGTGATCCGGATCCGGGGCGAAGAGGAGCCCGACGAGCCCGAGGAGGAGGCCGAGCCGTCGCCGCGGGCGTCGATCCCGGCCGTGGGGGAGCCCGATCGCACATTCGAGTATTCCGTCGCGCGGATCAGCATCGATGACCTGGCGGGCGGCGAGGGCCTCGCCAAGCGGCTCAACGACGCCTCCGCCGAGGGTTGGGATCTGGTCTCGATCGTGGACGCGGGGGAGGCTAGGGCGCTCGTCATGCGCCGGCGGCGCCGGCCACAGCATGAGGGCGGACAGGTCGGCTTCACCGCTCCCCGACGGGGCTGACGGCGGTCCGGCGTCTTCCGGTCGGTCTTTAATGAAAGGCAGAATGGCTGCCGCTCAGGCCCAGCGTGGCCGGAAGAAGGTGCTCCTGGTGGAGGACGACCCCGGCATCCGCGCCGTCGTGCGCGAGATCTGCCGCCACCAGGGCTACGACATGGCGGAGGCTCCGACCGGCGGCGAGGGCATGCATGCGATCGCCACCAAGCAGCCGGACCTGGTGGTCCTCGACTGGGTGCTGCCGGACATCAGCGGGCTCGACGTGTGCCGTGAGATCCGGCGCCAGGGCGTCAGCTGCCCGGTGATCATGCTGACCGCGCGGGCCTCGAAGGTCGATGTCGTGGTCGGACTCGAGGTCGGTGCCGACGACTACGTCACCAAGCCCTTCGACTCGCGTGAGCTCGCCGCCCGCCTCGGTGCCCATCTCCGGCGGTCGTCGCAGTCCGCCTCCGAGCATCCCGGCGAGGGACTGCTCAAGGTCGGGGGGGTCGAGATCGACACCGAGGGACGCCGGGTGCGCATCGACGGCAACGAGGTCGGGCTGACCATGACCGAGTTCAACCTGCTCGCCCTGCTGGCGGCCAACCCGGGCCGCGTTCTCACCCGAGGGCAGCTGCTCGAGAAGGTCTGGGGCTACCTGGCGGACGTCGACTACCATTCCGTGGACCCCCACATCCAGCGGCTTCGCCGCAAGCTGGGGTCCACCGCCTCGTCCCGCGTGCAGGTGGACGCGGTGCCCGGGCTCGGCTACCGGCTCTCGATCCGCGACTAAAGAGGTCCCGGCCGCGCAGAGGCCGTACCCGGTCCGCGCCCCGGCCCGTTCTACGATCAGACGCGATGAACCAGGCGCAGGCCGGGAACGGAATCGAGATCGCCCTTCCGGCCGCAGGGGGGGATCGCCGGCCGATCGGCGTCTTCGACTCCGGCGTGGGCGGCCTCACCGTGCTCCGCGAGATCCGCCGGCGGCTCCCCGACGAGTCGACGATCTATCTCGCCGATCTTCAGCACTTCCCTTACGGCCCGCGAGATCCGGAGGAGGTGCGAGGGTTCGCGTTCGACATCGTCCGCTATCTCCAGTCCCGGGACGTGAAGCTGGTCGTGATCGCGTGCAACACGGCCACGGCGGCGGCCCTCCACCAAGCTCGAGAGGTGTTCGACGTGCCCCTGGTGGGCGTCATCAGCCCCGGCGCCCAGGCCGCGGTGGAGGCGACCCGGAAGGGGCTGATCGGCGTCATCTCGACCGAGGGGACGATGGCGAGCCAGGAGTATCTGCACGCGATCAAGGAGATGGATCCCACCATCGGCGTCTTCCAGAAGGCGTGCCCCGAGCTGGTCTCGATCGTCGAGGCGGGGGACGCCGACACCCCCCGCGCGGAGCGGGTGCTGCGCCAGGACCTGGAGGAGATCGTGCGGCTGAGCGCCGACGTGCTCGTCCTCGGCTGCACCCACTATCCGCTTCTCAAGCCCGCCATCGAGCGCGTCTATCCGGGCGCGTTCAACCTGGTCGATTCGGCGGATACGACGGCGGCCAAGGTGGCGCGAATGCTGGCCCACTCGCGGATGGCCGCCGCGCCCGGCGAGCCCTGGCACGAGGTGGTGGGGACCGGCCGGTTGGACCGCTTCGACGAGGTCGCCTCGATCCTCTTCGACGGTGAGGTGGGCGGGGCAAGAGAGGTCGACCTTTGGCCGAAGGCTCCGACCACCTAGGCCCGGCACCGCTCGATCTCTTCGGGCCGGTGGCGGACGACCTGGCCCGGCTCGAGTCGTCGCTTCTCAGCTCCATCGCCGGCGACGGCGATCCGATGGCGAGGCCGATGACGGAGCTCTTCCGCGCGGGCGGGAAGCGGGTTCGGCCGGCGCTCGTGTTCCTCTTCGCGAGCCTCGGCGGCGCGGGCCACGACCGGCTGGAACCGGCGGCGATGGCGGTCGAGCTCACCCACGCCGCCACCCTGATTCACGACGACGTCATCGACCGCTCCCCGGTCCGGCGCGGGCGTCCGACCGTCGTCTCCACGCTCGGGCACCCGCGAGCGATCGTGGTCGCCGACTTCTACTTCGCCAAGGCCTACCGGGAGGCGGGCCGGAGCGGCGCCGAGGTGGTGACCCTGCTCGCCGAGGCGGTGATGAGCGTCTGCGCGGGCGAGCTCATCCAGCAGGCGGCCAGATTCCACTACCGGACGCCGATCGAGCACTACCTGCGCCGGATCGAGCTCAAGACCGCTTCCCTGGTCGCCGCCAGCTGCGAGATCGGGGCGGTGGTCGGGGGGCTGGCCCCGGAGGCCGTCCGCGCGGCGGCCCGGTACGGCCGTGACCTGGGACTGGCCTTTCAGGTCGCGGACGACGTTCTCGACTACGCGGGGGCGCCGGTGGAGATAGGCAAGCCGGTCGGACACGATCTCACCCAGGGCAGCGCCACCCTGCCGCTTCTCCTGGCGCTGCAGGACCCCGTCCTCCGCCCCCGGCTGGCGACCGCGCTCCCCGAGGGGCGGGAGCTGACCGCCGAGGAGGCGGCCGCCGTCGTCGAGATGGTCCGCTCGACGCCCGCGACGCATCTCGCCCGGGACCGCGCACGATCGCTGGCCGCGGCTGCCCGCGGGAGCCTGGCCGAGGTGCCGGCCGGCCCCGTGCGCGACTGCCTCGCCAACCTCACCACCTACGTGGTCGAACGGAAGCTGTGATCAAGCCTTAACCTGAGAATCTGCCTTGCCCATGCACCTGATCCTCGTCGGCCTCAGCCACGCCGTCGCCGGCATCGACCTCCGCGAGCGGGCGGCGGTCGGCGGCGACCAGCTTCCACTCGCGCTTCGCCTCCTCGACGCGAGGCCCGAGCTGGCGGGCTCCATGGTGCTCTCCACCTGCAGCCGGACCGAGGTCTACGCCACCGGCGCCCACGTGGCGGCGATGGCGGCCGCGATCCGCGGGTCGCTGCGGGAGCTGCACCCGGACGGCTACCCGCGCTACGCCGACCGGCTCTACACCAAGACCGACGAGGAGGCGGCTGGGCACCTGTTCCGGGTCGCCACGGGGATCGATTCCCTTCTCGTCGGGGAGTCGCAGGTGCTCGGCCAGCTGCGGGGGGCGGTGGGCGCGGCGCGCCGCCATGGCCGACTCGATGCCTTCCTGGACGGCACCGCCGATCGCGCGGTGGCGGCCGCGCGCCGGGCCCGGCAGCTGACGGCCATCGGCCGGGGCGCCGTTTCGATCGGACACGCCGCCGCCGCCCACGTGACGGAGACGCTCGGTCCCGGCAGCGGACCGCGCGTCCTGGTGGTCGGGGCGGGGGAGGCGGGGGAGCTGGCGGTCCGGATGCTCCGGAAGGCCGGCGCCGAGGTCCTGGTCGCCTCTCGCACGGGTGTTACCGCCCGGGCGCTGGCGCGCCGCTATGGGGGAGACCAGGTTCCGCTGTCGAGGCTGCCCGGAATGCTGGGCGAGATCGACGTCCTGGTCTGCTCGTCGTCCTCCCGCGAAAGGCTGGTCACGATGGACCTGCTGGCGCCCGCGGCTGCCAGGCGCGAGCGGCCGCTGGTGATCCTGGACCTGGCGCTTCCCCGGAACGTGGAGCCCGCCGCGGCCGGGCTGCCCCAGGTCCGTTACCTGGATGTCGACGCACTCTCCAGCCGTGTGGCCGCCGCCCGCGAGGGCCGGCGCGACACGATCGAGGCGGCCTCGGAGGTGCTGGAGGCGGAGCTGGCCCGGTGGCGGCTCTGGCGGCGCACGGCGGTCACCGCGCCGACCCTGGCCGGGATCACCTCCTACGCCGAGGAGGTGCGTGCCCACGAGCTGGAGCGCGCCATGCGGGGGCTGGAGGGGGCCGAGCCCATCGTCGCCCGGCGCATGGAGGCACTCTCCAGATCGCTCATCTCGAAGCTGCTGGTGCATCCCATCTCGTACTTGCGCTCCAACCCCCAGGACCGTGCCGCCGCCGAGGCGCTGGAGCGCATCTTCCGCGACGGGACAGCCCCGCCGGCGGCGGGTCCGGCACCTGACTAGGGTGATCCGGGTCGCGACCAGGGCGAGCGACCTGGCCCTGGTCCAGGCCGGAATGGCGAGGGACGCCCTCCTTGTCGCCCATCCCGGCCTGACGGTGGATCTGGTCAGGGTCACGACGGTCGGGGACCGGCTGCCGGAAGTGTCGCTGGAGGGCGTGGAGGGCAGGGGATTCTTCACCGATTCGCTCGAACGCGCGCTGGACGCGGGGGAGGCCGATCTGGCCGTGCACAGCCTCAAGGATCTCCCCACCGAGCTTGCGGGCGGCTTCCGCATCGTGGCCGTGATGGAGCGCGACGAGCCCGCTGACGTCCTCGTCTCCCCCCACGGAGGCCTCGCCTCCTTGCCGCCCGGGGCCCGGGTCGGAACCGACTCCGCGCGCCGCCGTGCCCAGCTCGCGCTCGTGCGGCCGGATCTCCGGTTCGCCGCCGTGCGCGGCAACGTGCCGACGCGGCTGGCGCGGCTGGACAGCGGCGACTTCGACGCGCTCGTTCTGGCGGCCGCCGGCCTCCGGCGGCTCGGCCTCGGTGAGCGGGCGGGGGAGGTCCTGGGCCCGGATGTCTGCCTGCCGGCGCCCGGCCAGGGCGCGATCGCGGTCGAGTCCCGGGTGGAGGGCGATGCCGCCGCACTGGCGGCGGCGATCGACCATCCCGGCACGCGGGCGGCGGTCACGGCCGAGCGGGCCTTCCTGGCCGGGATGGGGGGCGGCTGCCGGACTCCGATCGGTGCGCTGGCGACGGTCAGTGGCGGCCGGCTGCGGCTGGCGGGCGTGGTCGTAGAGGGTGGCCTGGCGAGACGGGTCGAGGTCGAGGGCGAGGTCGACGAGGCGGCCGGACTGGGTGCCGAAGCGGCCCGGCGAGTGCTCGTCGGGGCACTTCCATGACGGCGACGGTGAGGCTGGTGGGAATCGGTCCCGGGGCCGCCGACCTGATCACCCTCCGAGGCCGGCAGGCGATCGCCGAGGCGGACGCGATCCGTCACCCGGCCGCGCTCGAATCGAGCATCCTCGGGCTCGTCCGGCCGGGCTCCGACGTGGCCCCGTTCGGCCCCGCCGAAGAGGTGATCGCCCTCGCCGAGGCCGGCCAGGACGTCGCCGTCCTCTATCGCGGTGATCCCTACGTCTTCTCCAGCGGGGGCGAGCTGGCAGATGCGCTGGCGCGGGCCGGCATCGATTTCGAGGTGATCCCGGGACTGCTGGCGGAGACCGCCGCGCCGACCTTGAGCGGCATCCCCCTCACCATCGAGGGGCGGTCGGCCTCGGTGTCGCTGGGCGGCACGCGATCGGCGGACACGGTCGTCCTCCGGCTGGCACCCGGCTGGCTCGAGTCGGCGGTCGGCGCCCTGCTGGAGTCGGGACGGCCCGGCGATTCCCCGGCGGTGATCCTGGACCGTCCCTGCCGACCGGCTCGAAGGCTGGTGACGGGGACGCTCGCCGAGCTGCCCCGACTCGCCGCGGAGCGGGGCCTGCCGCGGGAGACCCTGCTCGTCGTGGGACCGGGCGTGGAGGTCGCCGAGCGCCTCGACACACTCGCCCGCCGCCCGTTGCACGGACGCCGGGTTCTCGTCACCCGCG
>JBOHUX010000070.1:0-10738 GCA_050734915.1 Candidatus Dormibacteraceae bacterium
AAAGGCGTGATCAGTGAGCCCCGGGTCCCCCGGGGCGTCTGAGTCCCGACTACCAAGTTCTCACCGACCGAGGCCGGGCACTCCGTCCGGAGGGGGCACGCGGGGGGACCATCCGGGTCCAGCCCGCGCCGTTGTCCGGAGGGGGCTCGCGGGGGGACCATCAGGGTCCCTCCGCGCCGTATCCGCGCCGTCATTCGACCGTGACCGACTTGGCCAGGTTGCGAGGTTGGTCCACGTCACGGCCGAGCTGGGCGGCGATGTGATAGGCGAAGAGCTGCAGGGCGACGGTGTTGAGCACGGCGGCCATCGCCTCGTCACCGGCCGGGATCCGAAGGACGTCGGTCGCCACATCGTCGAGAGAGTGGTCGTCCTCGGTCACCAGTGCCAGGACGGGCGCTTCGCGCGCCACCACCTCGTGAACGTTGCTGATCATCTTCTCCCGGGTCGGCCCCTCCGTGCAGATGGCGACGACCGCGAACCGCGCATCGAGAAGGGCGATCGGCCCGTGCTTGAGCGCCCCGCCCGAGGTCCCCTCGGCGTGCAGATAGGAGATCTCCTTGAGCTTCATCGCGCCCTCCAGCGCGATCGGATGGTTGATGCCCCGGCCGATGAACATGAAGTTCTGGTAGGAGCTGTACCGGCGGCTCAGGTCACCGATCTCATCCGATCTCTGAACCAGTAGGCGGACCGCATCGGGAAGATCCCGCAGGGCCCGGACCAGCTCCTCGCGGCGCTCGGGCGGGATGCGGCGGCGGACCGCGGCCAGCCGCATGGCGAGCAGGTATTGGCTGATCAGATGGGCGACGAAGGTCTTGGTCGAGGCGACACTGATCTCGGGACCCGAGTTGAGATAGACGACCCCGTCCGCATCGCGGGCCGCCGAGCTGGCGAAGACGTTGGTGACCGCCAGGGTGAGGGCGCCCAGCTCGTTCGCCTGCTGGAGCCCGACGATGCTGTCGGCGGTCTCGCCGGACTGGGTGATGACCACCGCGAGCGTGCGGGCATCGATCGTGGGGCGCCGGTAGCGGAACTCCGAGGCGTCCTCCGCCGAGGCCGGGATGCCGGCCCAGTCCTCGATCACGTACTCGCCCACCATGGCCGCGTGGAGGGAGGTTCCCATGCCGAGCAGGCGCACCGCTTCGATCCCCGCCAGCCGCTCGTTCTCGACCGGGAACTCGTTGAAGTGGACCTCGCCCGCGTCGGTGACCCGCCCTCGGAGGGCGTTGGCGACCGCCTCCGGGCACTCGTGGATCTCCTTCAGCATGAAGTGCGGATAGCCACCCCGCTGCGCCTGGCTGACGTCCCAGTCGACATGGATCAGCTTGGGCTCGACGGCGAAGCCGTCCAGCGTCGAGACCTGCGGGCCGAGCGGGGTGATGGCGACCATCTCGCCCTCGCCGAGCGTGAGCACCTTCTTCGTGTAGGGGATGATGGCGGTGATGTCGGAGGCGACGAACCACTCCCCCTCGCCGACTCCGACCACGAGGGGGGCGTTCAAGCGGGCGCCGACCAGCAGCTCCGGATCGTCGAGGGAGAACATCGCCAGCGCGTAGGCGCCCTTGATCCTCCTCAGCGCCTCCCGGACGGCCCCCAGGAAGTCTCCCCGGTAGCAGTGCTCGATGAGATGGGGGACGACCTCGGTGTCGGTGTCGGAGTCGAACTCATGGCCGGCCGCCTCGAGCTCGTCCTTCAGCTCCTGGAAGTTCTCGATGATGCCGTTGTGGACGACCATGATCCGGCCCCGGCAATCGGTGTGAGGGTGGGCGTTGACGACGGTCGGCCGGCCATGCGTCGCCCAGCGGGTGTGGCCGATGCCGAGGCGGCCGGTCGGCGACGCCTGCTTCAGCTTCTCGATCAGCGTGTCCACCTTGGCCTCGCTCTTGGTGACGCTGGTGAGGCTGGTCAACGACTCCAGCACGGCGACGCCCGCCGAGTCGTAGCCGCGGTACTCGAGCCGCTTGAGGCTGTCCATCAGGATCGGGGTCGCTTCCCTGTCGCCGAGGTATCCGATGATTCCGCACATGATGGGTGAGAGTTCTCCTGCACGGGGGCGTTGGCCGTCTGGGGAATGAAACGAGGCCCGAGCCGGCCCGGTTACTGACTGGCGGCCTGCGCCAGAAGCGGCTCGCCGGCGTCAGTGCGGCGAGGGCGAGGGCGAGGGCGAGGGCGAGGGGCTGACGTTGGGGTTGGATTTGATCACATAGACCACGGTAACGAACTTGCTCGAGCCGGTGAGGCCGCTCGGCACCGGGATCCTGACCGCCTGGCTGACATTCGAGGTCGCCCCCGAGATGTCGACCGAGGGCAGCGTGATCGTGTTGACCTGGGCGATCAGGTCGGCGGGCCCGGTCACCTGGATGGTCTGGCTGGGCTTGAGGAGCACGTCCGTGACCCGGTAGCCGGGCGCCGGGCTGCCGGTCGGAGGACTGTCCACCAGCACCGCCTGGGTGCTCTCGATCTGGTGGGTGGTGACCCAGCTGACCAGCGCCGTGGTGGGACTGACCGTGATGGGGGGGTTGGTCTGCTGGCTGGTGAGCTTGATCGGCCGGCCCCCCTGCTGGAAGAGTATGTCGGCGGTTCGCCCGGCACCGGCTCCCGAGATCGGCTCGTCCAGCTCGACGTAGGCCGTGAGCCTGCTCAGGAAGCTCTCGGGTCCGGTCACGCTCACGTTGCAGGAGGTGGTCGAGGTCCCGCACTGCGCGGACTTGCTCTTCAGCACCCACCCGCTGGCCAGGTGGGGAAGGTTGACCGTGACCGCCGGGTTGACGGTGACGATGCTGTCCACCTCGAGCGAGACCTGGATCTGGCTGACCCGCGCGGTCACGCCCGTGGCGAGCACCTGAGGCACCACCGTCACGGTTTCGGTCGCCGGCGGCGTGCCCTTGGTGTGATGCAGCCGCGAGAGGTCCATGCGGCCGATCACGTTGTTGCCGTTGGCGTTGGCGACATCGTCCCGCAGCCCGGAGACGGAGACCTGGACGGTGGGACTCCAATTCAGGATCACGAGCCCGGCGGGGGGAGGGGAGGGGTCCACCTTCGCCTGAACAGTCTTGAACGTGATCGGGTTCTGCGAGAAGGCGACCGCGCCCAGAAGGGCCAGGCAGAGGACCACGGAGGCGGCCTTGAGCCGCCAGTGGCTGATCAGCCAGTTCACCGGGCACCGGCCTCGATCGGCATCGGCTCTACTTTAGCCAGCTGAGCAGAGGCCTCCCGCCGTTGGGCTTGACGGTGGGCAGGCTGCCGGTCAGCCGCTTGCGGAGGCCGTCCGCGTCGAGGTTGCGGACGATGGTGCCGTTCTCGACCAGCGAGATGGCGCCGGTCTCTTCGGAGACCACCAACACGAGCGCGTCCGAGGCCAGCGAGAGGCCCACCGCGGCGCGGTGGCGGGTGCCCAGCCGCTCCCGGATGGTCCCCTCCTCCGGCAGCGGCAGGAGGCAGCCGGCGGCGAGGATGTGGGAGCCGCGGATGATCACCGCGCCGTCGTGAAGCGGAGAGTTCGGATAGAAGATCTGCTGCAGGAACTCAGCCGAGAGCTCGCCGTTGATCCTGACCCCGGTCGCAGCGTAGTCCTCGAGGCCGACGTCCCGCTCGAAGGCGACCAGCGCGCCCGTCTTGCGGGCGCTGAGGCGCTCGGTGGCCCGGATGGCCTCCATCACCGCCCGGCTGAAGAGGCTGGGGCTGAAGGCCGAGAGGGGCCGCCCGAGGTGGCCGAGCCTTCCCATCTGGTCGAGGGCACGTCTCATCTCGGGCTGGAAGAGGACGATCACGGCGATCACGACGAAGGGGGCGGCGTTCACGAAGAGCCAGCTCAGGAGCAGCAGGTGCAGCGCCACCGCGACCAGGCCGACGACGATCAGCAGCATGACCCCGACCAGAAGCTGGATCGCACGGGTGCCCCGGAAGAGCTTGAGGATCTGGTAGATGATCACCGTCACCACGGCGACATCGAGGATCTCCACCCAGCCGACCCGCTGGAGGATGGTCCAGCCCTGGTTGACGACCTCCACCCAGGTCATGGCTCAACCCGCATGATGGTGTTCAACCAGAACGCATTGCAAGGCCAAATCTTATCTCCGGCCGGGCCGGCGGACCGCCACCGCCACTATAGGCCGGGAGCGCCAAGGCGCACTCGCGTCAGTGAGCGGTCCTACCTGCCGTCCCGGGACAGACCGCTAGCGCTTGGTGTACTGCGGGGCCTTGCGGGCTCGCTTGAGGCCGTACTTCTTGCGCTCTTTCATGCGCGGATCGCGGGTCAGCAGTCCGGCCCTCTTGAGGACCGGTCGCAGGTCCGCGTTGAATTCGCAGAGCGCGCGGGCGAGGCCGTGGGCGACCGCCCCGGCCTGGCCGGAGATACCGCCCCCGATCACCTTGGCGCTGACGTCGAAGCGGCGCAGGCTGTCGGTCACGCGGAGCGGCTGCATGACGACCTGCTCCAGCGAGCGGCGCCCCAGATACTGGAGCGCCGGCTTCTCGTTGATGACGACCCGGCCCTCACCGCCGGGAGTGATCCGGACGCGGGCGATCGCCTCCTTGCGGCGACCGACCGCCCTGGTGAACTGGGTCCCGGCGCCGTCTGCGTCAGCCAACTTCGATGTCCCCTCTCTGGTTGAACGTGATCGTCCTCGGCCCCTGGGCCTGGTGGCCATGGTCGGCGCCCGCGTAGACGCGAAGCCGCTTCAGCATCTCGGCACCGAGCGTGTTGCGCTGGAGCATGCCCTTCACCGCGTTCACGATCGGGAAGGCAGGGTCCTTCTCCTGGGCGCGGCGCAGCGTGGTCCGGCTCAGCCCGCTCGGATACCCCGAGTAGCGCGTGTAGACCTTGTCGTCCAGCTTGCCACCGGTGACCAGCACGCGCGTGGCATTGATCACGATCACGTGGTCGCCGGTGCAGATGTGGGGCGTGTAGGTGGGCTTGTGCTTCCCCTTCAGGATCTTGGCCACGTTGCTGGCCAGCCTGCCCAGCGGCACCCCGGTGGCGTCCACCACGTACCACTCACGTCCGACATCCTCTTTCCTGGCGGTCCAGGTCTTCTGCTTCAAAACCGTTCCTTGCTCATCAAAATCCGATCTTCGCACGATAACCCGTCGGCGCCCCCGCCCTCGCCCCTACCGATACTCGACCTCGACCAGCGTCAGGCCCGCGGCCGGAGCCGTCCTGACGGACCGGCCGCGATCCCGGGCGACGAGCACCTCGGCCACCCAGGCCGGCTCCCGCCGTCCCCTCCCCACCTCGACCAGGGCCCCGACGATGCCCCTGGCCAGACCCCGGAGGAACCCCTCCGCGACCAGGTCAAGCTCGACGGCCCCTGCCCGCCGGGCGACCGCCGCCTCACGCATCTCCCGGACCCGGTTGGCGGCCGGCTCTCGGGCGGAGCAGTAGCTGGTCCAGTCGTGCCGACCGACGAGGAGCCGCGCGGCCCTGTCCATGGCCGCCTCGTCGAGAGGCCCCACGTGCCAGCTCCGCCCCCGCTCCAGCGCCGGCCGCCCGGGCCGGTCCAGGTACCGATAACGGTAGCGCCGCCAGCGCGCCGAGTAGCGGGCGTGGAAGCCGTCCGGCACCACCTCCGCCGACAGCGCGCTGACGTCCTCCGGAAGCCTCGCGTTGAGGGCGGCGGCCAGCCGCTCGGGCGGGATGCCGCCCTGGAGGCGGAAGCTGACCACCTGACCCGTCGCGTGCGCTCCGGCATCGGTGCGGCCGGCCCCGTGCACCGTGTGGTCCTGGCCGGTCAGCTCCCGAAGCGCGCGCTTCAACTCGCCCTCCACGGTGCGTCGGTTCACCTGCTGCTGCCAGCCTGAAAACCCGCTGCCGTCGTACTCGAGCACGACCTTGATATTCACTTTTCAACGGCGTCGCGGAGGCCGTGGCGCTCCTTCAGGAGACGGGCTCTTGGTCCACCAACTCGATGATCACCATCGGCGCCGCGTCGCCCAGCCGAGGGCCCTTGCGGATGATCCGCGTATATCCGCCCGGCCGCTCCTGGAGCTTGGGGACCAGGCTCGAGAAGAGGCGGTCGGCGGCGACGACGTCGGTCAGCTCGGCCAGCACCCGGCGCCGGGCGGCGAGATCGTCGGCCTTGGCGGCCGTGATGATCCGCTCCACCCAGCGCCGGAGCTCCTTGGCCCGGGCCTCCGTGGTGGTGATGCGCCCGCTCTCGATCAGGGACGTGCAGAGGTTGCGCATCAGTGCCTTGCGATGGTTGGTGTTCCGGTTCAACCGGCGGCCGCTCTTGAGGTGCCTCATCGGCTCTCGAGATCACTCACTGGTGAAACACCGTCTCCATGTCCTCGGGCGCAACGAAGCCCTTCTCGACCAGCTTCTCCCTGATCTCGTCGAGTGACTTGCGGCCGAAGTTGCGAAGGCTCAGCAGCTCGCCCTCCTTCTTCCCCAGCAGCTGTCCGACGGTGGTGATGTCGTTGGCCTTGAGGCAGTTGAAGGCGCGGACCGAGAGATCCATGTCCTCGATCGCGACCTCGTTGAGGCGGCTGGCGCCGCTCTGCCCGCGGTTGGCGGGCTGGGGCGCCGCGATGCTCTCGCCGAAGGTGACGAAGAGCTGGAGGTGCTGGGTGAAGAGCGCCGCCGCCTGGCTGACCGCCTCCTCCGAGGTCAGGGTGCCGTCGGTCCAGACCTCGATCAGGAGCCGATCGAAGTCGGTCGCCTGGCCGACCCGGGTCTTCTCGACGGTGAAGTTGGCCTTCTTGACGGGGGAGAAGATGGCGTCGATGGGAATGACCCCGATCGGCTGTCCCTCCCGCTTGTTGCGCTCGGCCACCGCGTAGCCCTTGCCCTTCTCCACGTTGAGCTCCATCCGCAGCCGGCCCTTCTCGGCCAGCGTGCAGATGTGGAGGTCGGTGTTGACGATCTCCACGTCGGACGTGGTCTCGATGTCGGAGGCGTGCACCTCGGCGGGGCCATTGACGTCCAAGACGACCGTGACCGGCTCCTCGCTGAAGCTCTTGAGGCAGAGCTGCTTAAGGTTCAGGATGACCTCGGTGACATCCTCCTTGACGTGGGGGACGGACGTGAACTCGTGGGCCACGCCGTCGATCTGGATCGAGGTCACCGCGGCACCCCACAGGGAGGAGAGGAGGACGCGGCGCAGGGTGTTGCCGAGCGTGATGCCGAAGCCCGGCTCCAGCGGCTCGATCTCGAACTTGCCGTAAACGTCGTCGCCCTCGATCCGCCTGACCTGAGGGGTCACCACAATCTGAGTGTCAATCGCCAACGAAACCACTTGCCTCCATTTTCATAAGGGGCCCCCAGGAAGGCCCGCCCCCCGCGGCGCTCGCGCCGATCAGCGGGAGTAGAACTCGACTATCAGGTGCTCCTCGACGCCCGTCTCCATCTCGTCGCGGACGGGAACCGAGAGGATCCGGCCGGACTTGTCCTCGCCCCGGAACGTCAGCCAGGAGGGGACCGGCCGGATCCCCGTCGCCTCCAAGGCGACCTCGGCCGCCCCGGTGCTCGAGGCCCGCTCGCGGACCTTCACCACGTCTCCGATCCTGAGCTGGCGAGAGGGGACGTTGGTGATGTGGCCGTTGACCTCGAAATGGCGGTGGGTGACCAACTGTCGGGCCTGCTTGCGCGAGGAGGCGAGGCCGAGCCGGTAGATGACGTTGTCCATGCGCAGCTCCAGGTGGCGCAGCAGGTTGAGGCCGGTCACCCCCGACTCCCGCTCGGCGAGCTCGAAGTAGTTCCGGAACTGCTTCTCCAGGAGGCCGTAGATGCGGCGCGCCTTCTGCTTGGCCCGCAGCTGGACGCCATAGTCCGACGTCTTCCGCCGCGTGTTGGTCTGGCCGTGCGCGCCGGGCGCGAAGGCGCGGCGCTCGATCGCGCACTTGGGCGTGTAGCAGCGCTCTCCCTTGAGATAGAGCTTGGCGCCCTCCCGGCGGCAGAAACGGCAGACCGGCCCGTGATAGTTCGCCACCGGCTAGACCCTCCGCCGCTTGGGTGGCCGGCAGCCGTTGTGGGGGATCGGGGTGACGTCCACGATCGCGTTCACCTCCAGTCCGGCCGCCTGGAGCGAGCGGATGGCGGCCTCGCGGCCGGAGCCGGGACCGCGCACGAAGACCTCGATCGAGCGCATGCCATGCTCCATCGCCCGACGGGCGGTGGCCTCGGCCGTGACCTGGGCGGCGAAGGGCGTCGACTTCCGGCTGCCCTTGAAGCCCTGGGCGCCCGCTGAGCCCCAGGAGACCACGTTGCCCTGGATGTCGGTGATCGAGATGATCGTGTTGTTGAACGTGCTCTGGATGTGCGCCTGGCCCACCGCCACGTGCTTGCGCTCGCGGCGGCGGGTGCGCAGAGCCTTCTTCTTCTTCGCCACCGGCTAGATCGCCCCCATCTGTCCTGACATCTGCCCGGTCATCTGCCGCTCCACCTGTCCCTCTACTTGCCCTTCTTGCTACTTGCCTTTCTTGCGACGGACGCCGACGGTACGCTTGGGGCCGCGGCGGCTGCGGCCGTTGGTCCTCGTCCGCTGGCCACGGACCGGCAGGCCCCGGCGGTGCCGGAGGCCGCGATAGGTCCCCACCTCGACCAGGCGCTTGACGTTCATCGCCACCTCGCGACGGAGGTCACCCTCGATCAGGATGTCCTTGGTCGAGGAGAGCCGGTCGATGATCTGCCGGATCCGGCCCACCTCCTCGTCGGAGAGATCCCTGACCCGGGCGTCGCCGCTCACGCTGGCCATCTTGAGTATCTTCTCGGAGGTCGTCCGGCCGATCCCGTGGATGTAGGTCAGCGAGATCACGCTCCGCTTGTCGCGGGGGATGTCGATGCCGGCTATGCGAGCCAAACCGGTCCTCCTAGCCCTGCCGCTGCTTGTGCTTGGGATTGGTGCAGATCACCCGCACGATCCCCTCGCGCCTGATCACCTTGCAGTTGGGGCAGATCCTCTTCACCGACGGTCTCACCTTCACTTCCTGATTTCCCTAATCCTTCCACGCGACCGGTCGCGCTCTGCCAGCTCGACGCCAACGCGGTCGCCGGCCCGGAGCCGGACGAAGTGCGAGCCGAGACGGTCGGCGACATGAGCTAGGACCCTGGCCCCGTTCGACAGCTCCACCCTGAACATACCGTCGGGCAGTGGCTCCAAGACGACCCCGTCGATGAGCTCGGGGGCCGGGGGCACGAACGGTGATTGTACCTCAAGGCCGCTTCCCCCCGTTTTCCTGCCCGTTCAGGGTCAGGATCAGGGGGCCGTCGCCGGTGATCGCGACGCTGTGCTCGACGTAGGCCGAGAGGGAGCCGTCCACCGTGGAGACGGTCCAGCCGTCGGGCTTGATGAACACCTCGCAGGAGCCGGCGTTGACCATCGGCTCGATGGCCAGCGTCATGCCCGGTTTCAGCTCGGGGCCGGTTCCCGACACGCCGAAGTTGGGCACCTGCGGGTCCTCGTGCATCTCGCGGCCGACGCCATGGCCGACGAACTGGCGGACGACCGAGTATCCGGCGCCTTCGACGTGCCTTTGGATGGCGGCCGAGATGTCGCCCAGCCGCGCCCCCGGTCGGGCCTCGGCGATCCCTTTCATGAGCGACTCCTCGGTGATCCGCACCAGGCGGTCGGCCTCCGGCGTGACGCTCCCGACCGGAACCGTCGCACCCATGTCGGCCCAGAATCCGTCCAGGACCAGCCCCAGGTCGAGGCTGACGAGGTCGCCCTCCTGGATCCGGCGCCGGCCGGGAATGCCGTGCACGACCTCGTCGTTGACCGAGATGCAGATCGAGTTCGGAAAGCCCTGATAGCCGAGGAAGCCGGGCCGGGCCCCCCCGGCCCGGATCAGCCGGTCGGCGAGGCGGTCGATCTCCAGCGTCTGGACCCCCGGCCGGCAGGCCACCCTGAGGTCCTCGAGCACCGACGCCAGCAGGCACCCGGCTCTCGCCATCAGGTCCAGCTCGTGACGGGTCTTGAGGTTGATCACCCGGCCCCGCGAGTGCCGTCCGAGGTCGCCTCCAGAATCCGCCGCGTGATCTCGTCGATGGGCCCGGTGGCATCCACGGTGACGACCAGGCCGTCCTTGCGCTCGCGGTAGAACTGCAGCACCGGAATCGTGTCGTCGAGGTAGATCTGAATCCGTCGACGCGCGGTCTCTGGACTGTCGTCCTCGCGCTCGATCAGCGCGCAGCCGTCCACGTCGCACACGCCGGGCCGCCGGGGCGGCTTGTTGGTGACGTGGTAGCTGTGGCCGCAGCAGCTGCAGACGAGCCGGCCGGAGAGCCGTCTGACGAGCTCCTCGAACGGCACCTGCAGGTAGAGGACGCGATCGAAGCTTCGCCCCATCGCCTCCATCATCCCCTCCAGGGCCTCCGCCTGGGGCACCGTGCGCGGAAAGCCGTCGAGCAGGAAGCCGGGCCGGCAGTCAGGCTCCCGGAGGCGCCGGCTGATCATCGCCACCATCAGCTCGTCGCTGACCAGCTCGCCCCGGTCCATGAAGGCCTGGGCGGTGACCCCCAGCTCGGTGCCCGCCTTGCCCTCCGCCCGGAGGATGTCGCCGGTCGAGATCTGGGGGATGCCATGGCGCCTGCGGAGGAACTCGCCCTGGGTCCCCTTGCCGCTGCCGGGTGCGCCGAAGACGAGGAGGTCCACGTCTAGATGAGTAATTCCGAATATCGACGGGTCTTCGGCGCCCATGCACCCCATCTGGCGGCCCGGCTTCTCCGCTCCTCTCTTACGCAGCTACGGCTGCGCGCGCTCCGGTGCTGGGCGCCGAGCCACCATCTAGGGCACCTGGACACCGA
>JBOHUX010000071.1:0-10706 GCA_050734915.1 Candidatus Dormibacteraceae bacterium
GACAGGATGAAGGCCGCCTGGGCGAATCCGACGCTGGTCACTCCGACGGCGTGCAGCGCGAGCTCGAAGAGGAGGAAGGCGGCCGCCACGGCGGTCGCATTCCAGACCACCACCGCGGCCGCCGTGGGCAGGTGGAAGAGGT
The DNA here is from genome assembly GCA_050734915.1 of Candidatus Dormibacteraceae bacterium. Classification (GTDB taxonomy): domain Bacteria; phylum Chloroflexota; class Dormibacteria; order Dormibacterales; family Dormibacteraceae; genus JBOHUX01. The sequence continues at coordinate 143 of JBOHUX010000071.1, forward strand.
GCACGAAGGCGGGCCGGATGTGCTTCAGCTGGGGATGGAACCGGCGCAGGAACCGGACCCGCTCGACGGTGGCGAGAGACCACCGGTAGGCGGGCTCCCAGAGCAGGATCCCGAAGATGCCGAGCTGGATGGCGGTGAGTCCGGCCGCGATGATGCCGATGTCGGGCCGGGTGACGATGGCGGGAAGGATCGCCAGCCCCATGATCGTCAGGTAGAGGAGCTCCTGGAACGCGATCGTGCCCGTCACCTCGCCGGCATCGTGCCCGTCCGCCCCCAGCTGCTCGATGTACGCCACGCGGCCCAGGTCACCCACCGGTAGGAAGATCAGCGTCTTGCCGGCGATCATGACCGAGATCGTGCGCCAGATCGAGATGTGAATCCCGGTCCGCCGCAGCGTCACTCGCCAGCCGAACGCCCTCAGCACGTAGATGAGGACGGTGGTCGGGAACATGAGCAGCAGCGGCAACAGGTGGACGCGGCGGAACACGCCGGCCAGGGCGGCAGGGTTGACGGCCACGATCAGCCCCGCCAGGGACAACAGCGAGAGCACCGGCAGCCAGTGCCGGCGCAGCCCGCCGGCGATCCTGGCGGCGGCACGATGGCGGCTCAGCCATCCCCGCCAGGCACTGATGACTGTTGAGGCCGCCACGCTCACATTCTGCACCTCAACCGACCTCAGGGCGAATTCAACGGATGGCCGCGATCCGTCGATTGTCGAGCCCGGTCATGCGATCCGCCTGGCGAGGAGGGCGATCAGGCCCAGCGCCGCCGCGGCCGCCAGGACACCGGTCGCGGCGGCGCCGAGCCCGGCCGGGGAGGTGACCGCCGACGTTATCAACAGGAGGGCGCCGGCGGCCGCCGAGGCGATCACCAGCCCCCCCACCAGCAGCGCGCGCCGCGCAGCCGTCGCGCGCACCTCCCCCGGCCAGCGCGCAAGCTCCTGGGACCAGTGGGCGAGCTCCGCCGACAGCAGCAGCCCGGCGGCGAAGAGCGGCGCCCTTCCGTCCAGGACGGTCCCGCTGCCGTAGAGGCCGGCCACGTAGCCGAGGCCCAGCGCCACGGTCGAGAGAGGCTGGGCATCCGCCCAACCGGTCGCGAGGCCGGTGGCGAGCGCAGCCACGGCGAACGCCGCCAGGCCCATCTCCGTGTGCTGGAGGCGACCCCCGAAGGACGCCGCGTAGACACCGAGCCCCGCACAGACGGCGAGCGCGAGGGCGCCCGTGGTCAGGCGTGCCGGCGGCGCGCCGATCGCCGGAACCCCCTCAGCTCCTCCATCACCGCGTCCAGGGGCTCCTCATCAGACCAGGTCACGACGGGAACGCCCAGGCTCTGGTAGCGATGCTTGAGCGCCTCCCGCTTGAGGCGCCAGAGCCGGTGGGCGAGCCGGCCGTCCTCATCGACGCGGGGGCTCACGAAGTCGAGCGGCGAGATCTCCAGGACGGCCACGTCGTATCCGCGGCCGCGCAGGTCCAGCAGCGCGTCCACGCTCCGCTCGTCGAGGAGCGGGGTGAGCGCGATCACGAGGGCCGCCGGCGGCAGCATCCGCGGCGGCACCAGCGCGATGTCGAGCCAGGCGTAGCGGAGCACGACCTCGGTCTCGATCAGGGATTCGGCGATCCGGTAGGCCTGTCGGACCCCCATCGCGGGGCTGAGCCAGCGGGGGATGCCGCCGAAGCTGACCAGGCCCACCCGGTCTCGGCGCCGCAGGTGGCGGAGCGCCAGAGAGGTGGCCGCCCGGAGCGCTGGATCGAGAGAGCTACGCCCCGCCCGGCGCAGCTCCCGGAAGCTGTCCAGGAACAGGACCACGTCCCGGTTCCGCTCCGGGTGCTGCTGGTTGACGTGGAGATTCCCAGTCCGGGCGCTCACCCTCCAGTTCACGCTGCGGCGCCGGTCGCCGGACGTGAAGGGCCGGATGTCGGCGAACTCGATGCCCTCCCCCCGGAGGCGGGCGACCTGATCCCCGGCCAGCGCCTGCGTCTCGAGCGCGCGGAGCGTCCGGCGCAGAGGCTCCGGGCGTGGGTAGACGCGGATCGGGCGGGCCCCCTCCATCTCCAGCTCGTGCGCGAAGAGCCCCATCCCGCCCCCCGCCCGCGCCCGTCCTCCGCCCAGCATGTGGGCTCCCCAGCGGGTGCTCCGGACGCGGATGTGGAAGGTGCCCGGCACGCCGGGCGCGAGCCGCCAGGTGGCCGCGGGCGCCCCCTCGGCGAGCTCCAGGCCGGGGGGGAGCCGGAGCTGAAGCTGGAGCTTCTCGATCCCGGCCGCCGACTCCGCCGCCACCTCGAGGTCGAAGTCGTCGCCTTCCAGGATGCGGTCGCGGTCCACGTGCAGCCGGACCGATAGATCGGGCCGCGCGGCGAGGGCGAGGCCGCCCACGAGCACGAGGAGGAACGGGACCGCCAGGATCGCCGCCTCGAGACGGCCGAGCAGGAGCGCCCCCAGCAGCCCGAACCCGGCCAGGCCCGCGTAGGCGGCCAGCTTGGGGGACGCGGCCCTGGTCACGGGCGGGGCGCCGGCTCCTCCGCGGAGGGCGCGGGCACGCTCTCCAGGCATTCCTGGACGACGTCCTCGGCGCGCAACCGCTGGACCCAGAGCTCGGGCCGGAGCGTGAGCCTGTGGGCCAGCGCCGGGACCGCGATCGCCTTCACGTCCTCGGGGGTGACGAAGTCACGGCCGGCGATCGCGGCCCGGCAGCGGGCCAGCTTGAGCAGCGCCAGCGAGCCGCGCGGGCTGGCGCCCACCTGGACGCGAGCGCTGCCCCGGGTGGCGGTGACGAGCGCGACCACGTAGGAGGCCACGCTTCGAGAGACGTGCACGTCCTCGATCGCCGCCTGCATGGCGAGCAGGCCGGCGCGGTCGAGGATGATGCGCAGGCGGATCTCGTCGGTGCGCCGGCGCAGGCGCCGATCGAGAACCTCCATCTCGTCCTCCCGCGCCGGATAGCCGATGGCGGCCCGGAGCAGGAAGCGGTCCAGCTGCGCCTCCGGCAGCGGATAGGTGCCCTCGTACTCGATCGGGTTCTGGGTGGCGATGACGAGGAAGGGGGGCGCCAGCTGATGCGAGGTCCCCTCGATCGTCACCTGGCGTTCCTGCATCGCCTCCAGGAGCGCGGCCTGCGTCTTGGCGGGAGCCCGGTTGATCTCGTCGGCGAGCAAGAGGTTGGCGAAGACCGGGCCCGGCCGGAACTCGAAGGTGGCGGCGCGCTGGTCGAAGACCGACGACCCCGTCACGTCGGAGGGCATCAGGTCGGGCGTGAACTGGATCCGCTTGAAGTCGAGCGAGAGGACCTGCGCGAAGGAGCGCGCGATGAGCGTCTTCGCCAGGCCTGGGAAGTCCTCGATGAGCACGTGCCCGTCGGCGAGCAGGCCGGCCAGGATCAGCTCCAGCGCCTCCCGCTTGCCGACCACCGCCTGCTCGACCTCGGCCAGGATGCGGGCGGCGAGTCCGGCCACCTCGCGGACGCCCGGCGCGGGTTCGCTCACCTAAATGACGGCCCCTTTCACCGGCCGCCTCAGAGCCTCTCCAGGGTTTCCGCCGCGTTGCGAAGGCGCACCCGCTCGGGGCCCCGCTGATCCCGCCGGGCGCGGGGTCGATCGGGCCGGACGAGGTCGTCCAGATCCTCGCCGAGGAGGGCGGCGGCGCGCTCCCGCTGCCGATCGAGGTCGATCCCGTGGCCGATCGCCAGCCGGTCGGCCGCGATCTCCCGCAGCTCGCGCCGCAGCCGGCGATCGAACTCCATGCCATCCAGCTGCCCGAGCTCCAGCGCGCTCTCCATCGCCTCCAGCTCGGGCAGGCGACCGGGACGCCGCCGCCGGCGCCGTCGGCGGGGAAGCCAGGCCGGGGCACGGGGGGCGGGGTGCGCCCTTCCCAGCCAGCCGAGCAGGAGCAGCAGCGCGAGGGCAGCCACGCCGACCAGGTAGGCGCGCACGATGAGGCCGCCCGGATCGCCGGACCTCGCGACGCGGACCCAGACCGCCACCCCCGCGGCGCCGGCGACCAGGATCGCATCGCGATGAGATCCGCGGATGCCGAGCAGCGCTCGGGCGAGCTCGGTCACGCGGCTGCGGCCCCCAGCTCGTCGCGGACCGCGCGGAGGGCGTCGATGGCCTCCTCCCGCATGCCCTGCGTGATGTCGTGGTGGCTGAACTTGGCGAGCTCGAAGAGGTCCGTCAGCCGCGCGGCCGGCCCGGCACCGGCGCCGAGACCGACCAGTGCCCGCGCCATGTACTCGAGGGGTGCCTCCGAGGGACGGCGGGGGACGCCCTGACCGGCGAGCGCCCGCTCCATGCGACCGTAGGCGGCGATGATCGCCCGCCGGGGGTCGGCACCGATCTCGAGTTCGGCCAGGCTCTCAGCGAGGTCGCCGGCGAAGCCCTCACCGGCCGGCTCCGGCGCCGCGGGGCGCCGCCGGGAGCGGATCAGCAGCACGGCGGCGACGGCTGCCAGGAGGGCGGCCACGAGCAGCAGAGCCGGCCAGTCGAAGCCCGACGCGGACGGGGTCGCCACACCCCGTGGGCCGGATCGCCCGGGGCCGGCGACGGCCGGCGGCGGAGCCCGTCGAAGGCCCTGGAAGTGCGGATGGTAGCGCGCCCAGAGGAGGGCGAGCGCGAGGGTGAACGCCAGCTGCGCGATGGCGGCGCGGAGCCCGGTCCGAAGGCGCGCCTCGCGCGTCCGGTGCCGGCGGTCCTGGGTCACCACGGCCCAGACCAACATGCCCATCAGGCCCAGCCACGCCGCCACCGCCAGCAGCAGGATCGAGTCTCCGAGGATACGGGGGGGGCCGGGAACGGCCGCCAGAGGGAGCGGCCGCGAGCGGCTGGCGAGGGCGACGACCGTCAGGAGGACCGCCGCCGCCACGCCGACCGCCGCCAGCCGGGCCAAAGGCAGCCGCCGGAGGCGGTCGCCGCCCGGCTGGTCCCGCGGGCCGGTGACCTCGCTCATCAGCAGGGCGAGCATACCCGAAGGCCGGCCGGGCGCCCGGCGGCTGGCGGGGCGGTGCAGACTTCCTAGCCCGGGCCTTCGGCGCGCGCCCTCTCGACGGTGGTCAGGGCCTCGCGGAGCCTGTCGATCCACGCCGACTGGTTCTCGCCGACCAGCCGCACGCACCACCCCAGCGCGTCACTGCGGCTGCGGGCGACGCCCGCATTGACGAGGGTGTCGAGCACCGCTCGCTCCGGCATCCGAAGCCGCGTCATGACGGGCAGGCTCTGGATGGTGAAGAGCCTGCGCACGTCACCGCAGACCGCGCCCCAGGAGACCTTGCGCTGGAAGCGATGCTCGGCTTCGGCCGCCAGCCGCATCCTCCGCTCCCGCGTGTCCTGCCGGAAGCCGTCGATCCGGGCCTGGCGGGCGCCGGCGCGCACCGCGTCGGTCGCGTCCTTGCCCACCTCCGCCTCGGGCAGAGTGCCGACGACCAGGATCTCCTCCCTGTCCGCCGTCACCTCGGGCGCACCCGTGAACCAGCCATCGGGAATCCGGCCCGCGAACCAACCTTGAAACTCGTCTATTTCACTCATGAGTTACAACAATACATGATTTCAACATCTAGGTCTTCGTTCCGGAGATGCCTCCAGTACCCCGGTAGACTCGGATCCGGCGCCCGGATGGCCGGGCGTCCCCGCAGCCACCCACATGGAACCAGAGGATCCGCCGCCAGCCGCCGAGGGGGAGGCCACGCCGCTCGAGAGGCTTCAGATCCACCTCGACCGCTGCCCGCGCTTTCCACCCGGCTACCCCGTCGTGCTCGCCGACCGGGAGCTTCTCCTCGACCTTCTGGACGACCTGCGAGCGGCCACCGCCGACCCCATCGCGGACGCGCGGCGAATCGAGGAGGCGGTCGCGGCCATCGTCGCCGACGCCCGCTCCCGCGGTGAGAGGATCGAGGAGGTGGCCGAGCGCCGGGCGGCGGAGCTGGTCCGCGGCCATCCGATGGTCGCCGAGGCGCAGCGCTTCGCGCGGGACACCGAGGTCCGCGCCCGACGCGGCGCCGCCCGGCTCCTGCACACCGCCGAGCAGTGCGCCGCCGGCGACCTGGCCCAGATCGCGGCGGAGGCGGAGGGGATGCTGGTCCAGGTCCGGCGCGGCAAGGGGGTGCTGGAGGCGCGCCTGAGGCGCGGGATCGACCGCGCCGTCTGAAGTCCCTGCGGGAAGTGGCGACATCCGGTAGCCTGGCGGCGAACCGAAGTTCGGGACTATGCACTCAGGACCCCACCACCCTATGCTTTGTAACGGCCTCCGAGGGACACGAGCGACGGAGCCGGAACGGGTGGCAACACCTTTGCCGGAGCCGGAGAATCGATCCGTCGGGGGTCATCTCTTTTCGGGGTCGCGGCTCTCGAGGCCCCCTCGTCCGCACTGTCTCGACCTCCGATCTGCCAGGAATCCAGGATGAGACACGACGGGAGCGGGCAGGTGGGACGTCTGGCGCTGGACCTGGCGGCGGTCGCCGCCGGCCTGGTGGCCGCCCTGCTCGGCCTCCAGCCGGCCCGGGCGCAGGCGGCGGACACGTCCGTCTACCGCGCTGAGGGCTACACGGGCGCCGGCTTCCAGGAGTACCTGACGCTCGAGAACTCGGGTCCCGCGGCGCCGGTCACGATCACGTACTTCTTCAATGGGAGCCCGCCCCTCCGGCAGCCTCTCGATCTGCCGGCGAGGTCCCGGACGACCGTCAACGTCAACCAGCAGGCCGGCCCGGGCCGCGAGGTGGCCGTGGGCGTGGACAGCGGCGGGGACCCCAACATCTTCGCCGAGCGGCCGATGTACTTCAACGCCTGCCTCACCTCGCTGGTCTGCGCCTCCGGCTCCGACATCGGCCAGGCGGTGGCGCCACAGAGCGCCTGGAGCTTCGCCGAGGGCTACACCGCGGCCGGCTACCAGGAGTACCTGAGCATCCTCAACCCCGACACCGCCACGGCTCACCTGACCCTGACCTACTTCTTCAACGGCGCCGGCCAGACCACGCGGCTGCTCTCCGTGCCCGCGCTCACCCGCTCCACCGTCGATGTCAATCAGCAGGCGGGCGCCGGCCGCGAGGTGTCCGTCCGGATCGCCAGCGACGTGGCGGTGGTGGCCGAGCGGCCGATGTACTTCAACGCCTGCCCGGACGGACTCTGCGTGGACGGCGGCGACGTCGCCCACGGCATCCAGCCCGCGACCGCCTTCCAGCTCGCCGAGGGCACCACTCGGCCCGGCTTCGAGGAGTTCATCACGCTCGAGAACCCGGGTCCGCAGCCGGCGACGGCCACGGTGCGATACATGTTCGGGCCGGGCCAGGGCCCTCCCGTCACCAAGATGTACCAGCTGGCCCCCGCGAGCCGGTCCACGGTCGGGGTCAACGGCGACGTGGGCCCGGGCCTGGACGTCTCCGCCGACGTCACCTCGACGCAGCTGATCGTCGCCGAACGCCCGCTCTACTTCAGCTTCAGCCCGCCTGGCTTCAGCGTCGCGACCGGCGCCACCGACGGGGTCGGTCTCACGCCCGCCACCACCTGGGACTTCGCGGAGGGCTACACCGCGCCCGGGTTCCAGGAATACATCACGGTACTCAACGCCGGGCCGGCGCCGGCGTCGGCCACGATCACCTACATGCTGGGCGCGTCGGGCACCCTGACCCAGCAGGTGTCCCTGCCCCCGGAGACGCGGACCACGATCGACGTCAACGGCGTCGTCGGCGCCGGGCACGAGGTCTCCGCTCACCTGCTGGCCACCGCGCCCGTCGTCGCGGAGCGGCCGATGTACTTCGAGGGCTGCCTGGCGGGCTCCGGCGTGTGTGATCGCCCCGCCTCCTACACCATCTCCACGGTGCCCTACCATCAGCAGTCGTACGAGCTCTCGTGCGAGGAGGCCGCGCTCCAGATGGCGCTCGGCAAGGAGGGGATTGCGATCTCCCAGACCGACCTCCTCCGGATGATCGGCATCGACTGGCGGGCCGCCTACCGCGATTCGCGGGGCCTCCGCTGGGGCGACCCCTACGCCAACTTCGTCGGCGATCCCAACGGGAGCGAGATCGCCCTCACCGGCTACGGCACCTACCTGACGACCATCGTCCGCGTGGCGCGCGACGCGGGCGGCTCGGTGATCGACTCCGGCGTCGGGCTGAGCCCGGGCGCGCTCTACGGCCACGTGCTCGACGGCCACCCGGTCGTGGCCTGGGTGAGCTTCGACTGGCGCTACCACCCACCCGGCTCCTGGCTCGCGTTCGACGGACGCTGGGTGCCCTCGCTCGCGCCCTGGGAGCACGCGGTCACCGTGGTCGGGGCGACGCGCGGCTCGGTGCTCATAGACAACCCCTGGTCGGGGCCGCAGTGGATGTCCAAGGCCACGTTCGAGGCCGCCTATGCCAGCCTCGGGCAGATGGCGGTGGTCCTGGGTTGATGCGGATGACGCCACCCGCTCCGCCCCGACTGGTGGCGGGCCTGGCCCTGGCGATCGCGCTGGCGGCCTGCAGCCCCTCCTCGCACCCGGCGCGCGCGCGGGTTTCTCCGCCGCCCTCGCCGCCGTCCGGTTCCAGTCCCTCGCCGAGCTCCTCGCCCGCGGCCACTCCCACGCCCACTCCCTCGGCCGCGGTCGAGGGGCTGTCCATGACCGGCAGCGGCCTCGCCCAGACGGTCACCAGCGCGGTGCCGGCGCGCCCGTGCGGCAAGTTCGGGCAGGGCTTCGTCGTCGACCTCCGGTTTCCGATGCTGGGCACCACCTACGCGATCTCGATCGTGATCGACCGCTACACGGGGCCCGGCGTCTACGGGGCGCCGCCGGTCCGGGTCTCGGCGCACACGCTCGGGCTCAGCCAGACGCCCGCCTTCTACGCCGGCGTGAGCGGCACCGTCAGCGTCGCGCCGAACGAGTCGAGCGGGACCGTCGATGAGTCATTGCTGAGGTCGCCCGACCGGTACCAGCTGACCGGGAGCTGGCATTGCGGGTGAGGGGAAGCCTGCCCTCATACCGGCGCGGCGCGGGCAGCGCGAGCCCGATGCCGGCGCGGTGGCGTGCCGTCGACGGCAGGGTCCGCGACCAGCGCGGGGGCCTGGGACGCGGTGCCGGCATCGGGTGTTTCGCAATCAACCTCGCCGATAGACGTCGCGCCGGTGGCCGATGCGGGCAACCTCGACGCGCCGAGCCCGGTCGTCGATGCGATACAGCACTCGGTAGTCCCCACGGCGTAGCGACCAAAGGCCGCCAAGCACGCCCGTCAGGCGTTTGCCGGATCGTGGGCCGGTCTCGAGAACAGTGACGCCTGCCATGATCCGTCGCCGAACCTCAGGTGCCAGGCGGCGGATGTCTCTCTCCGCATTCGCGGCGATGACGACTTCGTAGGACTCATCCATCGAGTCCGAGGTCGGCCTTCAGGTCTTTCAACCTGATTGTGCGGCCGGCGTCAAGGTCGGCGAGTCCCTTCCGAAGAGCGGCGATCTCCTTGGAGTCGCCGAGGATGGCCAGCGTTTCTTCGAGTGACTCAAGGTCCTCAGGACTCACCAACACCGCCGCGGGACGGCCATTACGGGTGATGGTCACGCGATCATGTTGGGAGGAGACCCTCTCGACGAACTCGGACAGGCGGTTCCTGACCTCAGCCAACGACTGCGTCTCCATTGGCTAGAATTGTAGCCAGAATTGGCAACACCGAGGTGGTCCTGGACGAGCAGGTGATGGCGCTGTCAAATGGAATGCCTCTAACCCACTCTGTCGGTGGTCCCGGGCTTAGCCGCCCAACTCGATCATTCGCGTTCTGTCCGCAGTCGGGTGCCCGGCTGACGCAGGAAGCAGCCTCAGCCTCACCTGAACTCTGAACGGATCGGGAGCCCGAACTCCCGGGCGACGGCCTCGTTCCACTTCAGGCTGCCGAAACCGTCTCCTCAAGGATCTCGGCCGACCGATCACACACCGCGTCCTCGGAACTGACTCGCCTACCTACTCAATTGCTCTGGTTCGAGAAGCCTGCCGTTCTTTGATAGGTTAGGGTCGGTACACGCAGCAAGGTCGAAACAGCACGGCCGTCGCTTCCCGCTGTTCATCTTCGAAATGGTCACTTCCACTCGTCGTTTGCGAGTCTCAGGGTTCTTAGTCGCATTCACCCAACGCACCCACTCCCACCGTGCCATGGGTGTAATTTCCTTCCATAGGTTTCGGATCTTCTGAGGGGCGGCTGCCAGAGCTGTCTCAAGATCTCGTGGCACGTTTGGCTCCGGCCAGTCTTTGGTGGAATCGATCTCGAGCGTCGCGGTGTCACCCGCGCTTATGCCAGCGATCTGCTGCAGCTCTTCATCAACCCTCATCCAGTGCCCCGAACAGCCGTCCGGTTCCAGCACCGTCTGGAACTCATGGCCATTGATCGTTCCTTGTACCGACGCCTGCCCGCGCGACGGCAGTTTCTCGCTCGCTTCCTCGGGCAACCGCAACATGGTCCACCTATCGATCGTGTACAGCGTGGCGTCAAAGCGGGCTGTCGGCACCCTTGTGCGCTGAGTTGGCGTCGGCACATGGACACCATAGCAACAGTTCCGCTGCCTTCCGTGCCGAGAACGTCCGTCTCGAGGTGAGAGCAGCTCCGACTCCTCTCGGAGGGTAGTGT
>JBOHUX010000072.1:0-10657 GCA_050734915.1 Candidatus Dormibacteraceae bacterium
GCTCGGCTACATGCCGCCCGCCGTCTTCGCGGCCGCGCTCGTCAACACGGAACCCTCATTGAGGGTGGATCACTAAATGGGGACCGGTCAACACCATGTGCATATCGAAGGCCAAGGGATTGACCGACCGGACGGCCCGATGACCACGATGACCATCGGAGCGCTGTCGCGCCGCACCGGTGTCCGGGTCAAGACGCTCCGGGCCTATGAGGACCTGGGGCTGATCTACAACGTCGGACGCAGCCCGGGCAACTACCGGCTCTTCGGCGAGGAGGCCCTGTGGTGCGTCGAGATGGTGACGGGACTGCGAAAGCTCGGCCTCACCCTGGCCGAGATCCAAGAGCTCTCCGAGGTGTACCTCCACCGCGACGAGCCGCTCGGCCCCCGGTTGGCCGACCTGCTGGCAGCGGTGAGGACCCGTACCGAGACGCGCATCGCCGAGTTCCGATACCGCGTGGAGTGCATTGACCAGTTGGAACGCGACCACGCACCCGAACTGGCCGGCCATGCCGAAATGCCCGACGACAGGCGGGGGTATCGCCTGAAGGGGCTTGACTCTCCCCCCGGGGGGAGGCCGTACGGTGCGGATATGCGGCGCATCGGACCGATTGGAACCTGGAGTCGGGTGGTGCTCGGAGCCGGACTGGTGGTGGTCGGCTCCCTCGGTACCATCCGCCCATCGGGTGTTGCCTGGTATCAGGTGGTGGCCGGCCTGGTGGCGCTACCCGTGCTCATGGTGGGCTTCGGTTTGGTCGTAGGCCACTACCGGTCCCGTCCCCTTCGGCTCACCGGACCGTTGGGCACGGGCATCAACTGCGCGGTGATCATCGCCCTGTCGACCAACCATGTCACCGGGCCGCCCGTCGAGATTTTCTACGGCGCCAGCCTGCTCGCCGCGGCGTGGCGAGGGCAACCGGGATGCGAGGCTACCGTGATCTCCAACCTGTTGCTCGGCCGGGACGACCAGGTTGGCTGCCCCCTGCTCTCGCCCATCGATCACGCGGAGCGCCGCCGTGGTCAATACGTCGGCCCGCTGTTGGCGGAGCACGACGGCACGGTCGTAGTGGACGTCGGCGGGGGTGTGGACCAGTCGACGGCGGGGGAGTTGGAGCAGCCCGTCAGCGCGCAGAGGCCGAAGAAGGCGGCGACCCCCACCGCTCCACCCGGGCGGCTGACGGCCAGACGGCCACAGTCATGAACGGCAAATGGAGGGCGAGCAGCCAGCCGCATTCGATCCACCGGGCAAGGGAGCGGCTGCTGCGCGAGATGCACACGGCTCGCCCAGATGTCGAGTTATGGGTCATTCGGTGATGTTGTCGAGGAAGCACCAGACGAATCGTCTGCGGGCCCGTCTCGCCAGCTTGACAGCCTCCAGAGCGCTCTCGGGGACAGGTGAGTGGCACCCACCAGGAATGCTGCCGCGAAGACGAGGTCGACAGGCACCAGCCCGAAACGCCCGGTCGCAGCCGCGGTGACCGCGTCAAGAGCTTGGATGACGGCGGTGAGAACCATGAGTGCACCCAAGGGTCGCCGCGCCCGCGCGCCCAGCCCAGCAAGGAGAAGGATCGCCATCGCGATATTGCGGGTGAAGAAGTAGTCGGCATAATTGCGTCCTGCCGAGTTGAGGTGCTCGCCCGCAGGATGGAGAGCCAGGATCCCACCCGTGGCGGTGAGCACGGCGCCGAGTACGACGAGCAGTACCAGCCACCAAGGCCACGCGCTTGTTGTCTCGCGATTGCCGGTCCGCTGAGTGGTGGTCGAGATCAGAGAGCTCGCATCCTGTCCACGAGTGGTGCTGTGGCGGACAGGCGGGCATCACGCGTCAGCAGTCGGCCGACGAAGCTAATGGTGAATGCCAAGGCGGTGATCGACGCGAGCTTCTCGAACAACCCGCCGAGGCCGTGATCCATGGTGGCGCCGAACGCGCCAAGAAGGACCACCATGAGGGCCCCGGCGAGAGCGGCGAAGAGGCTCCAGGCTCGCCAGCGCGGCTCCTGGTGCAAGCGCCAGGTCAGTACGAACATGCCGGCGATCGTCACACCGAGACTGACAACGGCGGCCAGATTGTGGATCTGTGCATGCAACGTCGCGCTGGCTGGAGCGGCGATCCCAGGCGGGAAGCCCAGCCCGGGGTCTTGGCTGAAGATTCCGGCTGCGATCAGCATGAGTCCCGCAATGACCTTGAGTCGCGGGTACCACATGGCACCTCCGCCGGGTGCCAGGGTGGCGCGCCAGCCAATCGCCGAACAGCAGGTGAGGACGCCGAAGAGGATGAAGTTGGTGACCTGTACCCACCCGCCCGGTCCGAGGCTCAAGGCGCTCATCGGCTGCCGCAACGTGCCGTACCCAGGTCGGAACAGTCCGTCGATCAGGAAGGTCGCGTTGAACAGGGCTGAGCCGGCCAGGCCAGCGGCCAGCAGACATCGATGGACGGGGGAGTTGCCGACGACGCGCAACCGCGGGAGCGGCCCCCGTCCCAGCCGGATGTCGGTGCCGGCACCCCGATGATGGTCAGGTCGTCCCACGCCTTGCTGGTTGGTCGTCACGGTCACCGGACTCGTTCCTGACGACGGCTTGCAGTCGCCATACACCCGTAGCCTAACATCCATTGCGCTACAGTTGTCAACTGAAGTTGAAGGGTTGCCCGAGAAGAGGCGCATGAGCCCGTCGCATACCGGTACCCGGCCTGCTGGACAGGCCCGCCGGCGCAACAACCCCCGTGGAGAGGGTGCTCGGCTCCGGGATGATCTCGTCGATGCGGCGTGCGCTCTGCTCACCGAGACGGGCGATGCCGGCCAGCTGTCCATTCGTGCTGTTGCGGCCAAAACCGGGGTCGCCGCCACGTCGGTCTACTTACACTTCGCTGACCTTGACGAGATCAGGGTGGCCGTCGCCGAACGGTCCTTCGCAGACCTGGCCACGGCCCGCGAGGCCGCGGTCACCGGCCTCGATGATCCGTGCGCCGTTCTCGTAGCCCGCTGCCTTGCCTACGCCCACTTCGGTCTGTCCCACCCCGGTCAGTACCGGCTGATGTTCGGCGCCGCTTTGCCTGCGACCGTCTTCGCCCGCTTCTATAACGCCACCGGTTCGGCGAGCCGCGGTGCCTACGAATCGATGACCGACGCCATACAGCGTTGCCAACAAGCCAGAGCGGGCCATGATGACGCCGACCCGGTTCTGCTCGCGGCCATCCTCTGGCCAGCGCTGCACGGCCAGGTCCTCCTCCGACTAGACAGACCCGACTTCCCCCGTCCAGCCCTCGACGATGTAATCACCGAAACCGTCCACCGCCTCCTCGGCTTCCACCGAATCGAGAGGAGGGGGAATTGAGTGGTCGACGAAGACGGCCCGATGAGCGCCCTCCCGGCGACAACGCCGGCGAGCAAAACTGTCCTGCAGAAGAGATCCCCAGGCGCCGTCGGGGCCCGGGCGCTGATCGCGTTCGACCGAAGAGCCCTGTAGGTCGCCGCCGCGCTGTTCGCCGTCCTCATGGCGCTGTCGGCGTTGTATGCCCGCACGGTTGACCTCCTTCATCCGGGACTTGTCGTCCCCAGTGTTGAGGTGTCCACCGAAGCGGGTCAACTCCAAACTCCGGACAAGCACCGTATCGACCCTCGGGCCGCCCGCCACGATCTGCTCAACGAGCCTCCGTTCCGGGACACTGGTGCGTGGCGGCGATCGCGAGGACGGACACCTGCCCGTGCAGCCGTGGGACCGTTCGCTCAGTGACCACGCCCAGCCCGGCCGACGCCAGCATGGCTCCCAAAGACTCCCGCTCGGGGAAGCGTTTCATCCGCAGCAGCATCCGGACGTAGCGCATGAGTCCGGTGGCGAGGAAGTCGGCGAGCAGCCAGCGGCCGCCCGGCGTCAACACCCGGGCGACCTCGGCGACCGCTTTCGCCTGGTCGCCCCAGTGGTGGAAGGTCAGCGTGCTGAAAACGAGGTCGAAGCGGCCGTCCGGGAACGGGAGGTGCTCCGCGCGGGCATGCTGGAAGCGGATGGAGGTTCTCTCCCGTGCCGATGCCTGGGCCTGCCGCACCATCCCGGGCGCGGCGTCGACGCCAACCAGCTCGGCGCCAGGAAAGCGAGCCTCGGCCGACATCAAGAGGCGCCCGGTACCGCATCCAACGTCGAGGATCGCACCCGGTCGCGGGACCTCGGCCTGGGCCAGGTCAAGCAGCGTCCGCTGCACGGGGTCGAAGATGACCCGCTGCATCCAGTGGCAGTCGTAGGTCTCCGCCCAGCGGTCGAATCGCTCGACATCGCGGCTCCCCCCCATCGCCCCATCGTATGCAATTGCGGACGCTTTCAAGAGGGACTTGACACGCCGGGGCGTTCAGTGTCGCCTCGGTAGCGCTCCGGAGCCCGGACGGCCAGGGAGGGATCGAAAACATCGGTGAGCGAGATGCGGGTGGCTTCTCAGACGAGGCGGGGGGCCTCACCTCGAGACCGGCGCCTTCGCAGCGTTCACCCAGCTGATGACGAATCGGAGGGTGGCGTCCAACCAAGGGGCATTCCTCAGAGGCTGTCAGGTCCCGGCGCAGACCCTCCAGGCCTCGGCGATCGCGGCCCTGAGCACATTTCCCGTCACGACCTCGAGCTTGATCAGCACGGCCGGGTAGCCGCGGAAGTGTTCGATGTCGAGGAACCCTTCGGGCGGATCCATCATCAGCACGTCCTTCTCCTCCAGGTTGGCCACCCGGACCGCGAGCAGCGGGCCTTCGGGAGGCGGCCGGTCGCCAAGGCGTCTTAGGTCCGCCTTGCTGAGCGGCCTCTCCCAGGCGAATCCCTTGCCGGCGACGGACCAGGTGCGGTTGCCCCAGCGCGTGCCCTCGGTGACGCCTGGGAACGTGAGGGCGATCTCCGCGGCGTCCTCGATGTTCAAGCTGAGCGCGACCGGCGCCGGTGGGCGCGGGCGAGGCGCTCGTGGCTCTCGCCGATGAGCGACTTGACCTGCTCCTCGAAGGTCCGCCGGCTCGGGTTCAGCACCGAGACCCAGAGCTCTTTCGCGTACACCGGGTGTGGGAGGATCCGGTCGAGCGCCGCGTAATCGGGCTCCTCCATGCCCCCGAGCAATCGTTGGAAGGTCTCCTTGCGGGTGGCGATGTTGAGTCGGAACACGCCCGGCCGAGCCAGCTTGGAGGGCTCTCCGAGGTCGTGCTCGTCGGTGGTGACGATGGTGGCGAAGTTCGGCCAGTGGCTCTCGCCGAGGGAGAAGAAGGTGGCTCCCATCGCGGAGGCAGTCACGGTGTCCGGGTAGGCGGCCCTGATCCAGTCCGTGATCTCATCCGGGCCCGGGTCTTCGGCCTCCAGAGCCATCACCGATCAATCTTGAGTTGACTGGGTCTCGCGCATCAAGGGTCGGCACTGACGGGCCGATCCACCTTCAGGTGCGATCTCGCTCATCCGACCCTGCGCGAGCGGCGGCGACGTGGCGGCGCGATCAGGCCGGCGGCCCGCACGGTCCACCTGTCTCGACCCGTCGACCCGATCAGCCGTCGAGGGCGGCGCGCACCAGGTCGCGGAGCTCGCCGTCGGGGATGGTGGCGGCGTCCTCTGGCCGCAGCTGGATCGTCCCCTTGCCCGTCCTCAGCTCGGAATGACGGTCGATGAAGCCGCCGTCTCTGCCCTGCCCCCAGCCGTAGATCGAAACCCCGTGCTTCCACACGCCGACGAAGAGCTGGCGGCGGCCGACCCTGTAGGTGGGGACCTGGTAGGAGAGCACCACAGTGGCGTCGGGGCACGTCTCGAGGACCAGCCGGTGGATGCGGTCGAACAAGGGCCGGTACTCGGGAGCGATGGCGTCGATGTAGGTCCGCACGGCGTCGTCCATGCCTCCACATTCTGATCGCCCGCAGAAGGCAGGCTGCCTGACCTCAAGCTCCAGCCGCGCCAGCTCCGCCGGTCCCCACAGCCTTACGTCCCGCAGGCGGGCGTAGGCCGCCGCCTCGCCCGTGAACCCGCTTCGGGAGGCGAGCACGCCGACCCCAGCGCCTCGCCTGCGCCTCGAGGACGGCCAAGACATGGCTCGGGTGCAGGCCCCGGGGCAGCTTCTTGCCCATCTTCAAGGAGAGGTCGCCGCGATCGACCTCGACCACCACCGGGTAGCTGTAGACCTGCCCGTCCACCTCGCGAACGTTGTCCAGGCCGGCCAGGACAGCCTCCGAGATGAACCCACCCAGGTAGCGCCCGTCCTGGATGTGGTCAGCCGGGGCGGCCGCCCGTCGGTGAGGTTCCCCCCGGGTCGGCCGCCAGCCTGACCAGCATCTTGCCCACGTTGTCTCCGCGGAAGAGGCCGATCAGGGCCTCGGGCGCCCTCTCGATGCCCTCCACGACCGTCTCGCGACCGCGCAGCCGGCCCCCGGCGACCAGCGGAGCCACCTCAACGAGGAACTCCCCGAAGCGGTCCTGGTGGTCGGTGATGATGAAGCCCTCCAGGCGCAGACGCCTGGTTACCACCAGGCCCAGGTTGGCCGGCCCCGGCGCGGGCGCGGACTGGTTGTAGAGCGAGATCATGCCGCAAGCCACGATGCGGCCGAAGTCGTGGAGGTGCTGGATGGCCGCCTCCAGGTGGGCGCCGCCCACGTTGTCGAAGTAGAGGTCGATCCCTTCGGGGGCCGCCTCCCGCAGCCCGTCGAGCGGTGGCGTCACGTGGTAGTCGAAGGCGGCGTCGAAGCCCAGCTCGTCGAGCAGGAAGACAACCTTCTCCGGCGAGCCGGCGCTCCCCACCACCCGGCAGCCTCCGGCCTTCGCCAGCTGGCCGGCGACAGAGCCGACCGCACCCGAGGCGGCGGAGACGAAGACGGTCTCGCCCTGACGCGGCCGACCCACCTCCTTGACCCCGTACCAGGCGGTGAACCCGGGCATCCCGAGGACGCCGAGGTGGGCGCTGGCGGGGACGGGCCCCGGCTCCAACCGCCTGAGCCCCCGCGGGCCGGAGGTGAAGAGCTCCCGCCAGCCCATCTGGCTGACCACCAGGTCCCCCACCGCCAGCCCGGCCGCCCGCGACTCGACGATGCGCCCGACGGCGGCGCCGGTCAGCGTCTCGCCGACCTGGAAGGGCTCCACGTAGGTGCGGACACCACCCATCCGGCCGCGCATGTAGGGATCCACGGACATCAGGAGGTTGCGGACCAGGACCTCGCCCTCGGCCGTCGCCGCGAGGGAGGCTTCCGCGATCTCGAAGTCCCCCGGCTCGGGGACGCCGCGGGGCCGGGCGGCGAGCCGGACCACCCGCGTCGTGGACGGGGCGCCGGAGGAGGTCATCAGGGACCGCCCCGGACGTAGATGGTCTGGCCGCTGACGTAGCCGGCGTCCTCGCCGGCGAGGAAGGCGATCACGCCCGCCACGTCCTCGGGCCGGCCGGTCCGCCCGAGCGGGATCGCGGCCACCGCAGCCTCCTCGAGCTGCTCGTAGGTGAGGCCCATGCGCTGCGCGGTCGCCCTGGTCATCCGGGTCTCGATGAAGCCGGGCGCGACCACGTTGACGTTGACGTTGAAGCGGCCCAGCTCGATGGCGAGCGTCCTGGCCAGGCCCTGGATGCCCATCTTGGCCGCCGAGTAGTTGGACTGCCCGCGGTTGCCCAGCGCCGAGGTGGAGGAGATGAAGACCATCTTCCCGGAGCGCTGCTCGACCATCGGCCGCTGGGCGGCCTGCGCGCAGAGGAAGGTGCCCTTGAGATGGGTGTCGATGACCAGGTCCCAGTCCTCCTCGGTCATCTTGTGGAGCAGGTTGTCGCGGACCAGCCCGGCGCAGGCGACGAGCACGTCGAGGCCGCCGAGCTCGACCCGGGCGCGCTCGACCAGGGCCTCGACCTCCTCCCTCCGCGACACGTCGCAGGCCGCGGCCAGCGCCCGGCCACCCTCCGCCTCGATCGCCGACGCGGTCTTTTGGGCGGGCTCCAGGTCGATGTCGGAGACGAGCACGGCCGCTCCCTCCGCAGCCAGCCGCCGGGCCGTGGCGGCGCCGATCCCGCGTCCCGCGCCGGTCACCAGCGCGACGCTACCCTTCAATCCCATCGGCGTATCGCTCCTTGGCTGTTCACATGAGGTAGCGGTAGACCGCCTCGGCCACGCAGGCCGGCTTCGCGCCGCTCTCCAACTGGACCGCGACGCCGAGCACGACCTGGACGCCGCCCGGGATCGGCGTCGCCTCCTGGAGCCGGGCGACGGCTCTGAGCCGGGAGCCAACCGGCACCGGCGCCGGGAAGCGGACCCGGTTGAGTCCGTAGTTGACGCCCATCCTGACGCCGCCCACCGAGAGGACCTCGTGGAGCAGGGCCGGCAGCAGGGAGAGGGTCAGGTAGCCGTGGGCGATCGTCCCCCCGAACGGGCCCTGCCCCGCCCGCTCACGGTCCACGTGGATCCACTGGTGGTCGCCGGTGGCATCGGCGAAGAGGTCCACCTGCTCCTGCGTCACCAGGTGCCAGCTGCTCACCCCCAGCTCGCTTCCTGTCAGAGCGGACAGCGCCTCCACGCCTTCGACCCTCAGCACATCCTCACCGGTCCAGGAGCGCCGCGGCGACGGCCTCGCGCTGCTGCGCGGGCGAGCCGCCGAAGCGCGCGATCCAGAGCGCGCGCCGGTAGAGACGGTGGAGTGGGCTCTCCCAGGTGAACCCCATCCCCCCGCAGACCTGGATGCTCCGCTCGCAGGCAGCGACCGCCGCGTCGGCGGCGGCCGACCGGGCGGCGGCGCCGGCGAGCGCGGCATCCTCCTCACCCTCGGCCACGCACCAGGCCGCCCAGCAGGCGAGCGAGCGGGCCAGCTCGACCTCCAGGTGGCTGTCGACGAGCCGGTGCGAGACCGCCTGGTAGGTCCCGATCAGCTTCCCGAACTGCTCCCGGGAACAGGCGTGCTCGAGCCCCAGCTCGAGCGCGCGCTGCGCCACCCCGACCGCCTCCAGCGCCAGCCCGACCGTCATCCGGAGCTCGATCAGGCGCGCCGCCGCGGCTGCCTCTTCACCCTTCAGCAGGACCTCGCCACAGCCGGCCTCCAGCCGCCCCAGCGACCGGGTGGGGTCGATCGACTCGACCGCCTCGCCGCGGGCGGGGACCGCGACCATCTGGCCGTCGCGGTGGACGGCCACGAGATCGACCTTGTCCAGGTCGGGGACCAGCGCCGCCTCGCCGCCAAGCCGGGCGGACCAGCGGCGCTCGCCCCGGACGACCTCGGCCAGCCTCTCGTCGCCCAGCGCCGGCGCGGCGAGGGCGATCGTCGCCAGGTAGGGGCCCGGGTAGAGCGCCCGACCCATCTCCTCGATCAGGATCGACTCCTCGACGAAGGTCAGCCCGGCCCCGCCGGCCGCCTCCGGCGCCGAGACGCCCAGCCATCCCAGCCCCGCCAGCTCTGCCCATGAGGCGGGGTCCCAGCCCTGCGCCGGGCCGGCGGACCGCCGGGCAGCCAGGAACGACCGCGCCTGCTCGCGCAGCTCCTCCTGCTGAGGGCTGAATGAGAAGTCCATCAGCGCGACCTGGGCAGGCCCAGGACCCTCTCGGCGACGATGTTGCGAAGGATCTCCGAGGTACCGGCCTCGATCGTGTTGCCCCGGCTGCGGAGCTGCGCGTGCACCCAGTCGCCGGCGACCAGCGCGTCCTCGCCCAGAATCTCGGCGGCGAGCCTGGTCACCCGCTGGTTCGCCTCCGACCAGGCGAGCTTGATGATCGAGCCCTCGGCCCCGGGGACGCCGGTCTTTCGGAGCCGGGTGAGGGCGCGGTGGTTGGTCAGCTTGAGCGCCTGGAGGCTCACCCACTCGCGGGCGACGAGGTCGCGCAGCCGGCCGTCGAGCGGCCGCTCCCGGGCCAGCTCGAGCAGCCGGCGGACGGCCGCCTCCAGGCCCCCGGTGGCTGCGAAGCCGAGCGTCCCGCGCTCATGCAGGAGGGTGGTCATCGCCACCGACCAGCCCTGGCCGGCCTCGCCCACAACGTTGGCGACCGGGACCTCGACGTCGGTGAGGAAGATCTCGTTGAAGTCGGCGTCGCCGGTCATCTGGCGCAGCGGCCGGACCTCGATGCCCGGCGAGCTCATGTCGACCAGGAGATAGGTGAGGCCCTGGTGGCGGGGGGCGCCGGGATCGCTGCGGGCGAGCAGGATGCACCAGCCGGCGACGTGGGCGTAGGAGGACCAAACCTTCTGGCCGTTGACCAGGAAGCGGTCGCCCCGCGGCTCGGCCCGGGTCGTGACCGCGGCCAGGTCGGAGCCGGCGCCCGGCTCGGAGAAGCCCTGGCACCAGATCTCCTCGGCCTCCAGGATCGGGCGCAGGTGGCGGCGCTTCTGCTCCATGGTGCCAAGCGCGATGAGGGTCGGGCCGGCCATGTGGAGCCCGATCACACCCATGTGCTGGGGGGCGCCCGCGCGCGCCAGCTCCTCCAGGAAGATGGCCTGGTACTCGGGGCCGAGCCCGCCGCCGCCGTGCTCGCGGGGCCAGGTCAGCCCGGCGTAACCGGCCCGGGAGAGCTTCCGGCTCCACTCGCGGTGCAGTTCGTGCCCAGTCCGGGCGGCCGAGCCCGCCAGCCCGGAGGGGAGGCTGGCCGCGATCCAGGCCCGCAGGCGGCCCCGGAAGGCGGCCTCCTCGGGGCCGTCGCGCAAGTTCACAGTGGCGGGTGCGCGGCCCGCGGCCGCTTCATTCGCCGATAGTATCATCGGCGGATACGTGGAGGTC
>JBOHUX010000073.1:0-10617 GCA_050734915.1 Candidatus Dormibacteraceae bacterium
GACTCTACCGCCGCGACGCGCTCGGGTCGGGCACCGGGCAGTCGCTCGACGTGAGCCTCCTGGAGCCGATCTTCAACGTCCTCGGCGTCTACCTGGTCGAGTACGACCAGCTGGGGCTGGTCCCTCAGCGAAACGGCAACCGGACTGCGTCCGCTCCCCGCAACACCTACCGGACCGGTGACGCCCGCTGGATCGCCCTGGCCGGCTCGACGCAGTCGACCGCGGTGCGCCTGCTGGGCGCGATTGGACATCCCGAGCTGGCGGCCGATCCTCGCTTCAGCACCAACCGGGCCCGGGTGACGAACGTCGAGGAGCTGGACCGGATCATCGGCGCCTGGGTCGCAGAACGCACCCAGGACGAGGCGATCACGGCCCTGGTCGCGGCGGAGGTGGCAGTCGCCCCCATCTGGCACGTCGGGGACCTGGCCACCGACCCCCATCTGGAGGCACGGGAGGCCATCGTCACCGTGGACGATGCCGAGCTGGGCCCGATCCGGATGCCCGCCGTCCAACCCCGGCTCGACGAAACCCCTGGCCGAGTCCGCCACGCCGGGCCCGCGCTGGGGGCGCACAACCGCGAGGTCTACCGGGACCGCCTCGGGCTCACCGAGGCCGAGCTCACCGAGCTCGCCGACCAAGGCGTCATCTGAGCCGGACCCGCAGTGGCGTCTCGCCCCCCCGGGCCGGCCACCGGCACCCACCCCCTGACATGAGAGGAGGCTCCCGGCGGGGAGCCTCCTCGATCGCGGTCGGAGAGGAGTCGGGCGAACCGGGCCTTACCTGCCGCCCTCCTTGTTGATGACGGCCTGGATCTCGTTGGCCGAGATGGTGCGCAGGGTCGTCACATCGCCGGCGGCGTCGCCGTTCGACACCACCACGTCCCAGGCCCCGGCAACGTTGTGGTACTGGTTGAAGTCCATGGGGCCGCTGGCGCCCTCGTAGTTGATCTTCTTGCCCGCTCTGATGTCGGCGACCCCGGTCTTGTAGTCGCTGACCGAGATGCCGGGCGGGTTGGAGACGTCCTTGATGCTCTTGATCCAGACGTTGGGGTCGGTCGAGTTGGCCTTCGTCATCGCCAGCGCGAAGTCGATGGCGCAGTCGTAGGAGAACGCGGCACCGCCGAGCGGGGCGCGCCCGTTGACCGCCTGGTAGGCGGCGACGAACGCGGGTCCGGCCGCGGTCAGGGCATTGCTGCCCTGGACGGAGATGAAGTGGGCCTTGGCGACCGCCGGCCCGATCGCCTTGATGAAGTCACTACCGGCGGTGAGGTCGGTGCCCACGAATGGGATCGAGAGGTTGTCCACCTCCTTGAAGTCGGCCATCGCCACCGAAGCGGTGCTGGGCTCCATCTGCGTGAGGAAGACGTCGGGGTGGTAGGAGACCGCGTTTTGGACCTCGGTCCGGTACGAGGACTGGGCGGGGACCACGGAGACGGTGGCCAGTATCTTGCCGCCGAGCGCCTTGTAGGCGTTCTCGATGACCGGGGTCAGGGTCTGGGTGCTGGCGGATTCGGACATGAAGACGACCGCGGTCTTGTAGCCCTTGTCCCAGGCCTCCTTGGCCAGAGCGACCCCGAGCTCGGAGTCGGACGCGTTGCAGCGCCACAGCCACTTGTCGGTCTGCTTGTCGAAGTGGGTGTCGCCACCATTCCAGCCATCGACGATGTGGTTCTTGTCGAAGATCGGCTGCACAGCGTGGATCGAGAGCGTGATGGGGCCGTCCAGGAAGACGGGATGGTTGACCCCGATCTCCCGGTTGACCGCGGGCACGGCGTCGGCGGCGTCGCCGACGGTGTCCACCTGATCCATGACCACCTTGTGGCCGAGCACCCCACCGGCGTCGTTCAGGATCTTGACCGCCGCCTTGGCGCCCTGAAGGATGGGGGCCCCGTTCTCGGCGTAGGTGCCGGTCAGGGGCGCCACCAGTGCGAAGTGTATGGGCGAGCCGTTGCCCGCGCCGCTCCCCGAGCCGCCGGGGCCGCTCCCACACGCCGAGACCGCCAAGAGCGCGGCCGTCGACAGAAGAACTGGAGCCGTCAGGCGGCTCCGACGACGCTTGCCGATCATGTCCTTTCCTCCATCCTCGGTCCTCCGAAATGCCGCTGCCGCCGACTACCGACGTTGGGGGCGAGCTCGCCGCGGCGGCTGCGCGGCGTCACGCGCGGATTCGGAGGCACCAATCTCAGACCTCCTTGCCGATGTAGAGGTCGACGACCTCGGGATCGTCGAGAAGCTGCTTGCCGGTCCCCTCCAGGCGATTCCTTCCCACCGTCATGACATAGGCCCAGTCGGCGTTGGTGAGCGTCCGCCTGGTGTTCTGCTCGACGATCACGATCGCCACGTCCAGCTTCCGGATCTGCGTGACCTGCTCCCACACCGCGTCCACGAACCGGGGCGCAAGACCGGCGGTGGGCTCATCCAGAATGAGCACAGTGGGGTCCAGCATCAGGCCCCGGGCGATGGCGAGCATGGTCCGCTGGCCTCCGCTCAGGGTGCGGGCGGGCCGCTTGGCGGCGGCCTTGAGGTCCGGGAACATGTCGAAGAGCTCCGCGATCTTCTCTTTGACCCCCCTGGGACGCGCGTAGCCGCCCATCTCCATGTTCTCGCGCACGGTCAGCGAGGGGAAGACGTTGGCGACCTGGGGGACGTAGGAGAGGCCCTGGCGGACGATCCGCTGGGCCGGCATGCCGGTCAGATCGACGCCGTCCAGGTGCACGGTGCCACCCAGGGGGCGCAGCAGCCCCGCGATCACCTTCAGCAGGGTCGACTTGCCGGCGCCGTTGGGCCCGACCACCGCAGTCAGCTCGCCGCGCTTGGCGCGCAGCTTGATCTCCTGAACGATCGGGGCGCCCCCATAGCCGGCCGTTATGCCGTCAACCGCCAGAGCGGAATGATCAGACAACGGCGGCCGCCTCCCCCAGATAGGCGTCGATCACGAGGGCGTTCTGGCGGAGCTGGGCGAGCGTCCCCTCGGCGATGGTCGCGCCCTGCGCCATCACGAAGATGTCGTTGCAGGCGCGGTCCACGAAGGCCAGGTTGTGCTCCACCAGGAGCACGGTGACGCCCTCCTCCCGCAGACCCAGGATCGCCTCCTCGATGTTCCTCTGCAGGACCGGGTTGACGCCGGCGCAGGGCTCGTCGAGGAGCACCAGGCGAGGCTGGCGCATGGCGATGCGGGCGAACTCGAGGAGCCGCTTCTGGCCACCGCTGAGCGCGCCCGCGACCTCGTCCCGCAGCTGGATGAGACCGAAACGCTCGAGCAGGCTCCGGGCTCGAACCCGGTCCTCCTGCTCGGCCCGGCCCAGGCGGCGGCGGTCGAAGATCGCGCGCCAGGCCTTCTCGCGGCCCTTCTGCTCGGCGGCGATCAGCATGTTGTCCATGACGGTCAGCCCGCCCCACTCGCGAGGGGTCTGGAAGGTCCGGATCAGGCCCCGGCCGGCGACCCGGTGCGCAGGCCAGCCCTGGATCTCGGTCCCATCGAAATTGATCTTGCCGGCGTGAGGATGCAGGAACCCCGAGATCATCTCGATCGCCGTGCTCTTGCCGGCGCCGTTGGGACCGATCAGGCCCACCACCGTCCCCTCCCGGACCTGGAATGAGCAGTTGACGACCGCCCGCACCCCGCCGAAGCTCCGGGCCAGGCCGGAGACGTCCAGAACCACGGCCCCGCCGTCAGGCATGGGTGGAAATCTCCGCCCCGCGGCCTTCGCCGACCTCGATTCGTGCGTCCCTCGGCCGCGGCTCCGGGATGATGCCCATCGGGCGGAAGCGCAGTACGAGGAGGATCAGGATCCCGATCACGATGTTCCTGATCGCGGAGAAGAGGTCGGGGTGCCCGGGCACGTTGGGGAGGAAGCGGGTCAGCTCCGGGATCACGGCGACGATGATGAAGGCGCCCAGGATGACGCCTCGGGTGTTTGCCTGTCCGCCGATGAAGATGGCCGCGAAGAGCAGGAACGTCTCGAACGCCGACCACGCCGAGGGGTCCCAGGAGGTCAGGTAGACGACGTAGAGAGCGCCGCCGAGGCCGGCGACGAGACCGCCCAAGAAGTACGCCTTGAGCTTGTACATGTAGACGCCCCGGCCGAACGCCGCCGCCGCCTGCTCGTCCTCCCGGATGGCCCGCAGGGTGAGACCGAACGGACTCCGGTAGAACAGGGTCATGACCCAGTAGACGACCAGCAGGATGGCCAGGCACAGGAACATGAAGAAGAAGCCGTACTGGTCGACGGACAGGTTGCTGAGCGCCACACTGAACGGCTGGGGGACGTTGTAGACCCCGTTGAAGCCATTGAAGAGCTGGAACTCCTGGCTGAAGAAGGCGATCGTGATGTACGTGAAGGCCACCGTGGTGATGGCGAAATAGTCACCACGTAGCTTCCGCAGCGCGACCGCGCCCAACCCTAGCGAGATGATCCCGCTGACCAGCATGGCGACCGGCACCGCGAGCAGGAACGGCCAGTGCAGGCCCAGGATCCAGCCGTCTGGAGGCGGTACGATGCCGGCGGAAGGGCCTCCGATCAGTACCCCCGCCACGTAGGCCCCGATCGCCACGAAGGCGTAGTAGGCGAGGTCGAACTCCCCCGCCCATCCCCAGCGGACATTGAGGCCCAACACCAGGACCGACGAGATGAACCCGACCGTGATCACTCCGACGACGTAGGTGATCAATAGACGATGTTCCTCGCTCGGGCCGCGATGAGACCGCTGGGCCGGAAGATCAGGGCCAGGATCAGGATCACGAAGGCGACCGCCTGCTTCCACTCGCTCGAAACGTAGAGGGCGCTGATCTCCATCGAGAGCCCGATCAGGAGCGCCCCCAGCATGGCGCCGTACGGCTGTCCGATACCGCCGACGACCGCCGCCGCGAAGACCACCAGCAGGAAGGTGAAGCCGACCGCGGGAGTGAAGGCGCCCACGCTGGCCGCCAGGATGAAGCCCGAGAAGCCGGCCATCCCGCCAGCCCAGAGCCAGGTCAGGTTGACCACCCTGTGGGAGTCGATCCCCGAGACCCGGGCCAACTCGGGGCTGTCGCTGACGGCGCGCTGGGCCTTGCCGAACTTGGTGTACCGCAGCACCACGTGGACACTGAGGAGCACCAGCGCCGCGGAGATCATGATGGCCAGGTCTCGCTCGGTCCAGCTGAACGGTCCGTACTGGTGGGGCTGTGTGGACGGGAGCTTGTAGTCGACCTCCGACCCGCCGAAGATGGCGAGCAGGATGTTCTGGAGGATCAACGACGTAGCCGCGGTGATCACAAGCACGATGATGTTGCGCACCCCGGCTCGTATGAACGGCTGCAGCAGGCCCCAGTTCATGAGGAATGCGAAGCCGGCACAGACGAGGACCGCGGCCAGCACCTCGAGCAGGAGGTTGTTGACTACGAGCCCGGTCGTGTAGGCGGTGTAGGCGCCCAGGGTCATGATGTCTCCATGCGCGAAGTTGGGCACGCTGGTGACCGAATACTGCAGGGTCACCGCCACCGTCGACACCGCCAGGATGCCGGCGGTGACCATTCCGAATCCGACCGCCAGGCCCAGGTGGCTCACGCCCTCGCCACCACGCCTTCGAGGTCGAAGAGGCGGGCCGGGTTCTCCTCGGCCACGCGCCTCGCGACCTCCGGTCCCGCCGCCGCGACAAGCTCGGCCATGGGGCTGGGGGAGGCCATGTCGTAGGGATGGTCGGTGCCCATGACGACCCGGTCGGCGCCCGCTCTCGAGATCAGGTAGGCAAGCGCATCCCGGTCGTGGGTGATGGTGTCGATGAAGATCTGGCGGGTGTATGACCAGGGGTCCTGGGGCGCCGAGGCGAGCTCGGAGCGGACTGTTCGCGCGTGGCGGAGTCGGCCGACCTGATAGGGCAGGAAGCCGCCGCCGTGGGACAGGATCAGGCGCGCCCGCGGGTGGCGATCCAGCGTTCCCGAGCAGATCATGCGTTCGGCGAAGATGGTCGTCGCAAGGGGGTTGCCGATCACGTTCTGCAGGTAGTACGAGCGCAGACCGTCGTGGGGACGGTTGTAGGCCGGGTGGACGAAGACGGGCAGCCCGCGCCGCTCGGCGGCGGCCCAGAACGGCTCGAACTCGGGCTCGTCCGGCCACCGGTCTGCGATCGCGGTCCCGATCTCGACGCCCACCGCTCCCGCGTCGGCCGCCTCCTCGAGAACGCGCGCCGCGCGCTCGGGCGCCTGCAAGGGAACCTGCGCCATCCAGCGGAGCCGGTCCGGGAACGCCGCGCAGAAGTCGGCCAGACCGCTGTTGGCGGTGGAGGCCATGCGCTCGGCGGCCTCCAGCTCGACGTCGTAGCAGAAGAGGCCCGGCTCGACGCAGATGACGGCCGCGTCGAGGCCTCCGCGCTCCAGCTCCCCGATCTTCGCCGCCGGATCGGTCAGCGACGGGTAGAGGTCGTGGGGCGCGTACTGCCGGTTGCGCACGACCCCCTCACGGGCGTCGATCCGGTAGATCTCCTCGCGGTTGACGAGCTCCACCACAGCCTCCGGGAAGGCGTGGTTGTGAACGTCGATCTTCATGGCTCGCGCCCTGGACGGCGAGCCGGGCTCGCCTGCCGGGAGACCATCCGCACTACCCCGCACGATCCCGGCCGGCTTCACCCGCGGCTTCGCCGACGTATTCGTAGCCGGCCTCCTCGAGGCTGCCGACGCCCAGATAGCCGCCCAGAACCTCCACCTCGCCGGCCGGATCGAGGTTGCGAAGCCAGTGGACTCTGCCCCTGGAGACGAACTCCACGGTGCCGGCCGTAACGTCGTGCTCCTCGGCCTCGGTGCCGATCGCCGCCCGGCCCCGAATGACGTAGAAGAACTCGTCGGCGTCGGGGTGACGGTGAGGCTTGTGGCGCGCGCCGGGCCGGAACACGGCCCGGAACAGCGCCACGCCCCCCGAGCGGGCGATCTCCTCGGGGAGGGGGAAGCGGATGTCCATCCCCTGCCAGCCCTGTGACTCGGACACCGCCTTCGGTGCCACCTCGTCGATGTGGACCAGATAGTGGTTGTCGTTCCGGACCATGCCTGTCAGAGTCCTCCAAAGTCCTTCTCGCGCCGATCTTCGCCGGCGCGTTCCGGCGGCAGCCATTCACGACAGGGACGGGGGTTTCAGCGGCCCCCCCATCTGATCTTTCCGGGCGCATCGTATGATTTGTCGCGACCCAGGTCAAGAGGCAAATTCCAAGACCCGGAATTCCGTTCCAGCTAACGGAACCTCGCCGTGACGACATTCCTGGGGTGTCAATCATCCAGTTTGGGGATCATGACGCTCGATATGGCCAAAGCGCCTCCCATGGCGGCAGGGCATCCTTCGGAAGACGGCCAGCAGGCGCCAGGCGGCGCCGTGGCCGCTCGTTCGTGACCGGTCACGGCCCGCGCGCGGACGCCGTGGACGGCGGGTGGGCTGCCTGATGACGGGGGCGGGGCGAGACTCTCTCACCGTCGCGGTCATCGATCACCGGTTCCCCAGTCTCGACGAGGAGCGGGCCGTGCTGGCCCCGCTGGGGGCCGGGCTGATCGATCTCCGGGGCCAGGACCCGGAGGCGGTCATGGCGGCCGCGGCCGGCGCCGACGGCATCCTGGTCGGGGCGCGCTTCCGACTCGACCTCGCGCGGCTGCTGACGCTGCGGCGCTGCCGGGTGATCGCCCGCTATGGAGTCGGGACGGACAACGTGGACGTGGCCGCGGCGAGCCGGCTCGGCATCGCCGTCACCTGCGTGCCCGACTACTGCGTCGAGGAGGTGAGCACCCACGCCATGGCGCTCCTGCTCGCCCTTCACCGCCGGCTCTTCCAGTTCGACCGGGCGGTGCGCGAGGGGGCCTGGGGAATCGGTGGCGAGCACGTGGCGCGGCTTTCTGAGGCGACCCTTGGGATCGCCGGCTACGGCCGGATCGGGAGGGAGACCGGCCGCAAGGCGACGGCTCTGGGTCTCCGGGTGCTGGCGGCGGACCCGCTGATCGACGCGGAATCGGTGCGCGCGGGGGGCGCCCAACCGGTCGAATGGGAGTGCCTGCTGGCGGAGTCGGATTTCGTCAGCCTGCACCCGTCGCTCGGACCCGGCACCCGGAGGATGCTCGACGCGGGCGCCATCGCCCGGATGAAACCAGGCTCGGTCCTCATCAACGTCGGGCGCGGAGGCCTCGTTGACGAGGACGCTCTGGCCGCGGCGCTGCACGGGGGCCAGCTGGCGGGGGCGGGCATCGACGTCGTCGATCCGGAACCCCCCGCCTCGGGGGCCGCGATCCTGTCAGCCCCCAATCTGATCGTCACACCGCACGTGGCCTGGTTCTCGATTGGGGCCCGGTTGGAGCTGCAGCGGAAGGCCGCCGAGGAGGTGGCGCGGGTCCTGCGCGGCGAGCCGCCGAGGTTCCGGGCCACCGAGTAGCCTGGCGTGCCTCGGCCGGGCGCGCGGCCGGTCAGCCGCGGGCCAGCGACTGCTCCTCGATGCCCGGCATCACCCAGGCCTCGGCGGGTTGGGGCTGGAACCGGAGGCCGCGCACATCGCCGGCCAACCCCGTGATGGTCAGGCGGAAGGGGGTCAGGTATTCGATCGCACCCCCGCGCGTGAGCTTGAAGGGCCGGTCGTGGCCGGGATAGACGATCTCGGCCGACCGCGCCACCCGCTTGACGCTGCGCCGGGCCTGGGCGACGTCCCAGAAGATCAGTGGCGGCTGGCCGGTGCCCAGCACGGAGGCGTTGTGGACCGCGTCGCCGGCGATCAGAGCCCGACCCTCTGCCGCGTCCACGATCACCCCCAGGCTACCGGGCGAGTGGCCGGGGAGGTCGATGATCGTGACTCCGGGGATGACCTCGGAGCCTTCTCCGACCTCCTCGATCTTCAACCGCTCAAGGATCAGCCCGGTCCACTTGGGGGTCGCCCAGTCGTGCCTGTGCGGCCGGCTCGCGTAGCGACGCTCGTCGGCGTGCATGAGGAGGGGAGCGCCCTCGAAGAGATCGACGTTCTGCATGTGGTCCCAGTGCGCGTGCGTGAGCAGCACGGCATCGATGTCTGCGGGCTCCAGGCCGCGCGCCGCCAGTCGCTCCAGGAGCAGGCGCCGGCGCCCGACATGGGCGGGGTCGACGAGGATCCGCGCCGGCCGGCCGGTGGCGTCCGGGCCCTCGATCAGGAACACCCCGCAGAAGGCGGGGACCCCCTGGTCGGTGGCGAAGTCGTAGCCCCCGGCGAGGACCTCCACCGTGGGCAGGGCGGGCTTGGCGCTCGGCATTCCAACCGACCTCAGAGAGAGGTGCCCGACCCCCCCCGGGGGGAGGCGTGCTGACTCACGACCGCAGCACGATGCGGCCGAGCGGGGGATCCCTGCGCAAAGACTCGAAGGCTCCGGCGGCGGCCTCGATCGGGAAGGTCCGCGCCACGACGGGGGTGATCACCCCCGACTCCACGAGGCGGATCACATCGGCGAGGTCCTGCTTGGCCGACGCCCGCGTGCCGAGCAGACGCCACTGCCCGTAGGCCAGCGCGGCGGTGTACACGCTCAGCGATCGGCCGTAGGCGTAGCCCATCACCACCAGCCTCCCACCCGGGGCGAGCGCGGCCAGGGCATGCTGGATGACGCCTGGGACGGCCTCCCCGCGAACGATCTCGACCGCCACGTCGGCGCCCTCGCCACCGGTCAGCTCGCGGACTCGGGCGGGGACGTCCTCCTGGCTGCCGTCGATGACGGCGTCCGCCCCGTATCGAGTCGCCCCCGCCAGGCGATCCTCCGTGATATCCACCGCGATCACCCGCGCCCCCAGCGCCTTGGCAAGCTGGACGGCGTGGACGCCGAGGCCCCCGATCCCGATCACCAGGACGGTTTCGGCGAGCTGTATGCGGCCCTTGGTGCGCAGCCCACTCGCCGAGCTCGACCACCTCACCAGAGAGCTCGTGACCGATCACAGCCGGCAGGGGAACGGTGGGAACGTCGCCGGCCAGGATCTTGAGGTCGGTCCCGCAGAGCCCATTGGCACGGACCCGGACCAGGACCTCATGCGAGCTGGGGCCGGGCCGTGGCCACCGCTGGACCACGAACTCGGAACCGAACCGCTCGAGCGCGAGGACACGCATCGACTCATTCACCGGAGGCGGACCGTACTCGAGGGCGGGACAGTCTACGCCAACGCCTCTTCGTAGAAGGGGTGCTTGGTGAAGACGATCGGGCCGTCCCCGGTCACCAGCAGGTTCTCCTCCAGCCGCACCGTCTGCTCCAGCCCAGGATGGCCGGCGAAGGTCTCGGCGGCGAAGTACATGCCCTCGACGAGCTCGACCGGGTACTCGAGCGAGTAGGCTCGTGAGATCCACATGCCCTCGTAGAGCGAGAGCCCGATCGAGTGGGCGAACTGCTGGAGCGTGACCGTCCCATACTCGTCGTCGGCATAGACGGGCAGCTTCCTGGCGACGTCGGCCGACGTGCTGCCGGCCCTCATCATCTCGATCGCGGCGTACATGGACTCGTGGCACTCCTTGTAGAGATCCTTCTCGCGGGGGGTCAGCCTGTCCCCCACCTTGAACGTGCGCACGAAGTCGACGAAGTAGCCTCCGGGCCCGATCGCGTTCTGGTCGACGATGACCAGATCGCCTTCGCGGATGGTCTTGTCGGTGTGCCACCGGCGGTAGGGACTGG
>JBOHUX010000074.1:0-10561 GCA_050734915.1 Candidatus Dormibacteraceae bacterium
GTATCAAGCGCATCGGGATTTGGCGTCACAAGGTTGCCGCAACAGGACTGCAGGAGAGCGCACGACTTCTTCGCGACGCGGGCTTGACAGTCTCGAGCCTATGTCGTGGAGGCTGGTTCGACGCAGCGACCAAGAGCGGCCGGCGGGTTCGCCTCGACGACAACCTTCGCGCGATCGACGAAGCGGCTGAACTGGGCGCGCCAGTCCTCGTCATTGTTTGTGGACCCGCAGCCGGGCGCGATATAGGAATGGGAAGGCAAAGGAGTCTCGAGGCGATCGAGACGCTGATGCCATACGCCCGGGAAAGGCGCGTGCGGCTGGGGTTGGAGCCGCTACATCCCATGTTCGCGGCCGACCGCTCTGTCCTGAACACGCTGGGCCAGGCCAACGATTTTGCCGCTCGCGCGGACGGAAATGCGGGTGTGGTCGTGGATGTTTATCACATCTGGTGGGACCACGCGGTGGCAACGGAGGTGCAGCGTGCCGGCAAGCGAATCGTAGGCTTTCACGTGTCGGACTGGATTGTGCCGACACCGGACATTTTGCTCGGCCGAGGCGTGATGGGTGACGGAGTCATCGAAATCCGAAAGCTGCGGAGAATGGTCGATAACGCCGGGTATGAAGGTCCAATCGAGGTGGAGATTCTCAATCGGACCGTCTGGGACATGCCCGGCGATGACCTCCTCGAGTTCATCAAGACGCGATTCCGGGAGCACGTCTAAGAAGTCCCTGGTGCCTCTGGAGCTGGACGGGACTGCTCTTTCTCCCGAAGGCCCAATGCAGCACCCACCAGGCCCGCCGTGGAACCCTGCAAGACAACTGTGGTGATCACGGCGACTGTGACTACGCTGATCAGAGGGGCGGCGACCTTCGGATCGGCAGCGGCGACGATCCCCGCCAGCGCGGCCGGCACCACACCGGTCTCCCGCGACCAACCTAGGAACATGAGCTCAGTCAGCCGCCATCGGGCAAGCCGATCGGGAGCGGCGCAAGCAAGCACGGCCAGCGGGCGCGCAACGAACACTAGGACAGCAGTTGTCAGGACTGCGGGAAGGAAGAAGTCCCCGAGTGCGCCGGGGACGATGTCGGCCCCGAGGAGTACGAATACAAGCATCCGGAACAACCCGGCATTTGTGTCTAGGAAGTGTTTGGTGTGAAAATGGAGCGCAGGGTGAGGGGCAAATCGCGAGTACTCGAGATTCCCCACAACAGCTCCGGCCAAGAACACCGCCATGAATCCACTCGCGTGAACTGCCTCGGCGGCAGCGTACGTCGAGATAACCAATCCAAGGAGCAGAAGACTTGCGTAGGCCGCCAGCCAGCCCCGCTCTCTGATAAGCCACGACGCGAGTAGCCCGCCGACGGCACCGATTAGGATGCCGATGCCGGCACTCCAGGCGAACGCATGGAGCGGGCCGCTGGCGACGCTCGTGCCTAACGCGAAGGGGAGCACAGTGAATGTCAGGATGGCCCCAGTCGCGTCATTCAAGGCGGCCTCCGCGATGAGCGCTTGGCTCAGCCGCGGAATCACGCGCGCGTTCTGGAGCACCGGAATCACGGTTGCCGGATCTGTGGCCGCGACAACGGCCGCCAAGAGTAGCGCGGCAGCCGGTACCAGTCCAAAGAAGATGTGCACGGAGACTGCCGTAACCGCTGCGGTGACCAGGACACCTATGGTGGCGAGCAAGATCACCGTGATCGCGACCGGCCTGATGGTGGACCAGCTCACAGCCATCCCGCCGCGGAAAAGAATGTATGCAGCGCCGATCACCAGGAGCAGCCGGCCGCCGTCGCTGGCTCCGAAGTCCACAATCCCCAACCCGGCGCGGCCGATGACCATGCCTGCGAGCAGTAGGCCGACCACATCGGGAATGCGCGCCAATTGGCTGAGGCGCGAAGTCACGATGGCGACGGTGAGGAGCACACCTAAGCCAAGCAGGTAGTGCTCGATCGCCGGCCCGATCATCCTGCTTCCTCCAGCCTCATACCCGCAGGAACCTTACTGCTCCTGTACGTTTTGGTCTAGCTCGAGGCAGATACCCGCGAATCTCCTGGTGTGGGGATTCGGCTCAGGCCGGACGAGTCGGCCCCGACGCTTCGTGTCAAAGTGCCGTTGTCGCAGCGAATGAAGCTGGGCGCGCCGCGCCGGCGGAGGGCCTCGTCGAGGACGGCGACGACATCGTCGGTGGTGATCGAGCGGCCGAGCCGGGGGCCGATGCTCTCGCGGGTGAACTCATCGCACATTTCGTCAGCACCTTGAGCGGGCGACCGTCGACCGTCGGAGGTGGCGTCGAAGAGGAAGTCGATTGCACAGACCTGATTGAGCCGCTCCGCTCGCAGGCGCTGAGCGGGGACGGTGCTCTCGCCCAGTCGGCGACGCTTGGGCGCGTAGGCCGGAACCCGCAAGCCCTCCTCCCGCCAGACCCTCTGAACTCGCTTGCGGTTCACCTTACAGCCCTCCTGGGGGAGCAGCGCCGATGCCCTTCTGAAGGCAACAACATACTTGACTCAGCGCCCAAGTAAGTAGTAGACTCAGCGTGTGAGTAAGGAACCGACCACTCTGATCGAGGCGATCAGGCACTTTGCCGACCCGGATACCTGCCGGGATTACCTGGCCGCGCTGCGCTGGCCCGAGGGTGTCGAGTGCCCGACCTGCGGCAGCAAGGAGACCACCTTCATGGCTTCCCGGGGTTTGTGGCAATGCAAGACCAAGCATGCCAAGCGCCAGTTCTCGGTCAAGGTCGGAACGATCTTCGAGGACAGCCCCATCTCCCTGGACAAGTGGTTCGCCGTGATCTGGACGTTGGCGAACGACAAGAACGGGATCAGCTCCTATGAGGTCGGCAAGGCGGTCGGCGTGACTCAGAAGTCGGCTTGGTTCATGCTCGACCGCATCCGGCTCGCCATGCAGACCGGAACCTTCCAGAAGCTTTCCGGCGAGGTCGAGGTCGACGAACTTCTGGAGCCTGCTCAAGCGGCCCATTCACGGTACCTACGTCAGCATCGAGCCCTTCCACCTGTTCCGGTACGTGGACGAGCCGGCGTTCAGGTTCAAGAATCACCAGATCACCGACCGGGAGCGGTTCTCCAAGGTAGCGGGGTCGGTGTTCGGGAAGCGGCTGACCTACCGAGAACTGACCCGCAAAGGGGCAATCGCCCGACTTGCCAAGGCGGGGAGTAGGATCGCACCATGCTTGGAGCCGAAGCGACGGACAGCCCTTTCCACCGGTTCCGGAACCTGGCCAAGCGCCTGGTCTCGGTTCCGCGCGACGAGGCACGGGCCGAGAAGGATCGCCAACCAAGAAAGCTGACTCGGGGTCGAAGCAAACAAATGTTCGTGGGTCGAGGTAAAGTCACTTAGTGCAATGGCAGAAGAGGACTCCGTGCCAACCCCGATCGCGCAAGACGACCCGCGAGTGGCGATTCCCTTGTTTTCCGCAAGGGAGGTCGCTCGCTACCTGCGCGTGCCTTCGTCGACGATGCGGAATTGGGTTCGTGGGTACGAGTACCCGAGTGGCAACGGCACCTCAACCTCTCGAGCGATCGTGACCTCGGTGCCGCCGAGCAGGCCGTCGAATGCAACCATTCCGTTTGTGGGTCTGGCTGAGGCGCTAGTGGTTGCTGGCTTCCGCCAGAAGCGGTTGAGCATGCAGAAGGTGCGGGCCGCGCTCGCCGCTATCGACCAGGAAGTTGGGTTGGCCTACGTCTTGGCCAACAAGACGCTCTACACGGACGGCGCCAGCATCTTGTGGGATTACGCCCGGAAGATCGATGACGACGACATTCGGCAGTTGGTAGAGCCGCATGCAGGCCAGACGGTCTTTGTCCCTGCCGTGGAGCAGTACCTCCGGCTAGTCA
Source organism: Candidatus Dormibacteraceae bacterium (assembly GCA_050734915.1). Classification (GTDB taxonomy): domain Bacteria; phylum Chloroflexota; class Dormibacteria; order Dormibacterales; family Dormibacteraceae; genus JBOHUX01. The sequence continues at coordinate 3,859 of JBOHUX010000074.1, forward strand.
CGTATGACTCAAAGTGGTGGGCATCTCAAATAGAGTTGCCGGCCTTTCAGCCGACCCGAGTGGTAGTGGATCTCAGGCGCGAGTACGGGCGACCGATCCTCGACAAGCAACGGCTTTCGGTCGCCACCCTGCTAGAACGCTGGTACATCAGTCACGACACAATCAACGACATAGCAATGGATCTCGAACTTGATCCCGGCGAGGTTGAGAACGTGATCCGTGCTGCCTGGCGTCCAGCCGCAGCCTGAGTTTCTGATCGATCGGGCGCTCGGCATCGTTCTCGCCGACGCAATCCGAGAACTTGGCTACGTCGTGCACACGCTCCGATCGCTGTACGGCGAAGACGGGGCGGCAGCAATCGCTGATGAGGTCTGGATTCCAGAATCGGCTGCTCTTGGCCGGATTCTGCTAACCAAGGACGATGCGATTCGCCGCTATCCCCCAGCTCGGAGCGCCGCCGAGCAAGCAGCCGCAAAGCTCTTTTGTCTTCCGAATGCCCATCTCACAACAGATCAAATGAGGGAGCGATTCCTCAACAACCTCAACCGCATCATCCAGCGTAGTCGCCATGCCGGGCCCTACATGTATGCGGTCGATCCAAAGGCACTACGCCTTCTCTGGCCAAAGTAGCTGCGGAATGGTCCCCTGAGTCAAGTACGTTGTTGCCCTTCTGAAGCACGTGGCGCGGCCACTCCTTGTAGCTCCTCGGCGAGCTCGACGTCGCGCATCTGGACGGCTGAAGGCGGGGCGGGAGGTGTCACGTCGGCTGGTCCTCCTCGGCACTGCCCCGTGGAGAGCCGTGACCTTCCGCCCCGTTTTGAGGAGGACGCGCTTTGCGGTACCCTTCCCGCCGTACCTTCGTGTGGACCTGGGAGAGCTCGAAGGCTCCCCCGCGAGTTCAGCAGAGAGGTTCGCATTGTGTAAGGCTGGGAGCACCACTTGGAATACGGCGGCGATGCTGGAGCCGCCTTTCTGGCCCTCCCTTCAAGCCCCTTACAACAGTTGTACTGCCGTTCTTCTCCGGCCCCCTCCAGGCCAACGCCCGTGGGAGAATTCCAAGGCTTGGCACGCCTAGAAGAGTTCACCCCCGGGTCGCGAGTGCTCGGCCTCCTCCCTGAGGGGGCAGTCCGGGTGGTTCAGGCGGAGTGGCACAGCCAATCTGCGGTCGTCCTCACCTATACGGACGGCGCCGGCAAGCCCGGCCAGCAGCTCGTCTATCGAGACGACGAGGTCAGGCTCACGATCGAACAGGCGGGCCGGCCCTGGTCCTTCGACGGCGATGGGAGGCTCTTCCGCCTCGTCTCGGAGGCCAGCCGCATCTCGCTCGCCTATCTATTCGATCCCTTCCTGGCCGTCCAGACTTCCACGCTCGATCCCCTGCCCCATCAGATCGAGGCGGTCTACGAGAAGATGCTGCCCCGCCACCCCCTCCGCTTCCTGCTCGCGGACGACCCCGGTGCCGGCAAGACGATCATGGCCGGGCTCCTCCTCAAGGAGCTGATGATTCGGGGCGACGTCGAGCGCTGCCTGGTGATCGCCCCCGGCAGCCTGGTCGAGCAGTGGCAGGACGAGCTCTGGCAGCGCTTCCATGTCAACTTCGAGATCCTGACCGGAGGGATGATCGAGGCCAGCCGCTCGGGGAACCCGCTGGCCGAGAAGCCACTGTTGATCGCGCGTCTCGATCACCTCGCCCGCAGTGAAGAGCTCCAGGCCAAGCTGGAGGCGACCGACTGGGACCTGATCGTCGTGGACGAGGCGCACAAGATGTCGGCCCGCTACGACGGGCCGGACGTGAAGCCGACCAAGCGCTACAATCTCGGCCGCCTGGCCGGGTCGCGCACGCGCCACCTGCTCCTGATGACCGCGACGCCTCACAACGGCAAGGAGGAGGAGTTCCAGCTCTTCATGGGTCTCCTTGACCGCGATCGCTTCGAGGGGAGGCCACGAGCGGGGGTGCGGGCAGACGTCGGCGACCTGATGCGGCGCAAGGTCAAGGAGAGGCTGCTCAGGTTCGATGGCCGCCGGCTGTTCCCCGAACGCCGCGCCTACAGCCCGACCTATCCGCTCTCCGACGCCGAGCAGGCCTTGTATGAGGACGTCACCAGGTACGTCAGTGAGGAGATGGATCGGGCCGAGCGGCTGCGCGCCGAAGGCGAGGGGCGCCGGGGCCTGGTCGTCGGCTTCGCGCTGACCACCCTTCAGCGCCGCCTCGCCTCCTCTCCGGAGGCGATCTACCAGTCGCTGGTCCGGCGCCGCAATCGATTGCAGAAGAGGTTGGCCGAGGCTCGGGAGCGGAAGGACGAGGCACGCATCCAGCTCCACCCCTCCGTGGAGACCGCCGCCCTCCACTTCCGTGAGGATGACGACTTCGATCCCGACGACCTGCCCGACGCCGAGCTGGAAGAGCTGGAGGAGGAGCTCCTGGACGAGGCAACCGCCGCTCGCACCATCGCTGAGCTGGAGTGGGAGATCGCCACGCTTCGAGAGCTCGAGGAGAAGGCGCGCCAGGTTCGGGGCTCCCGCGCCGACCGCAAGTGGGAGGAGCTGTCGAGCCTGCTCCAGCGGGCGCCGGAGATGTTCGACGCGCATGGTTCCCGGCGCAAGCTGATCGTCTTCACCGAGCACCGGGACACCCTCAACTACCTGGTCGAACGGCTCCGGGCCCTTCTCGGCCAGACCGAGGCGGTCGTCTCCATCCACGGCGGCATGCACCGCGAGGAGCGCCGCCAGGCCCAGGACGCGTTCACGCAGGACCCCGATGTGGCCATCCTGGTCGCCACCGACGCCGCCGGGGAGGGCATCAACCTCCAGCGTGCGCACCTGATGGTCAACTACGACCTGCCCTGGAACCCGAACCGGCTCGAGCAGCGCTTCGGCCGTGTCCACCGGATCGGGCAGACCGAGGTCTGTCACCTCTGGAACCTGGTCGCCAAGGACACTCGGGAGGGCGACGTCTTCGAGCGTCTCTTCACCAAGCTCGAGGCCCAGCGCCAGGCGCTCGGCGATCAGGTCTTCGACGTGCTCGGCGATGCCTTCCGCGACCGCTCGCTCCGGGACCTGCTCATCGAGGCCGTCCGCTACGGGGAGCAGCCCGACGTGAGGCAGCGGTTGGAGGAGGTGGTGGACGCGACGGTGGGTGACAAGCTCCGCGATCTGGTCCACGAGCGCGCGCAGGTGGCGGCGGTGATGACCGCCGGCGACGTCGAGCGGATCCGCGAGGAGATGGAGCGGGCCGACGCGCGCCGGCTGCAGCCGCACTTCATCCGGGAGTTCTTCCGGGCGGCGCTTCAGGAAGTTGGGGGTGAGATGCGCGAGCGCGAGCCCGGACGCTACGAGGTCACCCACGTGCCGCTCGACCTGCGCCGGTCGAGCCGGTCCCTGCTCCGGCGCTATGAGCGGATCACCTTCCACAAGGAGCTGATCAACTCTCCAGGCGAGCCCACAGCTGAGCTCTGCTCCCCCGGCCACCCGCTGCTGGACGCTCTCATCGATCTCACCCTGGAGCGCCACGGGACGCTTCTCCGCCAGGGAGCCGTGCTCGTCGACGACGGAAACCAGGGCGAGCAGCCGCGGGCGCTCGTCTACCTCCAGCACGCGATCCAGGACGGACGCCTCGACCACTCCGGCAACCGGCGCGTCGTCTCGAAGCGGTTCGAGTACGTCGAGCTGCCCCAGGGCGGCGCGCCGGCGGGCGCCGGCTGGGCGCCCTACCTCGACTACCGGCCGGCCACGCTGGAGGAGATGGAGGCGCTGCCGCCTCTCCTCCATTCGGATTGGGCAGGCGGCGGCCTGGAGGAGGCCACCCTCGACTATGCGATCACGAGCCTTGTCCCGGCTCACTTCGAGGAGGTTCGGCGCCGTACGGTCGAGCGGGTCGAGCGGACCGCGGAAGCAGTGCGCCAGCGGCTCCTGGCGGAGATCACGCACTGGGACGCGCGGGCCAACCAGCTCAAAGAGCAAGAGGTGGCCGGAAAGCAGCCCCGGATGAACTCGGCCCGGGCGCGGCAGCGAGCAGACGAGCTGGAGGCCAGGCTCCGGCGCCGTCTCGAGGAGCTCGAGGCCGAGAAGCAGCTCTCCCCGCTGCCGCCGACGGTCGTGGGAGGGGCACTGGTGGTTCCGGCCGGTCTGCTCGCGCGCCTCCAGGGCCGTCGCCGCGAGGCCCCCGAGCGCTACGCACGCGACACCGAAAGGGTGGAGCTGGCGGCGGTCGAGGCGGTGGTCGCGGCTGAGTCGGCGCTCGGCCGCTCGCCGCGGGTGATGCCGCCCAACAACCGGGGCTACGACATCGAGTCCCGCGATGAGGATGGCGATCTCCACTTCATCGAGGTCAAGGGTCGGGTGGCCGGCGCGCCGTCGGTGACTGTCACCCGAAGTGAGTTCGGGGTGGGCCTCAACAAGGGGGATCGCTTCGTCCTCGTCCTGGCCGAGATCCCCGATGAGGGGCCGCCCGTCGTTCGCTACGTGCGGCGGCCGTTCGTGGAGGGCGAGGCGCTGCCATTCGGCGCCATCAGCGTCACCCTGGATTGGAAAAAGCTCATCGAGCGGTCAGGGCCGCCCTCGTGAGCCCGATCATCCCGGCTGCTCATGGTAAAGTGTCCACTCTGGTAGACGCGTGACTGGCCGGCAGGTCCTGGCCAGGGTTGGTCGGGCTGGCTGTGAACCAGGAGCGGTCCGGCAGGAGGGCAGTCACATGAGAGTGGCATGCGACCACGGGAGATGCAAGACGACAGTGCCGATCCACCGGGGGCAGGATCTTCCGCCCGGAACGCTTCGGGCCATCGAGCGAGATCTGGAGCCCTGCCTGGGTGGGCGGTGGCTGAGAGGTCGGAGATGAATGAGGAGATCGTCGCCAAGATCCGGCCCGGCAGAGACGGGAGCTGGCTGGTCTCCTTCCCAGCCATCGTGGGTGCACACACGTACGGCCGCTCTCTGAGTCAGCTCCGCCGTCGCATCCCGGAGCTGCTTCGCCTGTGGGATCGGGACCCCACCCGCATGGCGATCGTCGAGGTGGTCGAGCTTCCCACAACGCTCAAACAAGCCGTGGATCGCACCCGGAAAGAGCGTCGCGACCTCGAGTTGCGCAGTCGGGAGGTTCAGCGCGATCTCGAGAAGACGATTGGCCGCCTGCAGGCCCGGCTGGGCCTCAGCGTTCGGGACTCGGGCGACCTGCTGGGAATCTCGCCTCAGTACGTGCACAAGCTGCGACGCAGAAGATCGGCGGCCCAAGGCCCGTCGTCGTCGGCCGCTAATCTCCGAAAGGGGACGACCGCGCCCAGATCAAGGGAAAGGTCCCAGGCTCGCCCCGCGGCCCGCGCCTCGGGTAGCCGTTCCTGAACCAGCCTGCGGGCGGCCTGCCCCCTCGGCGCTGCCAACCTCCGCCAAGGCGGCCACCCGGGCCTCCTTGCATGAGGACCTGGATGCCTACGCTGGCGCGATTCGCTAGATCGGGCCGGAAGCCGGGCGTGCTGGACTAACATCGCTGCGCCGTGCAGACCGCCGAGACTTCCCACGAGCCGGCCCTGGGCTACAAGCGGAAGCTGATCGAGGTAGCCCTGCCCCTGGAGGCGATCAACAAGGAGGCGGCGCGGGAGAAGTCGATCCGCCACGGTCACCCCTCGACGCTCCACCTGTGGTGGGCGCGGCGGCCGCTGGCGGCCTGCCGGGCGGTGCTCTTCGCCTCGCTGGTCGACGACCCCTCGGCCCATCCCGAGCAGTTCCCGACCGCCGACGCCCAGGAAGGGGAGCGGCAGCGGCTCTTCCGGATCATCGAGGAGCTGGTCAAGTGGGAGAACAGCACCAACGAGGGGGTGCTGGAGGCCGCCCGGGCTGAGATCATGCGCTCCTGCGACGGCAAGCCGCCGCCGGTGCTCGACCCCTTCTGCGGTGGCGGCTCCATCCCGCTGGAGGCGCAACGCCTGGGCCTGGAGGCACACGCCTCCGACCTGAACCCGGTCGCCGTGCTGATCACCCGGGCCCTGATCGAGATCCCGCCCAAGTTCGGCGGCCGGCCGCCCGTGAACCCCGAGAGCCGGCCCGACGCGGGCCTCAAGACCTGGCGGGGCGCCCAGGGCCTGGCCGAGGACGTGCGCCAATACGGCCGCTGGATGCGGGAGGAGGCCGAGAGGCGGATCGGCCACCTCTACCCGAAGGTCCGGCTGCCGGCCGCCCTCGGCGGCGGTGAGGCGACCGTGATCGCCTGGATCTGGGCGCGCACGGTGAAGTCGCCCAACCCCGCCTGGGATGGCCCGATGCCCCTGGTGCGCTCCTTCGCCCTCTCGACCAAGCCGGGCCGCGAGGCCTGGGTGGAGCCGGTCGTGGACCGGGCATCGAATCGCATCCGCTTCGAGGTTCGCTCCGGACTCGGCGCGCCCGAGGGGACGGTGGGCCGCAACGGCGCCGTCTGCCTGGCGACGGGAACCGCCGTGCCTCTGGGCTATGTGCGGTCGGAGGGCAAGGCGGGGCGGATGGGGGCGGAGCTGATGGCGATCGTGGCCGAGGGCACCCGGGGCCGGATCTACCTCTCGCCTGACGATGAGCACGAGAGGATCGCGGCCAGCGCCAGGCCGGCCTGGCGTCCCGAGGCCGAGCTGGCGCACGACCCACGGGCCATCACGCCTCCGAACTACGGCATGACGAGGTTCGGCGACCTCTTCACGCCGCGGCAGCTGGTGGCGCTGACGACCTTCTCCGACCTCGTCGGCGA
>JBOHUX010000075.1:0-10355 GCA_050734915.1 Candidatus Dormibacteraceae bacterium
TCGCCACGGTAACGGAGCGATCTGGCTGGCCAAGGTGGTGGACCCCCTTTACGTCATCGTTTCGGCCCTGGGTGGGTCCCCTTTACTCTGGCGTTCGGACTAAGCGACAACGCCGCCGTCTTCAGCGGCAGCTCCCGCCGCGGCAAGGTGGCTCTCGAACTCGAACTCGAGGCCCGCGGCATCGAGGTCAAGCACTCCACCCCCTACCACCCCCAGACCTGCGGCAAGGTCGAACGCCTCCACCAGACCCTTCAGCTCTACCTCCGCCGCCAGCCACCCGCTCAGTCGCTGGCCCATCTCCAGCTCCAGCTCGACAGCTTCCGCGACTACTACAACCAGCGCCGACCCCACCGTGCCCTCGGCCGCCAGATCCCCCTCGCCGTCTTCAGCACCAAGGTCAAGGCCACGCCCACCGCCGCTCAGCCCCCGACTCACTACCGGGTCCGCCGCGACCGCATCGACTCTCACGGCAGCCTCACACTCCGCTACCTGGGCCGCCTCCGCCACATCCGCGTCGGAGCCCTGCATCGCAACCGCCAGGTCCTGCTCTTCGTCGCCGGCGCCGACCTCCGCGTCGTCACCACCGGCGGCGAACTCCTGCGCGAGCTGCGGCTGGACCCCGACCGCGTCTACTTCGGCCTCGGCGGCCGCTGGCCTGTCCACAATGTCTTGCGACAGGTGTCCTCGATGTCTTGAGACAGGACAGACGCGGGAAGGGAGGGATTCGAACCCTCGAGGGAGCTTGACACCCCCTACCCGCTTAGCAGGCGGGCGCTTTCGACCACTCAGCCACCTCCCCCTTTCGGGGCCGGATCTCCGATTTTATCGGCGAGGAGTGGCGGGCCGTGCTCGGCCGGGGACTCCCTCCATACTTACTCCCCGCATGAGGGCACCTGGGGGGCCCGGGGCGCCTCCCTCGTGGGGCCCGGGCCGGAAGGACGCGTTCGGCGCGGCGCCTGGCCTCCTGAGCAGGGTCTGGCTCACGCTCGCGCGGGGGAACCTGAGCGAGGTCTACTTCCCGACCGTGGACCGGCCGGTGCTGAACGGGCTCCGGTTCCTCGTCTCCGCGCCCGGCTCGCTGCCGCTCGACGACGCGTTCGTGGCCGAGCACAAGGTGAGCTGGCTGCGGCCGGGAGTTCCCGCCTTCACGGTCGAGAGCCGGCACCGCGAGTACCGTCTGACCAAGGATTACGTCACCGATCCCGGATCCGACGCGGTCCTCATCTCCGGCGCCTTCGAGCCCGAGCTGCCCGACCTGAGGCTCTTTCTGCAGGCGGACCCGCACCTGGTGCCGGGGTCGACCGGCAACCAGGCGGCGGTGCTGCCGCTGGGGCCGCCGGTCCTGGTGGCGCGTCAGGGGGACGTCTGGATGGCCATCGTCGGCCCCTTCAACCTCGCCACCGTCGGCTACCTCAACAGCTCCGATCTCTACGTCGGCCTCCACGACGGCGACGGCGCGCTCCTGGATCGCTTCGAGGCCGCTGACGCGGGAAACGTCGCCCTGGGTGCCGAGATTGGCGTCCGGGGCGGCCCCTTCCAGCTCGCAATCGGCTTCGCCCACGCCCGGGCGGAGGCGGAGGAGATCGCCCGGGAGGCGCTCCGCAAGGGCGCCGGCAGCGTTCGGGAGGCCTTCGAGCGCGCCTGGCTCACACAGGGCGACCTGCCCGGCAACCTGGCTCGGGTCAGCGGCGACGGGGGGGACCTCGCCCGCTGCTCGCTGTCCATCCTCCGCTGCCTGGAGGACAAGTCGACGCCGGGGGCCTTCATCGCGGCGCCGGCGGCGCCCTGGGGCGAGCACGTTCACGACGGCAACCAGATCTATCACCTGGTCTGGCCGCGGGATCTCTGTCAGATCGCCGGCGCCCTCGTCGACGCCGGCGATCACGAGGCCGGCCTCCGGGCGCTGCGCTACCTGGAGAGGATGCAGTTCCCGGAGGGCTCCTGGCGTCAGAACTTCACGGTCGCCGGCGAGCCCCACTGGACGGGGCTGGAGCTGGACGAGGTCGGCCATCCCATCCTTCTCGCCTGGCGACTGGCGGAAGCCGGTGTGCTCGATCACGACCCCTACCCGGAGATGGTGCGGCGGGCGGCGGTCTTCCTGGTCAGGAACGGCCCCACCACGCCCCTCGACCGCTGGGAGGACGGCGGCGGGCTCTCGCCGTCGACGCTGGCGATCGCGATCGCCGCGCTCATCGCCGCCGCCGAGTTCGCGGACCGCAGCGGCGAGCACCCGGCGGCGATCCACCTCGGCGCCGTCGCCGACTACTGGCAGGACCGTGTCGAGGCCTGGTGCTACTCGGCCGGCGGCGGCTACTATGCGAGGCTCGGCGACGATCCCGAGGGCACCCCCGGCCCCTACACGGTGCTGGGCCTCGAGTGCGTCGAGCTGGTCCGGCGTGGGATCCGGGCCGCCGACCACCCGCTGATCGTCGCGAGCCTCCGCCACACCGACGACCTCCTTCGCGTGGACACCCCCGCGGGACCCGCCTGGCGGCGCTACGGAGGTGACGCCTACGGGGAGAGGGAGGACGGCTCGGCCTGGGGCGGCGGCCGCGACGGGCGCGGTCGCGCGTGGCCCGTCCTGACGGGGGAGCGGGCGCACTACGAGCTCGCGCGGGGGGCCCAGGCGACCGCGCTGGTGCGCGCCCTGGAGGGCTTCGCCGGGCCGGCGTGGCTGCTGCCGGAGCAGATCTGGGATGGCCCCGACCTGCCTCGATGCGGGCTCCTGGCGGGCGGCGCCACCGGCTCGGCGCGGCCGCTGGGCTGGGCGCACGCGGAATACCTCAAGGTGCTCGCCGCGATCGCGACGGCCCGGTCCGCCGAGGTCGTCGAACCCGCTCGGCGCCGCTACGCCGGCCACCCGCCCGAGGAGCCCGCGTTCATCTGGAGCGCTGCCCATGCCATCACCGGATTCACCGCCGGCCGCGCGGTCACCATCCAGCTCGACAAGCCGGGCGTGGTCAGGTGGAGCGCCGACGGCTGGGAGTCGTCGGCCGACGCCGAGTGCCACGACACCGGGCTCGGGCTCCACGTGGCCGAGCTGCCGACCCGGATCATGCGCCCGGGCGCGGTCATGAACTGGACCGCGCGCTACGCGGACGGGACGGACGCGGGTCGGAACTACGAGCTCACGTGCCGCGAGGACAGCTCAGAAGTCCGCCAATAGGGGCGCGTGCTGGCGCCACGGATCTGCCGTCGGGACGGCCAGTCCTCCTCGATCGACGGGGGACGCGGTCGAGCTCGAAACTGTGCGCCGAAGCCGCCTGGGGCACGAATCCAGGTCGAGCCGTCCGCGCCGGGACGATCAGATCCCGGCGCTGCGACGGAGCTGGTCCAGGTGGGCCTCGTCGTGGCCGGCCATCTGCTCGGCGATCTGGGCGATGGTGATCTCCCCCCGCTCCTCGTGGTGGCCCGCGCGCTGCCACTCGCTCTCCCGGAGAGACTCGAGAAGGCGCATGTTGCTCTGCCGCAGCGCGCGCCAGCGCGATAGGGCCGATTGCGCGTCGTCGGCCGCCGAGAGGCGGCGCACCCAGGCCTCCTGGTCGTATCCGGCCAGCCGCGGGCGGTCCTGGGTGAGGACGAGGCGGATCCGGAATCCGTGGGCCAGCTCCGCGTCGGCGAGGTGGCTGACGATCTGGGCGGTGGTCCACTCGCCGGGCCCGTCCGCGCGCGCCATGGCCTCCGGCGGGAGGCGGGGGACCAGCGCCGTCAGCTCATCGAGCGAGCTGCGCATACGATCGATGGGCGCCCGGTTCACGCCCCCTCCTCGGGAGGCCCGTCGATGTCATCCAGCCGGAGCTCGCCGGCGGGGTCCTCGTCGAACTGGCTGTGAAGGTCGCCGCAATCGGCGCAGCGGTAGTACTCGCCCACGAAGCCCTTGTGCCAGACCGAGTAGCTGAACACGCCCGCCTCCTCGATCAGGACCTCCTGCTCGAGCCTCCAGATGACCTGCTCCCAGCCGCCGGAGAGCTGCTCGTCGAGGATGATCAGGCAGTAGGGGTGCGGCTCTCCCCAGATCATCGAGACCTCGCCCACGCGCTCCTCGTCGGCATTGACGATCGACCAGCTCTCGGCGCCCGCGGAGCGCACCGAACGGATCAGGCGAAGCTCGGTCCAGAAGCGGTCGGCCGCCTCCTGCTCCGCCTTGTCGTGCTCGGCCTGGGCTTCCTGGAAGGCCCCCCACATGCGCAGCAGATGATTGCGGAACCGGTGGTAGGTGGGCAGCAGCTTGGGCTGCTCGTGAGGTGAGCCGATCAGCTGCCGGAAGGCGTGCTCGAAGGCCGCCTCGACGCGCTCCTGGCGATCGGACACATCGACCGCCCACTCGTCGTCCTCGGAGAGCCGCATGCTCTCGTTGAGCACGACCTCGAAGTCAAGCCAGTCCTGGCCGAACTCGGGCACGAGGACGGCGTCCACGATGTCCGCCAGGCGGTGCTCCTCCAGCAGAACCGGCGTCACCCGGCCCCGCGCCTCCGGCCAGCTCTTCCAGCCCATCACGTTGTGAATCCAGTAGTCGAAGACGATGACCGCGTACTGGAGCGCGGCCGGCGAGGACCAGATGCCGTCAGGCCACGTCTTGCGGCCGGCGCGGACCTGGTTGTAGAGGGCGATCACCTGCTCCTCGTCCAGGTACTCGGTTTCCATCCCGAGGTCATTCTAGGAGGCTCCCGGAGGGCGCTCGCCGAGCTCCGAGGTTCGGAATAATCGCCGGAAGGCCGTGGGTATAGTGCACTTGAGATGGCGGAACGCACGGTTACGCTCACGCCCGACCAGGTCTCGCGCTATTCCCGCCACCTGATCCTGCCCGAGGTGGGCGGGGCGGGCCAGCGCCGGCTGCTGGGCTCGAGCGTGCTCCTGATCGGGGCGGGCGGCCTGGGCTCGCCCGCGGCCTACTATCTGGCGGCGGCCGGTGTGGGCCGAATCGGGCTCGTCGACTTCGACGTCGTCGACGCCAGCAATCTCCAGCGCCAGATCCTCCACGGCACCGCCGATGTGGGCCGCCTCAAGGTCGATTCGGCGGCCGACGCCATCCAGCGGGTCAACCCCGACGTCGAGGTCGTCCGACACCGGATCCACCTCAACTCCGAGAACGCGCTGGAGGTCTTCCGCGACTACGACGTGATCGTGGACGGCGCCGACAACTTCCCCACCCGGTACCTTGCCAACGACGCCTCCCACTTCCTCGGCAAGCCCCTCGTGCACGGCAGCATCTATCGATTCGAGGGGATGCTGACCATGTTCGACTCCCGGAAGGGGACCGGGTGCTACCGCTGCCTCTTCGAGACCCCTCCGCCGGCGGGCGCGGTGCCCAGCTGCGCCGAGGCCGGGGTCTTCGGGGTCCTGCCCGGAATCGTGGGCAGCATGATGGCGTTCGAGACCATCAAGCTCCTCGTCGGCATCGGGGAGAGCCTGGTCGGGCGCCTGGTTCTGTTCGAGGGCATGGACATGGCCTTCCGGCAGGTCAGGCTCAGCCGGCGGGGCGCCTGTCCCCTCTGCGGCGACCACCCCAGCATCGACGCGCTGATCGACTACGAGGCGTTCTGCGGCATGCCTGCCCAGGAGTCCTCTCTTGAGCCGACGGCGGCGACGGCAAGGCAGGCCGCCGAGATCGCCTGAGGCACCGGCCTAGACTTGGCCGGTGATCCAGCTCGACCGGCTCGACCCGGACGCGGTCGACCGCGCTCGGGGCATCGTCCGCGATCTCGGATCGGTGCTGATCGCCTATTCGGGCGGCGTCGACTCCACGCTCCTCCTCAAGATCGCGCTCGACGAGCTGGGGGACCGCGCCGCCGCCGCCCTCGCCAGCTCCCCCGCCTATCCCGAGGCGGAACAGGAGCAGGCGCGCGAGGTGGCCCGCCAGCTGGGCGCCCGGCTGGTCGAGGTCGCCACGGGGGAGGTGGAGCAGGAAGCCTACCGCGCCAATCTCGCCGACCGCTGCTTCCACTGCAAGGAGGAGCTCTTCGGCACGCTGGAGCCCGTCCGGCGCCGGCTGGGGCTCGCCCATCTCGCCTACGGCGCCACCGCCGACGACGTCCACGACCACCGGCCCGGTCACGGCTCCGCCGTCCGCCGCGAGGTGCGATTCCCGCTGCTCGAGGCGGGGATGGGCAAGCGCGAGATCCGGGCCGCCGCCCGCCGGCTCGGGCTTCCCAACTGGGACCGGCCCAGCTTCGCCTGCCTCTCCTCGCGGGTGCCGCACGGCACGCCCATCACGACCGAGATCCTGCGCAAGGTCGAGGCGGCGGAGTCGGCGGTGCGGGCGCTCGGCTTCCGTGAGGTGCGCGTCCGCCACCACGGGGAGGTGGCGCGGCTGGAGGTGGGAGAGGAGGAGTTGGACCAGGCGTTGCGGCTCCGGCAGGAGCTGGTCAGAGGGCTGCTCGGGGCCGGGTACCAGTTCGCGGCGCTCGATCTCGAGGGATACCGGACCGGCAAGCTCAACCGAACCTGGCGGCCCACCGCTGGGGCGCCCGGCCCACCGCGCCCATTCCTGGATAATCGCCTCAGGTGAAGCACCGCATCCTCTACGCCGAGATCACCTGGCGCAAGCAGCGCCTGATGCCGTTCGTCCTTCTGGCGGCGGGGGCCGGCATGGGGGTCTTCACCTTGGTGAGCAGGCACGGCCACGTGGACAGCTCGGTGGTGATCTGGCTGGTCTACGTCCCCGCCGCGCTGGTCATCCTGGCTGGGCTGCACGCCAACCGGATCCGCAGCTACGCCCGGGCGACCGAGGCCGGCGTGGAGGTCCACCGGCTCTTCAAATCGACGCTGATCGACTACGACAGCATCCGCTCGGTCAAGGTGCAGCCGCTGAGCCAGGCCTACCAGAACGGGCGCCGGCGCATGGTCAACCAGCTGACCAAGCCGCTGCTCACCCAGCCCGCCCTCTTCATCCGGCTCCGAGGCGATGAGGCGCAGGTCGCCCAGATCTCCCGCGCCCTGGGCTCCCGATTCGCCTTCGACGGCACCGCCGCGTTGCCGATCCCCGATGCCGCCTCGATGGCCGGGGAGATCGGCCCTCACCTTCCCGTTGGCGCCGGCGCCAACCTGGGAGGAGGCAGGCGGCGAAAGCGTCGGCACTGAGGCCTGGGGCCTCGCCCCGGCCCGCGTCCCCCGCCCCGACCGGCTCGGGATCGGGCCTCGACTCCCGAGACGCCCTCTGGCTCCTGGCTCTGACGCTGGTCGCGTTCGCGCTGCGGTTCTTCAGCCCCATCATGCCCGACGTCTTCGCCCATCCCCGGCAGGGCCTCGTCAGCAATTGCGTCCGCTCGACGCCGGTCGATGCCCGGGGCCACCTCGGCACGCTGTGCGGCCTCGCCTACCCCTACCAGCGGGGCTACCCCCAGGGATCCGCCAACACGCTCTCCCCGCCGGCCGGCCAGGTCTTCGACGAGATCTACTTCGCCACTGACGCGCACATCGATCTGCTCGGGCTCGAGCACCCGGGCGGGCACTATGCCTATTTCGATCCCGAGCCCCCGCTGGCCAAGCTCATGATCGCGGGCGGGGAGTGGGGCTGGGGATGGTTCCGGGCCACCTTCCAGGGCGCCCGCGGCGACATCGCCAACCTCGGCTTCAACCCCTTCGGCTGGCGGATCATGGCCTGCCTGGTGGGCACCCTCTGCGTCCCGCTCATGTACCTGCTCGCCCACCGGCTCTGGCGCAATCGCGTCTTCGCGGTGGCGGCGGCGCTGATGACCTGCCTGGACGGCCTCTTCTTCGTCCAGTCGAGGATCGGGATGATCGACATCTTCCCAATCTTCCTGATCCTGCTCGCCTACTGGCTGTTCACCATCCACCTCCAGAGCCGGACCGCCCGCGCCTCGCTCATCACCCTGCTCCTGACCGGGACCGTGGTCGGGCTCGGCATCGCAGCCAAATGGATCGTTCTGGCGGTCTGGGCCACGATCGTCTTCCTGCTCGTCCTCCGCGTGCTCTGGCACCGGATCGACGCCGGGCTCGGGGGCGAAGCAGGGACGGGGAGCCGGAGGGCGGAGGCGGCCCGTGGTCCGGCCATCCCCGGGGGCGCTCGCTGGGGACCGTACCTGATCGTGGCGGCGGTGGCGCTGGTCCTCGTCCCGGCGGTGATCTACGTCGCCAGCTGGACGCCCTTCTTCGTCCGCGGCCAGTTCCACACCCTGGCCGACCTCTGGCACTACAACGTCCAGGCCTACATCTACCACGCCACCCTCAAGGCGACCCACCCGTACGGGTCCAAGTGGTACACGTGGCCCTTTCTGATCCGCCCGGTCGCCTACTACTTCCAGGGCTCCGGGCTCGGGATCGATCAGTGGACCGGCCGGCCGCTGGTGGCGGGGATCGTGGACCTCGGCAACCCCTGGATCTGGTGGACGAGCCTGCCCTGCCTGGTGGCCATGCCGTACTTCGCGATCCGACACCGGAGCTACCCGGCGGCGTTCATCTGCGTCGCCTTCGTGACCTCCTACCTGCCCTGGACGCGCGTCAGCCGGGTCCTCTTCCTGTACCACATGTTCGGCTCGCTGCCGTTCATGATCCTGGCCCTGGCCTTCGTCCTCGCCCGCGTCCACGCGAGCAGCTGGCACGGCTGGGAGGTCGGGTTCACGAGGCTGCGTCTGCTGGTGACGGGCCGCCGGCTCGTCTACGCGCATCTGCTCTTGGTGGTGGCGTTCTTCGTGTTCCTCTATCCGATCTGGACCGGACTGCCGATCGGCGACCTCTCGTACCTGAGCGGGTTCCCGCACGGCAAGATGTGGCTGCGGTCCTGGATCTGACCGGGGGTGGCTGAGGCGGGCGTCGGCCTCTACCTGGCAGGGGTGGTCGTGGCGGGGTATGGCCTCACCATGCTGGGAGGTCCGATGGCCGTCGAGGAGAGGCTCTTCTTCGGCGCCGTGATCGGAGCCATGGCGGCCACGCTCGCCTCGTTCCTGGCCGCGCTCCTCATCGGCCTGGGACCCCCCGCCGTGCTCGGCGGCCTCGGCGTGGCGCTGGCGGGCGCCGGTGCCGGCCTGTTGCTGAAGGGCCGCCGCGGCATCATCGCGGAGCTGGGCGAGGCGCGCTCTCGATGGTGGCGCGACCCCCGCGCGCCCTGCCACCCCTGGCCCCTGGCGGCCCTGCTCGCGGTCTGCTGGGCCTTCAGCCTACGGCTGCTCTGGCAGGCCTACCGGACCGGGCCGAACGGCCTCGTGGCGGGCTACGTCAACATCTGGGGAGACTGGGCGGCGCACCTGACGTACGCGGGGTCCTTCGCCTTCGGGCACAACCTGCCGCCGCAGTTCCCGATCGATCCCGGCCACCATCTCAGCTACCCGTTCATGGTCGACTACATGGCCGCCGGTCTAGTCCCGCTGGGCGCCTCCCTGACTGCCTCGCTGGTCTGGACCAGCGGCCTCCTCGGCCTCGCGTTCCCGGGCGTCATGTACCTCGCCGGACGCCGGCTGCTGGGGGGCCGCGCCGCGCCTGCCCTGGCCGTGCTGATCTTCGCCCTGAGCGGGGGCCTGGGCTTTGTCCGGTGGTTCGGGGACCTCCGCCGCCTGGGCTGGGCGGCGCTGACGCAGATCCCCCGCCAGTACACGCTGGACCCAACGCTCAACTACAAATGGCTGAATCCGGTGCTCGCCTACCTGGTCCCCCAGCGCGACATCCTCTTCGGGCTGGCGGTGGTGTTGATCGCGGCGACGCTGCTCTGGAGCGCGCGCACCGGTGAGGGCCACCGCCGCCACGTGTTCGCGGGGGTGCTGGTCGGGCTGACCCCGCTCTTCCACGTCCACGGCTACGGCACGGCGGTCGCGCTCTTCGGCTTCTGGGCGCTGATCGAGCGCCGGCGCGCGTGGATCGGCTTCTTCATCCCCGCCCTCGGGCTGGGCATCCCCGCGCTGGCCTGGCTGTTGCCGGGGGTCAACGCGGACCTCCGCTGGCAGCCGGGGTGGATGGCGGGCGCCGACGGCCACCATCAGAGCTGGGTCTGGTTCTGGATCCAGAACACGGGCCTCCTGATCCCGCTCCTCCTGGTCGCGACCTGCCGGCCGGCGCTGGCGCGGCTCCCCTTCCGGAGGCTGCCGCGCCGGCTCCGGCGGGTCCTTCCGCTCGCGACCGGTGCGTGCGCCGAGCGCACCCTGCCCGCCGGGCTCGGGCTCCGGCTGGCGCCGCTCTGGCTCTGGTTCATCGTCCCCAACCTCGCCGTCTTCCAGCCCTGGGACTGGGACAACACCAAGTTCTTCGTCTTCTGGCTTCTCTTCGCGTCGATGGCCGTCGCCGCCCTGCTGGTCAGGCTCTTCGAGAGCCGGGGAGCCCGCCCCTGGGGGCCGGTGGTGGCCGCCGCCTGCTGCGTCGTGCTCGGGCTGGCGGGGACGCTCGACCTCGGCCGCGCGGTCGACTAC
>JBOHUX010000076.1:0-10170 GCA_050734915.1 Candidatus Dormibacteraceae bacterium
GGCCAGCAGTGGCCTCAGCACACGGTCGCGGAAGGGTACCTGGAGCTCCTGTTCCTCGAGTGTGATCGCCTCCTCGTAGCTCCGGAGTCGCCGGTCCAGCACCCCCACCTTGTCGGCGGTGGGGCGCTCCAGGCTCAGGAAGAAGATGAAGATCCCGACCGCGGCCACGAGTCCGAACACGATCGCCGGCATGCCTGTCCGCTAGACCTCGATGGCGATGACTTTGCGGATCAGGAAGTTCCCCATCAGGATCAGGCCGCAGGCGATGGCGATCATGATCCCGCCCACGATCGACTGCGCCATCGGCTTGAAGTAGGCGGGGGTGAGGACGTACATGAGGCCGGCGAGCCCGATCGGAAGGGCGGTGATCACCCAGCCTGACGCCCGCGCCTGGGCGGTCAGGGTCCGGATCTCGCCCTTGATGCGGATCCGCTCGCGGATCGTGTGCGAGATGGTCTCCAGAATCTCGGCCAGGTTGCCCCCCACCGTCTGGTTGATGGAGACGGCCGTCACCACCAGATCGAGGTCGGGGCTGTCCACGCGGCGGACCATCTTCCTCAGTGACTCGTCGGGGGAGGATCCGAGGTTCATCTCCCTGACCACGCGACCGAACTCGATCGACACGGGCGCCATCGCCTTCTTCGCCACCACGTCCATGGCCTGAGCGAACGAGTAGCCGGCCTTGAGCGCGTTGGCGAGCAGGACCAGGGTGTCGCCGAGCTGGTCGTTGAAGGCCCTGAGGCGCTTTCGCTGCCGGCGTCGGACATAGATCCCGGGCGCCAGCCAGCCCAGCGTCGCCGCGATCAGCATCTGGATCCCGACGCCGAAGCGGATGACGCCGAGGAGCGCGAAGCCGACCGCCGTCGCGATCTGGATCATCAGGAATTCCGAGGTGCGCAGCTTGAGGTCCGCCTTGGCCAGCCGCTCGGCCAGCGTCGGCTTGCCCTTCCTGGTCTTCCGCTCCTCCATCCGAGCGGCGGCGGGCTGGAACAGCCGCACCAGGCGCTCGCGAAGATTGGCGGGGGGCGCCTTTGCCGCCGGTGGGGCGTAGCCGGCGTCCGCCGCCAGCGTCGCCGCCATTCTGGCCGCCCGCCGGGAGTCGAGGCCCCAGAAGAAGAGCATGATGCCGGCCGCGGCGATGACGCCGATGACGACCGAGTTCACCGGATCATCCCCGCCGGCATCAGCCGCCGGTGATCAGGCCGGGCCAGTGGGCCGCCACGTCGGCGGCGGTGACGCCGCGGGCCGACGACACGGTGGGGCAGGTGGGGTCGACGGAATTCTGGGGCTGGTAGTCGTGGTAGGACTCCAGCGTGTAGGCGACCTGGCTGTTCTGCAGGAACCAGCGCAGGAACTCTGCCTGGCACTGGGTGATGACCACGGTCAGGCTGGACGAGACCCCCGCGTAGGAGGCACCGCTCGAGGTTCCACCGGGCGCGGGGCTGGCGCTGGGCGGGGGTCCGGTGTTGGCCGGCCCCACCCGGAGCACATGGAGGTTCGTGAACACCGTGCGCACGGCCCCCTTGTAGGTGTCGATGATCGAGACGTAGTCGCCGGCCTGGATGAAGCCGGCCACGCCCTGCTGCTCTCCGGTCGGGACCGCCATGGCGACGAAGCCGTGCGGGATCGGCAGGTAGGCGGCGGCGGGGGCGCTGACGGCGTCCGCGGAAGAGACGACCAGGTTGGCCGTCAGCGGCATCCCCTTGGGGACGACCACGGCCGTGGTGAGGGATTTGAGCTGAGAGACCCGGGTGAAGGCTCCCGGCGGGACGTCGGCGGGGACGAGGTGGCCGATGGTGAGGTCGGCCGCCGAGATGGTGGTCCGGATCGGGAGGTCCTTGGCGGCCACCACCACCGGGACCCCCGCCGCCGCCGGCGCCCCGCCCGCGCCCTGCCCGTTGCGGCCGAGCGTCACGAAGAGGAGGAGGGCCAGGATGGCGAGGGCGGCGCCGACCAGCGTCAGCGGCCGTCCACCCAGCTTGAGACGTCCGGCCCTCGGGTTGGCCTTCGGGTTGGTCTTGGCCGGGTTCCCCAGCACGCTTGATCCTCCTGGTGGCAGGGCTCCAGATCGCACGGGAGAGGGCCGCGGCTCTTCGAACCCCAGATCGGCGCCGCGGGTCGCGGCTGTCGGTGGTGGTCAACGCGAGTGCGCCGGTGATCTTGCTCGGGCACCGGCCGCGAACGGCAAGAACCCCCGCCGGCCGGCGTTAGCCGACGGTGGGTATCTCCCTCGTTCCGCCGAACTCGGTCTCGGTGGCGGCGAAGAGCCCCCTTGCAACCCACCGAATGAGGATGCCGAACCACCCAGATGACTCTCCGATCCAACGGAGCCGGCCGGCGGCGCCCACCACCGAGCGCGGCCAGGCGCTCGTCGAGCTCGCCATCTCCTCTCTGTTCCTGCTGCTCCTGGTGATGGGGATCGTGGACTTCGGATTTCTCTACAGCGACCGGCTGGCGATCTCGAACGCCGCCCGGGAAGGCGCCCGCTACGCGTCCTTGAACCCCACCTTCTGGTCCAACGCCGCCACGCCCGACTCCAACACCATCCAGGGTGAGATCAGGTTGGCCGGCGGCACGCTCGACATCGTCAACAACGACAGCCACATCTCGATCGCCTACTACGACGCCTCGAGCGGGTCCTCGGCCGTCTACTGCGGGGCCTACCGGGCTTCCACCGGCAGCTTCGTGGCCGCCCCCGGATACACGAAGACGCAGTGCACGAGCCCCGGCAACATCGTCCAGGTGTCCGTCAACACCACCTACCCGCTGCTGACGCCGCTGCTCAGCGGCCTCTTCTCGGGCGGTGTCAACGTCGCCGCCACGGCGGCCTTCGTGGAGCACCAATGAGGCTTCGCGGCCGCCTCCGCGACGAGGGCGGCCAGATGATCGCGATAGTCGCGGTCGCTGCCCTAGCGCTGATCGCGCTCACCGGCCTGGTCGTCGACGGGGGGGAGGTCACCACCGAGCACAGGGACGCGCAGAACGCCGTCGACGCGGCCGCCCTGGCCGCGGCCATCCAGATCGCCAACAACCAGCAGGAGAGCAACGCCACGGCGGTGGCGACGCTGGTCGCCGGCCGCGACGGGATCTCGACCAGCGATCTGACCATCGCCTACTACGACGGCAGCGGGGCCAGCACGGGGACGGCGGCGAACGTGGCCACCATCAAGGCCACCATCAAGCACGCGTTCGGGACCATCTTCCTGCCCATCCTCGGCATCGACTCCGCCACCGTCGGTGCCACGGCCACTGCCACCGTGGCGCACGGGGGGGGCTGCGTGATCTGCGTCATGGATCCCTCCGCGAGTGGCGTCCTCAACCTCGCCAACAACGCCGAGCTCGACGTCGTCGGCGGCCCGATCGCGGTCAACTCGTCGTCGGCCACCGCCGTCACGCTGGGTACTAACGCCATCCTCAACGACTCCAGCGCCATCGACATCGTGGGCGGTTACCAGGCCGGCGGGACCTACACCCCCCTGCCCACCACCGGCACCCCCGCGGTCGCGGATCCCTTCGCATCGGCCCCCGTGCCCGTCGTGACCAACCATCCCAGCTGCTGCGGGACGACCCTCGACCCCGGCGTGTACTCGACGATATCGATCGGCAACAACGCCAGCGTCACCCTCAATCCGGGAATCTACGTGATCACCGGCGGCATCAGCCTGCTCAACAACAGCAGCCTGACGGGGCACGGCGTGATGATCTATCTCGCCTGCTCCGCCTACCCGACACCCTGCACGGCGGGCCAGGCCGGGGCCGCGCTCACCGCCAAGAACAACATCAACCTCGACCTCTCGGCGCCTTCCACGGGCACCTACCAGGGGATGGTCATCTTCGGTGACCGCAACAACACGGCCGGCGCCTCCTTCGGCAACAATGGACAGGCGAGGTTCGTCGGCAGCGTCTATCTCCTCTCGGGACACGTGGACCTCGCCAACAACAGCGGGGGCTCGGCTACCGACTCCCGGATCGTCGCCGCCTCGGTCGGGATGAGCAACAACGGGCAACTTGCCATCAGCTTCGACCAGTCGGCGAACTACGTTCTGCCCAACAGCTACACGCTGAGCGGCTGATGCTCGCCGGCGGGCGTTGCGGCCGGCCCTCGTCCGGCCAGGCCGGCCAGGCGATGGTCGAGTTCGCCCTCACCGGCCTGGTCGCCTTCATCATCTTCTTCGGGATCATGGACTTCGCGGTCCTCTTCGCGGGACGCATCACCGGCACCAACGCGGCCCGCGATGCGGCCCGATACGCGGCGGTCCACCCGACCGCCTGGAGCAACTCCGCCAACCCCCCGGTCGATTCGATCCAGGGCCGGCTGCTGGCGGGTGCCGTGCCCGCCCGCTTCGTCAACGACGACGCCCACATCACCATCTCCTACGTGCTGGTCGGGCCCGGCGCGGGCACCGACTGCGGTCAGTACAGCGCCACCGCCAACGCGTTCGTCCCCCAGGGCGTCTACACGGAGGCCACCTGCATGATCCCCGGCAAGACGCTGATCGAGGTCCACGTCAGCTATCCGTTCACGTTCGCGACGCCACTGTGGTCGCTGATCGGCGTGAGCCACAATCCGATCACCCTCACGGGGGACGCGGCCGAGCTGGAGGAGGTGCCTCCCTCCTGATCTCGCTGGGATGATATCGCCCTCCTGGTGACTCGCCGCGCCGGCAGCCCTCGATCACTTGCACATCGGGCCGGTCGCGAAAGACCATCATCTGGACATGGAGGCGAGCAGACAGAAGCCCCCACAGGAGCCCCAGGAGGAGCTGCTCGGCCAGGAGCCGGAGGAGATCGTCGGGCGCGCCGCCGGAGTCGGGCGCGAACGGCTCGACCGGAGCAACGTGGATGTGCTCATCACGGGCTTCATCGGCGGGGTGGAGGTCTCGCTGGGCGCCCTCGCCGCCATGATCGTCCTCGGCGCCTCGCTCACGGCGGCTCCCCGGCTCGGCCTCTACGGAGGCCTGGCGCTGGCCGGGGTCGTCTTCCCGGTCGGCTTCCTGTTCGTGATCGTGGGCCGCTCAGAGCTCTTCACGGAGAACTTCCTGATCCCGGTGGTGGCGGTGCTCGGGCGCGAGAGGACGATCCGCTCGCTGCTCGAGGTCTGGGCGCTCTCCTGGGCCGGCAACCTCCTCGGCTGCGGCGCCATCGCCGCCCTGCTCTCGGTCCCCGACGCGATCGGGGTGCCGATCCTGACCGGATACCAGCACTACACGGCCTACAAGCTGAGCCTGCCGGCGCCCGGGCTCTTCGTGTCGGCCCTCATCGCGGGCATGACGATGACCGTGCTGACCTGGCTCCTGCTGGCCCTCCGGCACCCGATCGGGAAGATCATCGCCATCTGGGCCATCGGCTACGTGATCTTCGCCACCAACCTCTCCCACGTGATCGTCAGCTCCGCGATCCTGTTCGTCGGCTTCGCGCGCGCCAACCACTCGCTGCTGGACGTCTTCCGCTACATCGGGGTCACGACCTTCGGCAACCTGATCGGTGGGGTCGGCCTGGTCACGCTCTTCCGCCTCGCCCAGGCGCGCGAGAAGGAGCGCACCAAAAACGCCCGCTCCGACTGACGCCCTACCGCCGCCCGAGGAGCCGCCCCTCAGGGACGGCCGCCGGGGGCGAGTCCGGCCGGCAGGCGCTGTCTGAGCTTGGCGACGGCCGCGAAGAGGTCGCCCAGCCTCCCGACCCGCTCCAACACCTCCTCCCAGTCGAAGACGAGGAGCTCGGGATCGGCTCGCGCGAGCGCGTCCTCGACCTCGTCCCAGGAGACCGGGGTCGATACCGTCGGCCGCGGACGGGCGCGCAGCGAGTAGACGCTGACGGTCGTCTTGTGGGGGTCGTTCTGGCTCCAGTCGATCAGCACCTTGCCCTCTCGCAGGGACTTCAGTTGCCTCGACACGATGTGTTCCGGGTGCTCCCGCTCGAGCTGCGCCGCGAGCTCGTGGGAGACGGATTTGGTGCGCTCGTAGGAGACCTGGGTGTTGAGCGGGACGTAGAGCTGCAGGCCCTTGGAGCCGGAGGTCTTGGCGAACGAGCGGAGATGGTGCGCCGCGAAGAGGTCCCGCAGCCAGAGGCCGACCCGGCAGCATTCCACGATGGTGGCCGGGGGCCCCGGGTCGAGGTCGAAGACCAGGGCCGTCGGCTTCGCCGGATCCTTCGCCAGCGAGAGGGAGGTATGGAGCTCGAGCGTGGCCAGGTTGGCCAGCCAGACCATCGTGGGCAGGTCCTGGACCATGCAGTAGTCCATGACGCGCTGGTTGCCCTCGCTCCAGATGGGCGCCGTTTTGACCCAGCCGGGGCGATGGCGCGGGCAGTTCTTTTCGTAGAAGAACTCGGAATCCACCCCGTTTGGGTACCTCTTGAGGGTCAGGGGCCGGTTCCTCAAGTGGGCGGAGAGCACCGGCCAGATCCGCGTGTAGTAGTCGATGAGCTGTGCCTTGGTGAATCCGGCCCCCTGATAGAGGACCTTTTCCAGGTTGGTCAGCTTCAGCATCCGCCGCTCGACGGCGACCTCGACCTCGGCCGCCCGCGCCGCGCTCATCGGGGCAACTGCCGGACCACGGATGCCGGATCCATGTCGTCCCGCAGGCCCTTGAAGGCGGGATGGCGGAGCATGCCCTGGCCGGTCCACTCTCCGAACTCGATCTCGCCGACCAGTGACGGATTCACGAAGACCGCCCCCCGAGGTGTCCCGGCGCCGGGCTCGAATGGGCTCTCCCGCCGTCCGATCGACGCCAGGAGTGCCGCCAGACGGTCCAGCATCGCTTCCGTGAAGCCGGTCCCCACCTTGCCCGCGTATTTGAGCACGCCCGCCTCGTGGTAGCCCACCAAGAGCGCGCCCACGCGGCCCTGACGGCCGCCCTGGCCGGGCAGCCAGCCGCCGATCACCAGCTCCTGCGAGCGGTGGATCTTGACCTTGAGCCAGGATCCGCCCCGGTCGCCAGGCCGGTACCGGTCCCCGAGCCGCTTGGCGACCACGCCCTCGAAGCCCTGGCGGCGCGCCGCGTCCAGCATCGAGCGGCCGTCGCCCGATCGCCACGGCGGCACCTGCCAGTGGGCTCCGGAGAGCCGGAGCGAGTCCAGGATCCGGCGCCGCTCCTCATAGGGGCGCTCGAGCGTGGAGCGGCCGTTCGCGTAGAGGACGTCGAAGACCATGTAGTAGACCGGCACCTCCGCCGCCGCCTTCTTGACGTCCCGCTCCCGGGTGAGCCCCATCCGCCGCTGGAGCCGTTCGAAGCTCGGCCGGCCCTCGTCGTCGAGCGCGATCAGCTCCCCGTCCAGGATGGCTGAACGGCTCCCCAGCTCCCCGCCGAGCGCCCTCAACTCCGGATAGCGCGGCGTGATGACCTCGCCGCTCCGACTGAGGACGCGCACGGTGCCGCCTTCCACGTAGGTTACGGCGCGGACCCCGTCCCACTTGAACTCGAAGCCCCACCCGGACCGGTCGGTGGGGAGGTTGGCCGCCGGCTTGGCGAGCATCGGCTCGACGCGCTCCGGCATCCGCTCCAGCCCGGGATCCTGGGGCGGATCCATGCGGTGCATCATCCAGTGCCGGCCTTCGGTCTGGAAGAGGACGTATCGGCCCTTAACGCGGGCCCCCGCCAGCACCACCATCACCTCGTCCTCGCGGAACTTCTCCTCCTGGTAGGTGCCCGCGTCCCAGATCGAGACCCGTCCCCCGCCGTACTGTCCGGCCGGGATCTCGCCTTCGAAGTCGATGTACGAGAGGGGATGATCCTCGACCTGGACGGCGAGATGGTTCTGCTTGGGATCGGGGGGAATCCCCTTGGGCACCGCCCAGGAGACCAGCACGCCGCCCCTCTCGAGCCGGAAGTCCCAGTGCAGGCGACGGGCGTGGTGCTCCTGGATCACGAAGCGGAGGCTTCGCCGGGGGCCGACCTTCGCCCGGCGCGGTCCGGCGCTCGGTTCGGGCGTCCGGTCGAAGTCGCGCTTGGCCCGGTAGCGATCGAGACCGCCGGCCCGTTCCGGCTCGGCCGCCGCGGCCGGCCGGCGGGGCTGGGACGCCCGGCCCCCTGCCACCGGCTTCGGGGAGCCCCTGTCCTCGTCAGCCGCCGGTTTGATGCTGCTCGTCGTCCCGGGACGGTTCACGGTCCGGGGGCGGCCCGCCGCCCGTGTAGGCGTCGTTGACCTGGACGGATTCCTCCCCGGGAGCCTGATCGCTGCCGGGCGGCTGGCCCCAGTCGTTGCGGGGCCGCCGCCGGTGCGCGTCGGGGGGCCGGGCTCGGTCGGGCTCTGGCGGTCGACCGCCTTGGTCGGTCATCACGTACCTGCCTGGCGCTCAGCGTAGCCGACGGCGGCCCCGGCGGGCGACCCGCGAAGGCCGGCGGGCCCTTAACAGCGGGCCTTCCTTGGCGAGGGTGCGCCCGCCAGACTCCGTCCAGCCTGTTTCCCCGGCATTTGCCATTTCGGAGGTACGGATCGTGATCTTCCTTGTCAGCGGGGTGCCCGACGTCGCGCCCATCGAGACCGTCCTGACCGCCTGGATCGGGATCGGCCAGGCGTTGGTGGGTTCGATCGGCGCCCTCGCCTTTGTCTTCGCCTTTCTCTGGAAGATGACCGCAGTCGAGCCGCGCGCCATCCTCCAGGCCAAGCAATGGATCCAGCGCATCGTGGTCGGCACGGTCGGCGTCGAGATGGCGGGCACGATCGTCCACGTCCTGACCGGTGCGCTCCCCCACGGATGAACCCCATGGACGTGCTGGGCGGGCTCCACACGCTGGTCTCGGAGATCATGGGCTTCCTCTGGATGATCGCGCCGGTCCACTGGCTGCCCTGGGCCCTCCGCGGCACCTCCCAGTACGTCACGGACATCTTCCACAGCTTCGTCATCAGCACCGGCAACCCGGACCAGGCAGGGGCCTCGTTCATCTCCTCGCCGACCATCGCCCGCTTCGAGCCCTTCTGCCAGGGGGTGGCCGACGCCGGTCTGGCGACGGCGTTCATGTGGGGGTCGTTCCGCGCCATGTGGACGAGCAGCGTGCGACCCCACTACACGGCGCGGATCGTCCTTCCCCGGGTGGTCCTGGCGGTCATCCTCATCAACTTCTCGGGCATCCTCTTCCAGGCCGGCGTCGAGTTCAACAACGTGCTCTGCAACGCGATCACCGAGCGCGGCGTCTCCTTCGACTGGGCCTCCGGCCTGGCGCCCGGGGATCCCACCGGCGCGCCGCTCAGCCTCATCGTCACGGTGGTGCTGGCGGGAGGCTACCTCCTGCTCGCGTTCGTCTACGTGGTCAGATACGCGCTGCTGGTGGTGCTCGCGATCACCGCCCCCATCGCCGCGCTCCTGTTCGTCCTTCCCGACACCCAGAAGTACGCCCGCCAGTGGGGCCACCTGCTCGTTCCGACCCTGCTCATGCAGCCGGTTCAGCTGCTGATCCTCGGCATCGGCTTCAGCCTCAACGCGACCGCCACCGGCCTGCCCGGCCACGTCTTCGCGCTGGCGGCGCTCTTCCTCACCTTCAAGGTTCCCGGCGCCCTCCACGCCGCCTCCAGCGCCAGCTCGCACGCGGCCAGTGACGGCAAGCGGTGGGCCAAGCATGCCGTCCACGCGGCGACCAAGGCGCTCTAGCAGCCTGGGTCGCCATGAAGATCCTGCTCGCCGTGCTCGCCGTCCTCCTGCTCGGCCTCCTCTCCGAGCCCGCCATGCCGGCGCCCGCAGCCCCTCTCGACAGTACTGGCCGTGGGCTTCCGGGGCTGGTCGCGGGGGCC
The DNA here is from genome assembly GCA_050734915.1 of Candidatus Dormibacteraceae bacterium. Classification (GTDB taxonomy): domain Bacteria; phylum Chloroflexota; class Dormibacteria; order Dormibacterales; family Dormibacteraceae; genus JBOHUX01. Next base: position 9,727 of record JBOHUX010000076.1, read on the forward strand.
ACCGTCACGCAGCCCTTCGGATGCACGGCGCTGGCGCTGGAGCCGCCCGACGCCTCCTGCCCGGGCGGGCATTTCCACTCCGGCATCGACCTCGCGGCGCCCGTCGGGACGCCCGTCCGGGCGGCGGCCGGCGGTCTCGTCAAGGTGGTCCGCAGCCCGGGCGGCTACGGGCTCCATGTCTTCACGACCGGCCCTATGGGCACCCTCATCATCTACGGCCATCTGTCGGCCGCGGTGGCCTGGACCGGAGAGGAGATCGTGGCCGGCCAGGAGGTGGGGCGGGTGGGTACGACCGGCAACTCGAGTGGCCCGCACCTGCACTTCGAGGTGCGCGTCAACGGCATCCCCGTCGATCCCGTGAGCTGGCTGGCCAGGGGCTCGCCGACCGGCCCTGGACGCAATGGAGGTAATCGATGATGGTCAACAAGGTGATCCTGATCGGCC
>JBOHUX010000077.1:0-10130 GCA_050734915.1 Candidatus Dormibacteraceae bacterium
GGGCGCAGCTGAGCCGCTGCCGGGCGCAGCCGGACGGACGCCCGGCGCAGGTGGACGGACGCCTCCGCCGCGCGCCGGCGGAGGACGGCCAGGAGGTCCTCGAAGCTGTTCACGTCGCTATCATTATTGCTATCAAGCGGCTGACTGTCGCAACGTTCGGATGACGTCCCCGGTTACGATCACCGGGGAGCTGATGCGGCGGACGCTGGCCGGAGTCGAGCCGTCGTCCCTTCTCCTCGCCAGCGACTTCGACGGCACCCTGGCGGAGATCGTCCCCCGCCCCGAGGACGCCACCGGCCGCCCCGAGTCGCTGCGTGCGCTGGCGGAGCTCGTCCCGCTCCTTCGCAAGGTGGCGGTGGTGAGCGGGCGAAGCCGGGCGGCCCTGGCGGCCGCGCTGCCGGTCCCGGGCCTGACCCTGATCGGTGATTATGGGCTGGAGGCGCCGGATGCCGCCGAGCGGGAGGCGCTGAGCCGCTTCAACTCGGCCGCCGCCGGGATCGTGGCCGGCCTGGCGGGCGCGCGGCTGGAGTCGAAGCCGGGCTCGAGCTCGATCCACTTCCGGCGGGCGCCGGAGCTGAGGATGCCGCTGCTGGAGGCGGTGGCGCCGCTCGCCGCCTCGCTGGGCCTGAGGTCGGGGGAGGGGCGGATGGTGATCGAGGTCCGGCCCTTTCGAGCCGGCAAGGGTGCCACTGTCGGCCGCCTCGTCGAAGAGCTGGATCCGGGAGCCGTCATCTTCGCCGGTGACGACGAGGGCGATGGGGACGCCTTCGAGTACGTGGGCGGTCTCCGGATCCCCCACCTGACGCTCGGGATCGCCTCCCCGGAGAGCCCGGCCGGGCTGTTCGACGCCTGCGACGCCGTGCTGGACGGTCCGGCGCAGATGGGCGAGGTGCTCATCGACCTGGCCCGCTGGGCGTCCCGACCAGGTCGCGAAGATCCTGGAGCTGATGGCTGATCCAGCGATCGATGTCGTTGGTCCGCACCACCCTTCGGATGGCGTCTCCCCGCCGGCGTCGCTCGTCCGCCGGAAGTGAGAGGGCCTCGTAGAGGGCGTCGGCCGTGGCATCCACGTCGAAGGGGTTGATGGTCAGGGCGTGCGTGCCCAGTTCCTCGTGCGCGCCCGCGTTCTCGGACAGCACCAGCACCCCGTCGGTGCGGTTGACCAGCATCCCCTCCTTGGCGACCAGGTTCATGCCGTCGTAGATGGGGTTGACCAGCAGCACGTCGAAGTTGCGGTAGGCGGCGACGGCGCGACGGATGTTGTCGCCCAGCTCGAGGATGATCGGCTGCCAGCCCTCGCCGCCGAGCTGCTGATTGATGCGGGCGGCCGTCTGGCGGATGCGCCGGAGGTAGTCGCGGTAGTTGGGGACGTCCTGCCGTGAGGGCTGCAGGAAGGCCCAGAACTGGACCTCGCCGGCCAGCTCGGGGTGGCTCTCGAGCAGGCGTTCGTAGGCGAGGAACCCGCGCACGATGTTCTTGGAGGGATCGGTCCGGTCGACGCGCACGATCAGGCGCTGGGGCCGCCAGGCGGCAAGCCGCTCCTCCTCGCGGGCGACCCCGCCTGAGGTCGCCATCCTCTCCAGGGCGCCGACGTCGATCGAGATCGGATAGGACCGCACCCATACCACACGGCCCCGGTGGAGCACCGCCCGCTCCCGGTGGTCGACGCGGGCACCCGTGTTCTCCTCGCAGGTGATCAGGAAGTTGCGCACGTCGAGGCTGGACTGAAAGCCCACCACGTCGTTGGCGAGCAGCCCGTCGACGATCGCGTCGCGCATGCGCTGGGAGAGGATCTTCCAGTACTGCGGAGTGGGCCAGGGGATGTGGACGAACTGCTGCAGCACCGCCTCGGGCACCATCTGCCGGACCACCCGCGGGGCCAGGTAGAGCTGGTAGTCCTGGGTCAGGATGAGCGGCGGCCGCCGCGCTCGCCGGGCGACCTTGGCGACGATTGTGGCCACCTCTCGGTTGACCTCCACGTAGCCCTCGTCCCAGGCGTAGCGGAGGTCGTCGTCGATGACCGGTTCGTGGGTCAGATCCCAGAGGTAGTGCTGGATGAACCAGAGGAGGGGGTTCGCGATCACCGAGTAGTACATGTGGTACTGCTCGGGGGTGGGTGTCGCGTAGTGGATGGAGATCCCGGACCGCCCCGTCGGAACGGCCTTGCCGGTCGCCGCCAGGTCGCGCTCGAGATCGCCCCGGGCGACCGCCACCCAGGGGGCACTGGTCGCCTCGGCGACCGTCAGCAGCGCCGTCACCAACCCCCCCTGCCCGCGCCTGAACGAGCCGTCGGCGGTGGGCTCGTAGGGGGCCCGATTGCTGACGATGATCGGGGACCACGGCCCCAGCACCCGTTCGGTGTAGCTCCGAAGCGAGCGGCCGACGTCGGGACTTGACAAGCTTTGTTCCTTCACTTACAGTCGCACTATCACTTAAGGAACTCTACAGCTGCGAACGGTTGGCCACTGTTGGGGGAGTGAATTGCTGAGCGACGCAATCCGGGACATCGACCGGGCGGTGGTGACTCAAGAGCGCCGGCGGGCCGAGGTTTCCAAGGGTCGGGAGGCCATGCGGAAGCTCGACGTGTGGCTGGCCCACATCGAAGACATGCTAGAGCGGGACTCGCGGACCGTGCCCGAGCCGCTGATGAAGGAGATCGGGCAGTTCCTGCGCCCGATCAGCCCCAAGCTCTACCGGAGCCTGCGCCGCAACCGCGTGCGGGACGCGGCCCGGCTGCTCGACACCCTCTTCGACGCCCAGGAGCAGGTCCTGCCCCGCTTCGAAAGGACGGCCTGACCGAAAGCTCCGCTGTCTTGCCGGCGGGGCGGCGGGTCGGGGCTCAACCGACGTGCCCCCCGAGCAGGCCGAGGGTGACGACGACCGCGAACGCGTTCTGGCAGGCGTGCATCGCGAACGAGTTGAGTGTCGAGCCGGTGCGCTCGTACATGATCGCCGCCGCGATCCCGAAGACGAAGAGGAACGGGAACGCCGCCGGAAGGAGGTGCGCGGCGGCGAAGGTGGCGGCGCTGATGGCCGCGGCGGCGGCCGCCGGAGTCCGGCCCCGAAGCCATCCGAATAGCGCACCGCGGAAGAGCATCTCCTCGGCGGCGGGGCCCAGCAGCACCACCGTACCCACCGTGAGAGCCAGGAACAGCGGATCCCGGGCACGGCCGAAGAGGGCCACCGAGTTGCTCGGGCCATGGCCGAGGAGGGGGGCGAGGAGGGCGGTCAGGAGGCCGCCGACGATGAGCGCCGCCAGCCACAGGACGGGGGCCAGCGTCAGATCCCGCCAGCTCGTGAAGTGGAAGCCGAGGCGATGTGCGAGGCCCCGAACCCCTCCGAACCCGGCCGCCATCGCGACCACGAGCACCAGGTAGGCCTCCAGCATGTAGAGCGCGCCCAGGTCGCCGCGCCGGGCGCGGGGGGCGGGGGCCGGCCACCCGGCCCGGGCAGTGAATCCGGTCGCGACGACCAGGAGGGCGGAGACGGCCAGCCAGCCGATCACGACCACCAGGAGCCGGCGGCCGCCGATGCGAGGTGGCGAGGTCTCGGCCCTGGGCATGCCCCTAATATCTGCTCACCAAGTGCTCGGCCTCCTGCTCGTCGCCGTCTCGGTCGGGCTCAGCAACTTCGCGGGGGCGATCGGCATCGGCCTCAGCGGAGTGGACAACCGGACCCGGCTCCGGGTCGGCATCGCCTTCGGTCTCTTCGAGGCGATCATGCCCGTGATCGGCCTGCTGATCGGAGAGAGCGTGGCCGGACCGCTCGGCCACTACGGTCGCTATGCCGGGGGGGCGCTGCTGGTGGCGACCGGGATCTACACGATCTGGAAGGGCCGGGGTGACTCCGACCTCGAGAGCCGCGGCCCGCTCCAGGCCCGGCAGCTGATCGTGACCGCGTTCGCGCTCAGCATCGACAACCTGGTGGTCGGCTTCGCGCTGGGGGTCTACCGGATCCCGATCGCCCTGGCGGCGGTGGTGATCGCGGCGGTCAGCGTCGCGCTCTCGCTCCTCGGCCTCGAGCTCGGGAGCCGCCTCGGCGCGCGCATCGAGTCCCTCAGCGAGGAGATCGGTGGCGGCATCCTGATCCTGGTGGGGCTGCTGATCGGATCAGGTCTCCTGAGATGATCGCGGCCTGCCCGGGGACAATAGGATAAGCACCGTGCCCGACGCCCCCACCCTGGACGAGGTGCTCGTCTCGGCCTCCGGCGCCATCGCCACCGTCACCCTCAACCGGCCCGGGCAGCGCAACCCGCTCGGTCCCGGCATGCTGCGCGATCTGATCGCCGCGTTCAGCTGGTGCCGCGATCAGGAGGAGGTCCGGGCCGTGGTGCTGACCGGCGCCGGCGAGAAGGCCTTCTCGGCGGGCGCCGACCTCTCCTCGTTCGGGGGTTCCGACTCCGACCTCGACCGGCACCGCGGCCGGCATGCCTTCGTGCGGCTGTTCCAGCTCATGCGCGGCCTCGGCAAGCCGATCGTGGCGCGGGTCAACGGCCACGCGCTGGCGGGGGGGTTCGGACTTGCCTGCTCCTGTGACCTGCTGGTGGCCGCGGACCACGCGACGTTCGGCACCCCGGAGGTGAACGTGGGCGTCTGGCCGATGATGATCCAGGCCGTCCTGCGCCGGGACATCCCGCGCAAGGTGCTCCTCGAGATGGTGATGCTGGGCGACCGCTGGAGCGCTTCCCAGATGCGCGAGTGGGGTCTCGTCAACCGGGTCGTGCCGGCGGCCGGGCTGGATGCGGCGACGGGCGCGCTCGCCGCCCGCCTGGCGGAGAAGCCGGCGGCCGTGATGAGGCTGGGCAGGGACGCCTTCTACCGGCAGGAGGACCTCGCCTTCGACGCCGCGCTCGACTACCTCGTAAGCCAGCTCGCGCTGGTCACCCTGACCGAGGACAGCAAGGAGGGCATCCAGGCCTTCCTCGAGAAGCGCCCCCCCGATTGGAAGGGGCTTTGAGCCGGCCGGCCGGCACGGCGGCGCTGGTGGGAAAGGCGTGAGCGGCGACCGTCAGCGCGAGCTTCGCTCCCGGGCGCTCGAGGGCGGCCGGCGGTACCTGCCCAAGCTCCGCCAGCAGAACAAGCTCACCGCCCGGGAGCGGCTCGACCGCCTCCTCGACGCAGGCTCTTTGATCGAGGACGGCCTCTTCGCGAACGCGCTCGCCGGCGACCTTCCGGCCGACGGGGTGGTGACCGGCCTCGGCACCATCGGTGGCCGCCGGGCGGCGGTGATGGCCAACGACCCCACCGTCAAGGCGGGGTCGTGGGGCGCTCGGACGGTGGAGAAGATCATCCGCATCCAGGAGGCGGCCGAGCGGCTCCGGGTCCCACTCTTCTATCTCGTCGACTCGGCGGGGGCTCGCATCACCGACCAGATCGACATGTTCCCCGGGCGCCGGCACGCCGGGCGGATCTTCTACAACGAGGTCCGGCTCTCCGGCCAGGTGCCCCAGATCTGCCTTCTGTTCGGCCCCTCGGCGGCGGGGGGCGCCTACATCCCGGCCTTCTGCGACGTCGTGATCATGGTCGAGAAGAACGCCTCCATGTACCTCGGCTCGCCCCGGATGGTGGAGGTGGTTGTGGGCGAGAAGGTCTCGCTCGAGGACCTCGGCGGGGCCCGGATGCACTGCACCGTCAGCGGCTGCGGGGACTTCCTGGTCAAGGACGACGAGGAGGCGATCGAGACCGCGCTCGCCTACTTCTCCTACCTGCCCGGCTCCTGTGAGACGGCACCGCCGGAGGCCGAGCCGGTGCCCCCCGGGGGCGGTGCCCCTCTCTCGGAGCTGATCCCGGGCGAGGCAAACCGGGGCTACGACATGCGCAAGGTGATCTCGGCGCTGGTCGACGAGGGCAGCTGGCTGGAGGTCAAGAGGCTCTTCGCCAAGGAGCTGCTGACCGGGTTCGCCCGGCTGGGCGGCCGAGCGGTCGGCATCCTCGCCAACCAGCCTCTGCAGAAGGGCGGCGTGCTCTTCACCGACAGCGCCGACAAGGCGGCGCGGTTCATCTGGCTCTGCGACGCGTTCAACGTGCCGCTGCTCTTCCTCGCCGATGTGCCCGGATTCATGATCGGGACCGACGTCGAGCGGCGGGGCATCATCCGGCACGGGGCGAAGATGATCACGGCCGTCTCCGAGGCGACCGTGCCCAAGATTTCGGTGATCGTGCGCAAGGCCTATGGCGCCGGCCTCTACGCGATGGCCGGCCCCGCCTTCGACTCGGACGCGGTGATCGCGCTGCCCTCCGCCCAGATCGCGGTCATGGGCCCGGAGCCGGCGGTCAACGCGGTCTTCTTCAACAAGCTCGCCGAGCTCCCCGAGGACCAGCGGGCCGGGCGACGACAGGAGCTGGAGGATGAGTACCGCGAGGACGTGGACCTCTACAAGCTGGCCGCCAACCTCATCGTCGACGACGTCGTCGAGCCTGAAGCCCTCCGCGAAGCGCTCCTCGCGCGCTTCACCGCCTACGCGGGCGCCCGCCGCGACCCCCCCCGCCGCAAGCACGGGGTGCCTCCGGTCTGATCCCGAAGGCGCGGCCCGGGCGGGAGGCCGGCGCTACCCGGTGCCGGGCTTGAGGAAGTCGACCGCCTCCTCCCTGCCGTCCCAGACGATGATCGTCCGGCGGGGATCCGTGCGGGCCACCGCGCGGCCGTTGCGGAGGACAAGGCTCCGCGGGGCGAGCAGCCGGATGGCGTCCATCTCGGTCGGCGCGGCGAAGACGACCAGGTCGGCCGGGGCGCCCGGGGCCAGGCTGTAGGCCGAGGGGTCCAGCCCCAGGGCCCGGGCGGGGTTGACGGTGATCATCTCGATCAGCCGCTTCAGCTCCTCGTGGCCGGACATCTGGCCGTAGTGGGCGAGCACGAAGGCGGACTGGAGGGGGTCCGCGCAGCCGAGCGGATACCAGGGATCCATGACCGAGTCGTGCCCGATGCAGACGTTGATGCCGGCCGCCTGCAGCTCCTTGACGCGGGTGTGCCCGCGCCGGATCGGGTAGCCGTCGAACCGGCCCTGCAGGGTCGAGTTGTCGAGCGGGTTGGTGACCATGTGGAGGCCCGCCCGACGGACGTTGTTGATCAGAGTGTGCGCGTAGGCGTTGCCGTACGAGTGCATGGCCGTGGTGTGGCTGGCGGTGACCCGGCCCGCCATGGCGAGCCGGACGGTCTCCGCGGCCATCACCTCCAGGAACCGGGAGTGGTCGTCGTCCGTCTCGTCGCAGTGGATGTCCACCTGGAGCCCGTTCTCGGCGGCCAGCTCCATCGCGAACTTGACCGAGCGCTCGCCGTACTCCCGGGTCATCTCGAAGTGGGGGATCCCCCCGACCACGTCCGCGCCCAGCTTGACCGCCCGGCGCATCAGCTCCTCGCCGCCCTCGAAAGACATGATGCCCTGCTGGGGGAAGGCGACCAGCTGGATCTCCATCTGGCCGCGGACCTCCTCCCGCAGCTCGATCAGCGCCCGGAGCGCCCGCAGCTCGGGGTCGCAGACGTCCACGTGGCTGCGGACGTGCTGGACCCCGTTGGCGAGCTGCCAGCGAAGGACGGCCCTCACGCGCCTTTGGACGTCCTGGACGGTGAGGTCCTTGACGCGGTCCGCCCAGATGGCGATGCCCTCGAAGAGCGATCCGGTCAGGTTGTGACGCGGCTCGCCGACCGTCAGCACGGCGTCGAGGTGGATGTGCGGCTCGACCAGCGGCGGGGTGACGAGGGCGCCCCCGAGATCGATCGTCTCCCGCGCCTGGGGCTCGGGCTCCGCGATCTTGCCCGCCCGGACCCCGAGATCCCGCAGCCCCTCCTCCCCCGCAACGCGCGCATGGCGGAGAAGGAGGTCGAGCACGGCCCGAGGCTAGCAAAATCGGCGGTGGACATGCGGGCGCGGCGCCCATAGACTTCGGGCCGGGGACTTCGGGTCGGGGGCCCTGTCGTGACTCTCGCCGCGTGCCCGGCGCGAGCGCAACCGCGACCACAACATTTGATGAGGAGAGGCAGCCAGTGGCCAGCACGACGGCACCGGTACGCGAGGGCGAGTACGGCGAACGGGTCATCGCCATCGAGCCCGGCGGGATCGAGTTCATCCCCGAGAGCGAGCGGCACGGCAAGCCGTTCAAGCTCTTCTGGACCTGGAACTCCCCCAACTGGGAGTTCGCGACCGTCTTCGTGGGAGCGGTCGTCTTTCTTCTCGGCGGCGGCTTCTGGCTGAGCGCGGTGGCGGTGCTCGTGGGCACCGGGCTCGGCTGCCTCAGCCACTTCCTGCTCTCCAGCATGGGGCCCCGCTACGGCGTCCCCCAGCTGGTCCAGAGCCGGGGCGCGTTCGGCTACGTGGGCAACTTCCTGCCCGCCGGCCTCAACACCGTCTTCGCGGGGATCGGCTGGTTCATCGTCAACAGCGTCAGCGGGACCTTCGCCCTCACCAGCCTGACCGAGCTCATGCACCGCCACTTCGGCTTCCCCGCCTTCGCGTTCCAGCTCTCCCTGGTGATCATCGTGGTGCTCCAGGTCTTCGTCGCCTTCATCGGCCACAACTTCATCCACAGCTTCGAACGCTTCGTCTTCCCGTACCTGTTCGTCGTCTTCACCATCTCCTGCATCATCATCTTCGCCCACAGCAACCCGGGCATCGGCTACAACCCCAAGGCCACCGGCCCGATGGGGCAGTCGGGCGCCTTCCTGCTCGGCGTGTTCATCTCGTTCGGATACGCCATCGGCTGGAACCCGTTCGCATCGGACTACAGCCGCTACCTGCCCGCCACCTCCAACCGGTTCATGGTCGGCCTCTGGTCGGCGCTGGGGGTCTTCATCCCCTGCGTCCTGCTGGAGGTGGCCGGAGCCGCGTCGGCGACCGTGGTCGGCACCAACTACTTCGGCGCCAGCCCCACCGACCAGTTCATCAAGCCCCTGCCCGACCTGCTGGCGGCGCTGACCCTCCTCGGCATCTCGACGGGCACCGTATCGGCCAACGTGCTGAACATCTACAGCGCCTCGATGTCATTCCTGGCGCTCGGACTCAAGATGGGCGGCTTCCGGCTGCGGCGGGCGGTGACCGCTCTCGGTCTGGGCGTGGTCGGCCTCATCGTCGCCTTCGCCCTGCAAGCCAACGTGGGGCCGGGCAGCAAGTACGAGACCTTCCTGCTCACCCTCGGCTACTGGATCACGCCGTTCCTGGGGGTGGTCTTCGTGGACTACTGGCTGCGCCACGGCGAATACCGGGAATCGGTCTTCTTCGACAGGGGGCGGCGGACCTGGAAGGGAGCGGCGGCGATGCTGATCGGCATCGTCTGCACCTACTTCTTCTGGAACCAGCAGCCGCCCTTCCAGCCGGGCTCGAAGCCTGGGCTGGGGGCCATCCCCGGCAACTGGCCCCAGCTCGGCGATCTCAGCTTCATCGTCGGGTTCGGGGTGGCCGCGATCCTCTACCTCCTCTTCAGCCGGATCGGCAGGGAGGCTGCGCCGGCGCCCGCCCGCTGAACATCCGAATCCTCCACACCGGAAGGAGTCCCGCCCCGCGGGCGGGGCTCCTTCTCGCCACCCTGACCGCTCGCGGCCGCCGCCCGTCGCGGCGTGTTAAGGGCCCTGGGCCGGCCCCGGCCGCGCTGCTAGAGTCAGGCTCCCGATGACGACGGCCCCCACCGGCGGCGCCCTGCGAGTGCTCCGCGACGTCTTCTCCCTGGCCGGATTCCGGCCCGGGCAGGCGGACGTGGTCGCCGCCCAGTTGGCGGGCAGGGACGTCCTCTCGGTGGCGCCCACCGGCTCCGGCAAGAGCGTCAGCTACTGGGTGCCGGCGCTCGTGCAGGAGGGCCTGACGGTGGTCGTCTCACCGCTCATCTCGCTCATGAAGGACCAGGTGGACCGCCTCCAGGCTCTCGGCGTCGCCGCCACCTTCGTCAATTCGAGCCTGGATCGGCCCGAGCAGTGGCGCCGCCTTCAGGACGCCGCCGCCGGGCGCACCCGCCTCCTCTACGTGGCGCCGGAGCGGCTCTCCCGGCCCGGCTTCCTGGAGACCCTGGCCGGGCTCGGCGTGGCCAGGATCGTGGTCGACGAGGCGCACTGCATCTCCACCTGGGGCCACGACTTCCGCCCCGACTACCGCCTGCTCGACAAGGCGATCGCGGCCTGCGGACGGCCGCCGGTGGCCGGCTTCACGA
>JBOHUX010000078.1:0-10075 GCA_050734915.1 Candidatus Dormibacteraceae bacterium
CATCCTTAGTCATGGCGACCCCTCCTGTGTGGCGTGAAGCACCCACAGAATGGGGTCGTCCTATGTCCGGGCGCTACCTCCCAGGTGTCGCCTGATCTTGTGAGCTGTTCAATCTAGTGCAGCGCCCGGCGCTCAGCCCCAGACGTCGGGCCGATAGCGATTTTCGGCGGTCTCCATCCTGGCCAACATCTACCTCAAGCTCGACGTCGGCAGCCGCTCGGCGGCCGTCGCCAGGGCCAAGGCGGCGGGCGTGCTCCCCTCCGGCTGACCTTACGGCTGAGGCCCGGGTGCGAAGGCGGTCGCGATGCCTCGCCGTTACTGGATGCGGTCCCCAGTCTGACGCCTGCGCCGCCTCAGGACAGGAGCGGCAGCTCGCTGCCGGGGGGCAGGTCCAGGACCAGGAGAACGGTCGCCCGGCCGTCCCTGACGGTCTCGATCAGAGCCGGCTCAGCACCGCATCTCGGGCACGCGGGGCGATGGGCTCCGGTCCGGAACCAGGTGTCGGAGCAGCGCCACAGCTCGCACTCCGTGCAGAAGCCCCAGAGCGCCTCCGGCCGGGACAGGCCGCTAGACAAGGTCGGCCAGGCGGCGCGCCGGCTGGCTTCTGACCGCGCTCGGCGGGCCGGCTTCGCCCTGCCGCTCCTCCTCCGCGACCTCGAGCTCGTCGAGCATCCGGCGCGCCATCACGACCGCGCCATCGGTCCTAACGTGGACCTCGCGATAGCCGTCGTCCGGGTAGGCGAACATGCGCTGCTGGCGCTCGATCGCCCATCGGTCCTGCTCGATCACCACCGGCGCCCCTTCGACGACGGCCTCCACCAACGACCGCTCGGGGTTGCCCGCCCAGATCGCGTCCACCCGGGTGGAGGTGGACCGCCGCCAGATGTGGCGGTCCTCGTCGATCGGCGTGATGGTTTGGTAGAGCACGAACCCTTGCTCCTCGTCGGTGCCGAGCCGCCCCGGCGGCGCCACGCGGACGGTCACGTGGAAGAGCCCCGGGCCCCTCATCTCGTGGGTCTGGATCTGGTCCGCGATCTCGAGCCCGAACCGGTCCCTGGTCATCGGCGGCATCCGGAACGACGACCGCCGCCGGGTGGTCTTGAGGGTGGGGTTGCCCTCCCAGCCACCGCGCTCGATCTCGACCGGAACCTGGGCGTCGGCGAGGCTGCCGATGTTCCCCGCGTGGAGCGGGTAGAAGTGCGTCAGGTCGAAGAGGTTCTCGATCAACAGCCGGTAGTTGGCGGCCACCTCCATCGGCTCCGTGTTGATGGTCCGCCAGCCGTCGTCGCCGATCTCAGGCGTCCGCGGCACGCCCACGTGCGCGGATCCGTCAGGGTCGCCGGGCCAGACCCAGACCACGCCATCCTGCTCGACAAGAGGGTACTTGCGCTGCCGCGCGGTGCGCGGGATGAGATCGCTCTGCTCGTGCAGGGCGGGGATGGCGACGCAGCGGCCGCCGGTGTCGTAGGCGAAGCCGTGATAGGCGCACTCGAGGACGTCGCCGGCGAGCAGCCTGCCATCCCAGAGCGGGAACCGCTTGTGCGCGCAGCGCGCGTCGAGCGCGACCATGGCGCCCGACTCCGCGCGCCAGATCACCAGCGGGCGGCCCGCGATGGTATGGCCCTGGAGCCGCCCCGTGTCGAACTCGTCGGAGAACCCGGCCGCATACCAGCTGTTGCGGATCATGGCTCGCTGTCTCCTTGCCTCATGGCCTGTGCGCTGGGGGGATTTGGTACCTAAGTCTGATGCGAGGGCCCGATGCCGCCCGCCAGACTCGCCGCATGATCCGCCATTCGGGGGAGCGGGGCCGCCCGGCCGGAGGGCAGGGCGGGAACCGTGTGGAGGCGGTGACATGAGCAGGACCGCGGACATCGTCGTCGCCGGCGCCGGGCACAACAGCCTCATCACCGCCGCCTATCTGGCCAAGGCCGGCTACGAGTGCCTGGTGCTGGACGCCCGTCCCATCCCCGGGGGCGGGGCGAGCACCGAGGAGCTGATCCTGCCCGGCTACATGATCGACACCTGCTCCACGGGCCACACGCTGATCCGCGTCAATCCGCTGCTCGTCGACGACGAGCTGGGGTTGCGCGCGGACTACGGTCTCCAGTACGTGGAGCCCGACCCGGTCGGCCACGTCGCGCTCCCCGACGGCGAGCACCTCACCATCTGGCGGGACATGGAGCGCACCTGCGAGGAGATCGCGCACTTCTCCCAGCGCGACGCCGACGCCTACCGCCGCCTGATCGCCGACTACGACCAGGTCAAAGGCGCCTTCGGAGCCACCCGCTTCCTGCCTCCCGGCTTCGGCCCCTCGCTGGAGGAGCGGCTGCTCGAGATTCCGGGTGGCCGGCGCTGGCTCCGGATCAACGCCATGAGCGCCTGGGATGTGATCCGCCACGAGTTCGAGGACCGCCACGTCCAGGCCTTCATGGTCTGGATGGCATTGCAGACCGTGCAGGCGGTCGATTCGCTGGGCACGGGCTCGCTCGCCTACTCGATCATCTACGGCCGCCAGCAGCGCAGCTGGAGCATCCCGCTCGGGGGTTCGGGAGTGCTCACCGCGGGCCTGGTGCGGTTCCTCGAGGCCCGCGGATCGACCGTCCTGTGCGATCGCCGCGTGACGCGGCTGGTGCTGGAGGACGGGCGCTGCACCGGCGTCGAGACCGAGGACGGCGAGCGCTACCTGGCCCGCACGGCGGTCGTCTCCACCATCCACGTCAAGCACCTCCTCGACATGGCGCCCGCCGAGGCGTGGGGGGAGGAGTTCCGCTACGGCGTCGACACCTACGACATCGGCATCACCAACATGGGCGCCTACTTCGCCGCCACCGAGCCGCCCAGGTTCACCCTCCGCGACGGGGGGACCCGGACGGCCACCTCGGCCGGGGTCGTCGGCTGGCCCGAGGACGTGATCCGGACCTGTCGTGACATCCGCGACGGCCGCTTCTCGCCCGCGGTCTCCTGGCTGCTGGTGGCGACGCCGTCGCTGGTCGATCCCTCCCGCGCCCCGGACGGGAATCACACGGTCAAGGTGCTGAGCCCGCAATCCCACCACCTGCCGGAGGGCGAGACCGACTGGGACACCTTCAAGGAGCGCCACGCCCGGTTCCAGCTCGAGCACCTGCGCCGCTTCGCGCCCAACTTCACCGACGACGTCATCCTCGGCTCGCTCGTCAAGAGTCCGTTCGACTTCGAGCACACCAACCCGCACATGATCAAGGGCACGTTCCACGGCGGCGACCGCGGCGCCGCCCAGAGCGGCGGCCTGCGTCCGGTGGCGGGCTTCGGGCAGCACCGGATGCCGATCCCCGGCCTCTACCAGACCGGAGGCACCACGCACCCCGGCGGCTCGATCACCGGAGCCCCCGGCCGGAACGCGGCCATGGTGCTGCTCCTGGACCTGGGGACGAGCCTGGAAGAGGTGCTGAGCGGCGCCGGACGAGCCCCCGCCCCCAGCCGCTGACCAAAGGCTCATCTCATCCGCCGATCCCGAGCAGCCGCGACGCGTTGCCGCCCAGCACCGCCTCCCGGTCGGCCGGGTCAGGGGTCGCCGCACTCACGAGCCCGACCGGATCGTCGAGGGCCATGTCGAACGGATAGTCGGTGCCCATCAGCACCTGCGAGGCGCCCGTGAACTCGATCAGCTGCCTGAGCACGACCTCGTCGTGGACGACGGTGTCGTAGAGCAGCCGTTTGAGCGAGGCGTCCGGCGGATCCTGGAGGCGGGAGCGGGCGGGAGGCTGGACGGTCCAGGCCCGGCGCAGACGTCCCCGGAGGGCGGGCAGGGCGCCGCCGCCGTGGGAGAGGAGCACGCGCAGCTCGGGATGCCTCTCCAGCGCCCCCGACATGACCAGGTGGGCGGCCGTGAGCCCGGTCTCGAGGGGGTTGCCGGCCGCGTTGGCGAGGTAGTAGGAGCCCATCGCGGCGACCTCGAATCCGCGCTGGGTGGGGTGCACGAAGACGAGCGCGCCCAGGCGTTCCGCCGCCGCCCAGACGGGCTCGAAGCGGTCGTCTCCCAGGTGCAGGCCCCCGACCGACGCCGCCACCTCGACGCCCTTGAGGCCGAGGCCCATGACGCGCTCCAGCTCGGTGGGGACCTGCGCCGGGGACCGCATGGGAACTGTGCCCAGCGCGCTGACGCGGGGCCCGATCAGCGAGGCGAGGGCCTGGTTCTGGGCCCGGCATGCGCGCAGGGCGTCGGGCTCCGAGGCCTCCATGTCGCCCAGCATCTGCACCCACGGGCAGGCCAGCACGTGGCCGACCCCCCGCGCGGCGGCGCCGGCCAGGATGCTCTCGATCGAGCAGATGTCGTGGATGGCGGAGCGGACCGTCGCGCCCCGGTACTCTATGATCTGGACGCCCGCCTCCCATCTCACCGACGGGGCCTGCGCCTCGTGCGATCCCGACTCGCGGGTGAGGCCGGGGGGGATGACGTGGAGGTGACAGTCGATGGCCGGCGGGCGGTCAGAGGCCATCGCCCAGGTCCACATCCTCGCTGGTCAGGGCCATCCCCGCCGCGCGGGCCTGCAGCTCGAGCAGCGCCGCGAAGTCCTGGTCGCCGTGGCCGTGCCCGATCGCGGCCTGGACCAGCTCGTGAACGAGCGTGGTGACCGGCATCGGCACCGCCCGGCGGTGGGCCTCGGCGAGGCCGAGCCCGAGGTCTTTCTCCAGCATCGTCATCGTGAAGAGCGGGGCGAAGTCGAGATTGACCAGTGCCGGCGCCTTGTAGCGGGTGAAGATCGAGCCCATCGCGGAGCCGTTCGTGAACTCCAGGAAGGCGGCCCGGCTGACGCCGCCCCGCTCGGCCAGGACGGTGGCCTCGATCAGCGAGGCGATGACCGCCCCCAGATAGAGGTTGAGGGAGAGCTTGACCAGCCGGGCCAGCTCTCCCTCACCCGCGTAGACGGCCACCTGCCCGATCTGCTCGAGGTAGGGCCGGACCTCCTCGAAGGTCTCACGCGGGCCGGAGGCCACGATGCTGAGCCGGCCCGCCCTCACCACCTTGGGGCTGCCGCTCACGGCCGCCGCCAGAAAGCGGGTGCCGACCTCGGCCGCCGCCGCCCGGACCTCGGCCGAGACCTCCATCGACACTGTGGAGAGATCGACCAGCACCCTCGGAGCCTGGCGCTGGCGGAGCAGGCCACCCGGGCCGGTGGTGACGGCGATCAGGTTCTCGGGCCTCGCCACCATCACGAAGACGATGTCCCGGCCGGTCAGCTCGGCGAGCGTGCCGGCGACCTCGGCTCCCGACGCCGCCAGCGGCTCGGCCCGCGCGCGGGTCCGGTTCCAGGCTGCGAGCGGGTGGCCCTGTTCGGCCAGCCGGCGGGCCATCTCGAAGCCCATCCGGCCGGTGCCCACCCAGCCCAGGCGCGCCGCCGGGGGCGGCGGTCCCTCGGAATCGGTCCTAGGCATCGGCCGCGGTCGCCGGAGGTGGGTCGATGCCGTTCCAGTAGCGGGTCCCGGTGACCAGCAGCTCGCCGGCGGGGAAGCGGGTGATGACGCGCGCGCCGTCGTCGGTGACGACCACCTCCTCCTCGATGCGGGCCGCCGCCGAGCCGTCGGCGGCCGGCCAGTAGGTCTCGAGCGCGAAGACCATGCCGGCCTCGAGGTGGATCGGGTGCTCGAAGGAGTGGAACCGGCTCATCAGCGGTGCCTCCCAGTTGCCGAGTCCGATCCCGTGGCAGTACTGGAGCCCGAAGGCCTCCTCCTCCGAGTGGTACCCGAAATCCTCCGCGGCCGGGAAGTGGCGGACGATGTCGGCCGAGCTGGCGCCGGGCCGGACCTCGGCAATGGCGTCGTCCATGAACTCCCGCGCCCGCCGGTAGACCTCGCGCTGGGTGGCGTTGGCGCCGCCCACGTTGAGGGTCCGGTAGTAGCAGGTCCGGTATCCGTTGAAGGAGTGGATGATGTCGAAGTAGGCGGTGTCCATGGGGCGGATGACGCGGTCCGAGAAGACGTGGGGATGGGGGCTGCAGCGCTCGCCGGAGATGGCGTTGACCGCCTCCACCTCCTCCGAGCCCATCTCGTACAGCACGCGGTTGACGAGGGCGACGCAGTCGTTCTCGCGGACGCCGACCCGGAGGTGCCGGTAGAGCTCCTCGTAGGCTCCGTCCACCATCCCCGCCGCGTGGTCGAGGAGCGCGATCTCGTCGATGGTCTTGATCTGCCGCACGCCCTGCATCAGGGCCTGGCCGTCGACCACGTCGAGACCCTCGGCCTCGAGCGCCCGCAGCACCGGCATCTCGACCACGTCCACCCCCAGCGGCTCGCCCTGGAGGCCGTGCTCGCGGAGCACGTCTGCGGTGCGCCGCGCGTTGCCGCGCTCGACCCCGACCTCGGGGGGGATGGAGCCCCGCCAGCTGGAGAGGCCCGCCCGCCAACTGGTGTCTTTGAACCAGCGGGCGAACATCTGGTGCTGGCGGGCGGCCGACCCGATGTCCCAGAGGATGGGGTCCTGGCCGCGCATGACCAGCGCGCAGCGGAAGAGCTTGTCGCGCGCCCAGTTGCCGATGTGGACGCCGGTCGTGTACCGGATGTTGTTCATGTCGAACAGGAGCAGGGCGCCCACCTCCGAGCCCTCGAGCGCCGCCTGGACGCGGGCAAACCGGGCCCGACGAAGGCGGTCGAAATCGACCCGGCTCTCCCAGTCGACGCCCATCACGGCGCCGGGGGAGGCGATGGGGTCCTGGTCGCGATTCACGGACATGGGTGCCTCCTCGTCGGGCCTGGCCGTCAAACCGGCGCGTAACTGCCCGCGGGCGCGGCCGGCGATGCCGCCGCCGGGGCCTCGCCGCGCCCGCCGGCGAGCTCCCAGGCGACGCTCACGATGTGCTGGGTGGTGAGCCCGTGGCGCTCGAACAGGTGGTCCACCGAGCCCGCCTCCGCGAAACGATCGGGAATCCCGACCCGCCGCAGCCTGACGCCGAGCCCCGCCTCGGCGAGCGCCTCGGCCACGGCCGAGCCCAGGCCGCCGACGATCGTGTGATTCTCCGCCACCACGACGCCCCGGGTGCCGCGGCAGGCTTCGAGCACGGTGGCGGCGTCGAGGGGCTTGACCACCGGCACGTTGAGGACGCCCACCTCCAGGCCCCGCTCGGCGAGCGCGTCAGCCGCCACCAGGGCCGCCGGCAGCATCATGCCGGCGGCGATCAGGCAGAGGTCGGCGCCGGGCTGGAGGACCTGGGCCCGTTCGAGATCGAAATGGCGGTCGTCGTCGAACATGATCGGGATCTCGCCGCGCTTGAGACGTACGTACACGGGGCCGGGGAGGGCGGCGATCGCGTGCACCACCTGGCGGACCTCGACGGCGTCGGCGACGTCGATCACGGTCATGTTGGGCAGGGCGCGCATGAGGGCGACGTCGTCGATCGCCTGGTGACTGGGACCGCCGGGGCTGGAGAGGCCAGGCATGAAGCCGATCAGGCGCACCGGCAGGTTGGGGTAGGCGATCGCCATCGCCACCTGGTCGTAGGCGTGGCGCGTGCAGAACACCCCGAAGGTGTGGACGTAGGGGATGTGGCCCTGGCGGGCGAGCGCGCCCGCGATCCCCATCATGTTCTGCTCCGCCATGCCGACGTTGAAGAAGCGCTCGGGGAGGGCGTCGCGGAAGAGATCGACCTCGCACTGGCGGGTGAGGTCGGCGCTCAGGCAGACCACCTCCGGGCGCGTCCGGGCCAACTCGACCAGAGCGCTGCCATAGGGCTTGAGCCCCGTCGGGTAGGGGGGTCTCGGAGGCCGCGTCAACGGGCACCCTCCAGCTCGGCGAGCACGCGCACGGCCAGCTCCGGGGGGAGCTTGACGAAGTGCCCGTCGGTGTCCGGCGGCAGGCATCCGAGGCCCTGCCGGACCGAGGTGCGGGCGACGATCACCGCCGGTCTGATGGCCCTGATCGACGCCTCGAGGGCGGCCTGCACCGCGGCCACGTCGTGGCCATCGATCTCGATCGCCTCCCAGCCGAAGGCGGTCCACTTCTCCGCCACCGGCTCCAGGGTAGTGACGCTGTCCACCGGCCCATCCACCTGCGAGTTGTTGCAGTCGAGGAGCACGACCAGCCGCTCCAGCCGCTGGTGGGCGGCGAACATGGCCGCCTCCCACACCTGGCCCTCCTCCATCTCGCCGTCGCTGAGCAGCACGAAGGTGGTGCCGTCCCGGCGCCGGAGCCGGTCGGAGAGGGCCAGGCCGATGCCGGCCGAGAGGCCCTGTCCCAGCGATCCGCAGGTGATGTCGGCCACCGGCGACCGCTCCGATCCGATCGCCTCCAGACGCGAGCCGTTCCGGCCATAGCTCTCCAGCTCGGCCACCTCCAGCCTGCCGGTCTCGGCGCCGGCCGCGAAGATCGCCACCATGTAGTGTCCGGGTGAGACCACCAGGTGGTCTCGCCCAGGCCGGAGGTGGCGGCCGAAGAGGCCGGCGATCAGCTCCGCCGAGGAGAGCGCCTGGCCCAGGTACCCGAGCTGGTCGCGGGCGACCATGCGGGCGGAGTGGAACCGGATCCGGTTGGCCAGCCGCTCGAGGTCGCCGGTGTCCCCGGCCCCGCCGGCCCCGGCCCCGCGCGGCGTCTCCCCGCCCGCGTTCACCTTCTGGAGAGTCTCACGGAACGACGACGAGCTCGACGGGATGGGAGCCGGCCCGCTCGGGCTCGCCCTCGGTGACGATGTAGGTGCGGATCGTGGACATGCTGATCCGGCCCTCGGGGATGGCCGTGTTCGGGGTCACCACGCCCACCATGCCCGGCACCAGCGTGTACTCCTTCTCGGGGCCGGCGATCCGGTCGCTGTAGACCGCGGGCTGGGCGGTGACTCGGTCCAGGAGCTTGAAGAAGAAGTTGGTCTGGCCGCCGCGCTCGGCGTAGAATGCGCCCGCCTCCTGGACGTCGCGCATCGTCCGCCCGGCCCGCACCTGGGCCTCCAGGCGGTGGAATCCCGGCTTCACCACCCCCTCCCAGAACTCGCGCGCCCAACTGGGAGGCTCGCCGACGCAGATCGGCGTTCCCGTCTGGGCCACGTATCCGTTGTAGCCGGCGCTGATCTCGAGCGTGATGAGATCCCCCGTCTCGAGGACGCGGCCCGAGGGACGGGGATTGCCGTAGAGCATGGCGCCGTCGGTGAGCGAGGTGGAGCCGAGGACGATGAAGTCGATCATCCCGCCCCCGTCCAGGATCTCGAACGCCGCGCTCGCCGCCAACTGGTACTCGGTGACGCCGGGCCGAGCGCGGGCGACGACCGCCGCCATCGCCCGGTCGCACAGCTCGCCCGCCCTCCGCACCGCCGCCTGCTCCTCGGCGCTGTGGACGACGATCAGCTGGTGCATGATCCCGCTCGTCAGCACCAGCTCCGCCTCGGGCAGGGCGGCCCGGAGGGCCTCGTAGTCGTTGACAGGCATGTGGGTTCCGAGGCGGGGCTCGACCTCCAGCAGCCCGATCCGGCCCCGCTCGAGGCCCAGCTCTCGAATCCTCCCCGCGATCGCCTCCCCGAACCTGCCCCAGGTGTGGCCGCGGACGTCCTCGACGATGCCGGCCGTCTCCCGGCGTACGGACTCGATGTGGCTGTGTCCGGCCGAGAAGATCAGTGTCGGCTCGCCCTCCCGCGGCACCACCAGCCAGCCGCTCAGAGAGTGCCACTCCAGGTGGCCGCTGAGCCAGAGCAGGCCGCCGCCGAAGCTCCAGTGGGTGGGTCCGCCGCTCACCAGCGCGCAGTCGAGGTCGCGCTCGGCCATCCGAGCCCGCAGGGCGGCGTAGCGGCGGGCGTATTCCTCGCGGGAGAACCGCGGCCAGACCGCGTCCTTGAAGTAGGGCGTGCCGCTGAGGCCGCCCACCACGGCTGACTCGGCAAGGCGGAGGCGGGATTGATCCCAGGGCAGATGTCCGGTGGTGGCGGTGGTGGTCATCGCGCTCAGAGTCCCCCGATCTCGAACAAGGCTGGGTGGGATCGGCTGCCCCACGGAGCGAAATGTAGGGGCTCGGCCGCGCCGTCGCATCGGACGTAAGTACCATGGCGGGCCATGGCGGGCCCACTATGCTGCCCCGTGATGTCCCTCGGAAACGACATCGGAAGTGGCTCCGGCGCCGCCCTCGAGG
>JBOHUX010000079.1:0-9949 GCA_050734915.1 Candidatus Dormibacteraceae bacterium
CCGGCCGGGGGTCCTTGACCGACACCACCTCGGGGATCACGTCGCCGGCCCGCTGGACGATCACCCGGGCGCCGGCGTAGACGCCCTTCTCGTTGACCATCTGCTCGTTGTGAAGGCTCGCGTTGCGGACTGTGACGCCGCCCACGATGACCGGCCGGAGATGCGCGACCGGGGTCAGCACCCCCGTCCTGCCCACGTAGCAGACGATCTCCTCGACCTCGGTCTCCGCCTGCTCGGCCGCGTACTTGAAGGCAATCGCCCAGCGGGGCGACCGGGAGACGAACCCGAGCTCCAGCTGCTGGTCGTGGCGGTCCACCTTGACCACCAGCCCGTCGATCTCGTGGTCGAGGGTGTGCCTTCGCTCCTGCCAGCGCCGGTGCTGCGCGATGACGGCGTCAACCGACTCGCAGCGGGCGTGGTTGGGATTGACCCGGAAGCCCAGCTCCCGCAGCAGCGCCAGCGCGTCCGACTGGCTGCGCGCGGGGCCGGCGGGATCCAGCGTGTACATGAAGGTCTGGAGGTTGCGGCGGGCGGTGACCCTGGGGTCGAGCTGGCGCACGCTGCCGGCGGCGGCGCTACGGGGGTTGGCAAAGGGGGGGCGACCCGCCTCCTCCAGCTCGCGGTTGGTCTCCTCGAAGCTCGCCAGCGGCATGTAGACCTCGCCCCGGACCTCGAAGTCGGCGGGCATCCCCAGCAAGGAGCGCAGCCTCAGCGGCACGCTCTGGATCGTGCGCACGTTGGCGGTCACGTCCTCGCCGACGGCGCCGTCACCCCGGGTGGCGGCCCGCGTCAGCCGCCCCTCCGAGTACGCGAGGCTCATCGCGAGCCCGTCGATCTTGAGCTCGACCACGTAGTGGACGGCGTCGCCGGCCACCGCGCGCACGCGCTTGTCCCAGGCCCTGATCTCGGCCTCGTCGAATGCGTTCTGCAGGCTCAGCATGGGGGCCCGGTGCCGGACCTTCTGGAACTGCTCGCCGGCCGGGGCGCCGACCCGCTGCGTCGGTGAGTCGGGCACGACGAGGTCGGGATGGGCCTCTTCGAGCCTTCGCAGCTCGAGGAAGGCGGCGTCGTACTCCCCGTCACCGACCTCGGGCGCGTCCAGCACGTGGTACGCCAGGTTCCACCTCCGGATCCGGTCCCGCAGCTCCTCCAGGCGGGTCTCGACCCGCTTCGGGCGGGCCATCAGATCCTTGTCAGCGGGGCGAGGGTGCCGCTCAGGATCTTGAGCCCGGCCCCGTCGAACTGGACCATCAGCTCCTCGTCCGTCCTCGTGAGCGTGCTCTTGAGCACGGACCCGGTCCCGAACGTCGCGTGGCGCAGGCGGTCCCCCTCCTGGTAGCGCTGGACGGGGGGGCGGGCCGGCACCGCCTCCACCTGCCGCGCCATCAGGCGCTCGCGGTAGCCGGGCTGGCCGGCGTCGGCGCGATCGCGGACCGGGGCGGCCGGCGCCGCCCCCGTCCGCGGGGATCGCAGCAGGCCGTGCGGGATCTCACCCAGGAAGCGGCTGGGCAGGGACGGCGAGGAGCGGCCGTAGAGATGGCGGCGAAAGGTGCAGGTGAGGTAGAGCTGGTCCTTGGCCCGGGTCATGCCCACGTAGCAGAGCCGGCGCTCCTCCTCGATGCCGGCCCCGGTCGGGTCGTCGAGGCTTCGCTGGTGGGGGAGCAGGCCCTCCTCCATGCCGGCCAGGAACACGACCGGGAACTCCAGGCCCTTCACCATGTGGAAGGTAATCAGGGTGACGCCCGGCGCCTGCTCCTCGTAGGTGTCCACGTCGGAGACGAGGGCGACCTCGGCCAGGAAGCTCTCCAGGGCACCGCCGGGGTCGGTCTCATCGAACTCCTCGGCCAGCCCGCGCAGCTCCTGCAGGTTCTCGAGCCGGGCGTCGCCCTGCGGGGTTCCCTCCTCGTAGTGCCGGGAGAGCTCCATGACCTCGATCAGATGGTCGACCAGCTCGCTCGGCTTGAGGGCTCCCATCACCGCCCGGACCGACTCCACCTGGGCGCGGAACCTCTCCAGCTGGGGAAGGGCCTGGCGCGGCACGGCGGGGGCATCCTCGACGCGTCCGATCGCCTCCAGCGGATCCGAGTCGCGGTCGTGCGCGTGGGCGAGGACGGCGGCGATCGTCCGAGGTCCGATCTTGCGACGGGGCACGTTCACGATCCGCTCGAAGCTGACGGTGTCGCGGGGGTTGAAGACGAAGCGGAGGTAGGCCATCAGGTCCTTGACCTCGCGGCGCTCCCAGAACTTGACGCCGCCGACCAGCCGGTAGGGAATCCGCCGGCGGTTGAGCACGTCCTCGAACGCCCGCGACTGCGCGTTGGTCCGGTAGAGGACCGCGAAGTCGGCATGGGCGCGCTCCCCGGCGCGGACCAGGCGGGCGATCTCGTCGGCCACGAACTCGGCCTCCTCGACCTCGTTGTAGGCCTGCAGGGCCTGCACCGTATCGCCGCCGGCGCGCTCGGTCCAGAGGCGCTTGGGGGCCCGCGCCGGATTGTGGCGGATGACATTGAAGGCGGCGTCGAGGATGGGCTGGGTGGACCGGTAGTTCTGCTCCAGCCGAACCACGTGAGCGTCGGGGTAGTCCTTCTTGAACTCCAGGATGTTGCGCACGTCGGCCCCCCGCCACCCGTAGACGCTCTGGTCGTCGTCGCCGACCACGGCCAGGTTGCGGTGGGAGCGGGCGAGCAGGTTGACGAGCACGTACTGCGCGTGGTTGGTGTCCTGGTACTCGTCCACGAGGACGTGCCGGAAGCGGTCCTGCCACCGCTCGAGGGCATCCTCGTCGGTCTGGAAGAGGTGGACCAGGGCGCCGATCAGATCGTCGAAGTCGAGCGCGGCCGAGCTCCGCAGGAGCGTCTGGTACTGGAGATAGGCACGGCGGGTGATCTCATCGAGGTAGGTGTCGCTCGGGTACGCCTCCGGGCCGATCAGCTCGTTCTTGGCCTGGCTGATGCGGTGCGAGATGTTGGCGGGCGGAAAGCGCTTGGGATCGAGGCCGAGGCGGTCGATCACGCGCCTGATCGCGGCCCGGGTGTCGTCCTCGTCGAAGATGACGAAGTTGCGCTCGATCCCGATCGTGGCCGCCTCCCGGCGGAGGACCTTGACCGCGGTCGAGTGGAAGGTGCCCACCCACAGGGCGGCCGCGTCCGTCCCCAGTAGCGCCTCCACCCGGGCGCGCATCTCGCGGGCGGCCTTGTTGGTGAAGGTGACGGCCAGGATGCGCTCCGGCCAGGCACCGCGGGCGGCGACGAGGTGCGCGATCCGGGCCGTGAGGACCCGGGTCTTGCCGCTCCCGGCCCCCGCGAAGATCAGCAGGGGGCCCTCGCCGTGCTCCACCGCCTCAAGCTGAGGCGGGTTCAGAGCGGTGAGGACGTTATCCAGGTTCGCATGCTGAAGCTCGGCCGGAGTCATCGAAGACCTGAGTCTATCCTCCGGACCGGACGCCTCCCGGTCCTGCCGCACGGCGCCCGGCGGGACCGGGCGGGGGGCGCGCTATAGTACGTTCGCCCGTGCCCGCCGGCGACGATTCAAGCCGCGACCGCCTCCTTCACCAGGTCGCCCGGGAGCTCACCTCCTCGTTGGAGCTCGACCAGGTCCTGCGCAACGTGATGGACCGGGTCATCGAGCTCATGAACGCCTCTCGCGGGTTCGTCGTCCTCGTCGACCCCGTCACCGCCTCCAGGCAGATCAGGATCGCCCGAGGCGACTCTCCGGACCAGGACGCCAGCGAGTTCCTCGGCTCGCGGACCGTGATCGAGCAGGTGCTGGCGACCGGAGAGCCCGTCCTCACCACGGATGCCAGCGCCGACGAGCGATTTCGATCCCAGGAGAGCGTCATCCTGCACAACCTCCGCTCGATCATCGCCGCGCCGCTGGTCGTCAAGGGGAAGGCGATCGGAGCCGTCTACGTGGACAACCCGCTCCGGGCGGGGATCTTCGGCGAGGCGGACCGGGAGTTCCTGCAGGCGATCGCCGACCAGGCGGCGATCGCGATCGAGAACGCCCGCCTCTACACCGAGCTGCGGGCCAACTACGAGCATTCCGACCGGCTCCGGAGGATCTTCGAGCGCTACGTCAACAAGCAGGTCATGGAGCGCGTCCTGGCGGAGCCCAACGGCGGCTTCCTGGAGGGCGAGAGGCTCCGGGTGACCATGCTCGCGTCCGACATCGCCGGTTTCTCGGCGCTGTCGCGGGAGATGGAGGCCGAGAGGATGGTCAAGCTCCTCAACAACTACTTCCGGCGCATGGTGGACGTCGTGCTCGCCCACGGTGGCAACATCGACAAGTTTCAGGGGGACGGGCTCCTGGTCGCGTTCGGAGCCCCCGTGCCGGTCGCGGACTCGGCCCCGCGGGCGGTACGGGCCGCGCTCGCCATGCGTGCTGAGATCGCTGAGTTCAACCGCGTCCGGATGGAGTCGGGGGAGGCGCCGATCGAGGTCGGGATCGGGCTCGACACCGGCCCGGTGGTTGCTGGCAACGTGGGCTCCGAGCGCCGCCTCGAGTACACGCTGATCGGCGTCCCCGTCAACAACGCGTCCTTCCTGTGCAAGATCAGGCCGGCGGCCCTGCTCCTCTCGCAGAACACCTACCAGGCGCTCCAGGGGTCGATCGAGGCGACTGTTCGAGAGCCGATCACGTTGAAGGGATCGACAGAGGCGGCGCCCGTCTACTCACTGGATGCCTGACGGGCGCCGCGCTCGGGTCGGATCAGCTCAGAGCCGGAGCCCTAGGAGCAGCTCCACTGGCCGGGCCCGTCGTGCGAGTAGAGCCAGGCCGCCGCGCGGGCGTTGGCTACCGCGTCGAAGGGCGACCGGCCCCGGTAGGGCGTCCCGTTCCATGTCGACCGGGCGAACTGGAACAGGCCCATGTGACCGCTCGGGTTCTCCGCGTTGGGGTTGTCGCCCGACTCGCACATGGCGACCCGCTGTGCCCAACTCACGGCCCCCCCGCCAAGAGGGGCGAACGCGTCATGGATGATCTGCCGGATGCTCGCCGGACCGCCGGCAGGGGCGGGCGGGGCGGCTCCCGGCGCGGGGGCCGGGGCCGGGATCGCCGCCGGACGGGCCGCCACCTGCTGGAGCACCGCCAGTGCGGCCGCCTGCCGGGCGGCGGCCTCCGTGGCCTTGAAATGAGCGACTCCGGAGATGCCGTCCCCAAAGTCCAGAGGGCGCGTCAGGGTGCCTGCCTCCGGGATCGATTCCCGAGCCGCCGCCGAGCGGGTCGGTTGCCGGCCGGCCGGCCCCCGCGAGTGCGCATGGACGCCCGCATGGACGAGGCCACTGACAAGCGCGAAGCCAAGCGTCATCGCTCGAACCAGATGTAGCAAGTCGCTCCTCCTTGGGGACGCCCTACCCCTAAGGCGCCTTCAAGTCCTGAGCACGGAGCTGCGTCGATGAGTGGGATCCGCTCAGGCCGGTTACGGAACGTGGCAACCGTAGCAAATCGCGAAGTCTCCACGTCGAGATCGAGTCCGCCTTCGGGGGGGGCGCTCGCGGGCCCACCAGGTGACGCGCGCGGATGACGCGCGGGCGCCGCCGGGACGGGCCCGTCGGGTGGTGCCGGCGCAGGGATTCGAACCCTGGACCCTCGGCTTAAAAGGCCGCTGCTCTGACCAGCTGAGCTACACCGGCGCCAGATGAACGATTCCGATTCTGACTCACCCGACCCCGGGCCGGCCCGATCGGGCCCGAGCGCCCCCGAGGCGCCGAAGTAGCCGAAGTAGCATTCGAACCGATGGACCTTCAGGAGCTGCTGCGCCGGCGCCGGATGGTGAGGCGATTCGTGGACGAGGATCTGCCCGCCGACGCGATCGAGCGAATCGCGCGGGCCGCACAGCGGGCACCCAGCGCCGGGTTCAGCCAGGGCCAGAGGCTGGTGACGGTCACCGACCCCGCGCTCAAGCGCGAGGTTGCGGAGGCGGTCGGCGAGGATGGCGACGGGGGCGCTTTCGGCCGCTGGGTGGGGCGGTGCGGCGCCCAGTTCATCCCCTGCGTCTCCGAGGAGCTCTACCACGAGCGCTACCGGCAGCCCGACAAGCTCCTGCCCGACGGAACGGAGGTCTCCTGGCCGGTGCCCTACTGGTGGATGGACGTCGGCTGCACGGTCATGCTGGTGCTTCTGGCGGCCATCGACGAGGGGCTGGCGGGCGGGTTCGCCGGCCCCGGTCGAGGGCTGGCGCCGCTCCGCGCCGTGCTCGGCGTCCCCGAGAGCTTCACGCCGGTCGGTGTCATCCCCGTCGGCCACCCGCTCCCCGACGTTTGCTCCCCATCGCTGAAGCGCGGCCGCGTCGCCGCCGAGGACTTCCTCCGCCTCAACGGGTGGTGACTCGAGCGGGGCTCACAATGCCCCCAGCTGGGTCACCACCAGCGCCACCGAGAGGACGCTGATCAGCGCCGTCACCGCCCAGCCTAGGACGACGAGCACCCGGCCGCTCCTCAGGCGTCCGGCGGCCCGCACATCCCGGCTCATGATCATCACGAAGACGAGGATGATGGGGAGAAGGAGGCCGTCGAAGACCTGGGAGAGGAACATGACCGCGATCAGCGGCAGGCCCGGGATGAGCACGAAGGCGGCCGCGAAGAGGACGAAGAAGGCGAGCAGCCCGTAGAAGGCGGGCGCCTCCTTCCACTTCCACTCGAGACCGCTCTCCCAGCCGAAGACCTCGGTCGCCGTGTAGGCGCTCGTCAGGGGGACAGTCCCCAGCCCCAGGAACGACGCCGCCAGCAGGCCGACGCCGAAGAGGATCTCCGCGCCCCGGCCCGCGAACGGCAACAGCGCCCGGGCCGCCTGGGCCGCGCCGGTGATGTTGGTGTGCCCGTGAGCCCAGAGGGTGGCCGCGCAGGCGACCACGATGAACCCGGCGACGAGGTTGGTGATGAAGGCCCCGGCGAAGACGTCGGCCCGGGAGGCGGGCAGGTCGTCCTCCTGGAGCCGCTTGTCCGCCACGTAGGACTGGATGAAGGCCTGGCCCCAGGGCGTGATGGTGGTGCCGACGGTTCCCATCACGGCCAGCAGGTAGGCCGACGTCAGCACCCCGTGGGGCACCACGAGGTGGGTCGCCGCCCGACCCCAGTCGGGATGCGAGAGGACGGCCGAGATGGCGTACGCCAGCGAGACGCCGATCCCCATCGTGAGGAAGAGCGCCTGCACCCGGCCGAAGCTCCCTCGCGAGAGCAGCAGCAGGATCGCCAGCGCGGCCAGCCCGGAGCTGACCGGCACCGGGACGCCGAAGAGCATCAGCGCGGCGCCGATGCCGGCGAACTCCGCCACCGTGTCCCCCAGGTTGGCGAGAAGCATGGTGGCGATCGCGAAGGACGCCCAGCGCACGCCGAACCGCTCCCGGAGCAGGCCACCCAGCCCCTGGCCGCTCGCGATCCCGAGCCGGGCCCCCACCTCCTGGGTGATGGCGAGCGCGATCATGCTCGCCAGCAGCACCCACATGAGGTCGTAGCCGAACTGCGCGCCGACCACGGAATAGGTGGTGATGCCGCCCGCGTCGTTGTCCGCGAAGCCGCTGATGAGCCCCGGCCCGAGCGCGGCCAGGAAGGCCAGGCGGGGCAGCCGCAGCGCCAGCAGGCGCAGCGTCGGCAGCCGAAGGCGCGGGGTCAGGAAGCCGCGGCCGAGCCCGGGCACGCGGGGCAGCGGGCGCAGGCCGCGCAGGCGGAGGGCGCGCAGGGCGCGGAGGCGGTCTGGGATCATCGCGGGTCTGGGGAGGCAGGCATGATCGCCGCGCCCCCCGGAGGATCAGGCGGGACCGGCCTCCCGGGTGGGCACAGAGCGGCGCGGGCGACTACTGCCTGGTTCCACGGCCACCTCCTCTCATCTCATCTCAACCGCACTCGTGGAGGAGGTGACCGGAGGCCGCCCTGAAACGTGGACGGCGGTGGGCACCCCTCTCGTCGAGCTTCGGCGCTGCGCGGCGTACTGCCGTCCGGCGAGCCGCTTGGGGTCACCCCTTAGCCCGGGGAAACCTGTCCTGACCCGGAGCGTCTTTGGACGGGTGGGGTCAGCGGCCTGTGTCCACGCAGCCGCCTCACCTAACGAGGTGCGACTGGCGGCACCAGTCTACGCGCTGGGGCTGGATCCGACCTCCGGCGGGCGACTCGGGCGCTCGGCTACGCTTGCCTGTCGATGGCCACCACTCCGCTGCCCGACGACGCCGCCCCCTTCCTGGACGCCGGCTGGGACGACATCCAGCCCCACTATGACCACCTCGCCACGTGCCCACTCGACCTGGCCTCGATCGAGACCTGGCTGGCACGCTGGTCGCGGCTCACCGAGCTGCTCACGGAAGCCGCGGCGCAGGTTTACTTCGACTACACGTCCGACACCGCCGACCCGGCCAAGGAGGCGGCCCACCTTCGTTACGCCGGCGAGATCGTCCCCCGGGCCGGGGAGCAGGAGGTGAGGCTGGCCGCCCGCCTGCTCGACCTGGGCTACACGCGCCCCGAGCTGGAGACGATGGCGCGCAGGTTCCGCAACCAGCGGGAGATCTTCCGGGAGGAGAACGTCCCCCTCCTCGGCGAGCTGGAGAGGCTCTCCTCCGACTACCTGCGGGTCACGGGCGCCATGACCGCCGAGTGGGAGGGCGAGCAGGTGCCGGTCCCCCGCCTGCTTCCCCACCTCGAGCTACCCGACCGCGAGATCCGGGAGCGCGCCTTCCGCGCGCTCTACCGGCCGTACATCCAGCAGCGAGACGAGCTGGCGACCATCTTCGACGCGATGCTCGAGAAGCGGCAACGCGTCGCGCGCAACGCTGGCTTCGACAGCTACCGGGACTTCGCCCACCGGGAGAAGCACCGCTTCGACTACACGCCCGCCGACTGCGTCCGCTGGCACGACGCCGTCGAGACGGCGGTCGTGCCCGCCCTGGCCCGGATCCGGGAGCGGCGGTGGTCGAGGACCGGGGTGGCGGCCCTGCGGCCCTGGGACCTTGCCCAGGATCCCGACGGCCGGCCGCCGCTGCGCCCCTTCAAGAACGCCGCCGAGCTGATCCCGGTCGCATCCCGCGCCTTCGACCGGCTCTCCCCAGAGCTGGGCGGGCAGTTCCGGCTGATGGCCGGCGACGGGCTCCTGGACCTCGACAGCCGGGCGGGCAAGGCCCCGGGCGGATACTGCAACGAGCTCCCGGTCAGGCGCCGCCCGCTCATCTTCATGAACGCCGTCGGCGTCCAGAACGATGTGGAGGTGCTCTTCCACGAGTCCGGTCACTGCTTCCACGCGTTCGCGACCTTCGGGATCGAGCCCTGCTTCCAGCGCCTCCCCGGCTCCGAGATGGCGGAGCTCGCCTCGATGTCGATGGAGCTGCTCGGCGCCCCCTTCTGGGCGGCTTCGGAGGGCGGCTTCTACGCCGACGCCGAGTACCGGCGCGCTCGCATTGAGCACCTGGAGGGGATCGTCACCATCCTCCCCCACGTGGCTTCCGTGGACGGATTCCAGCACTGGCTCTACACCGACAGCGCCGCGTCCGATCGCGACGCCCGCGACGCCGCCTGGCTGCGGATCCGGAGCCGGTTCGACCCCGTCACCGACTGGAGCGGCCTGGACGCCGAGCGGGCCGCGCGCTGGCACTACCAGAACCACTTCTTCACCGTGCCCTTCTATTACATCGAGTACGGACTGGCCCAGCTCGGCGCCCTCCAGGTCTGGCGCAACGCCCTCCAGGATCCGGAACGGGCGCTGCGCGACTACCGGCGCGCCCTGGCGCTGGGCGCGACCCGGAGCCTACCCGAGCTGTACGGCGCGGCGGGTGCGCGCCTCCTCTTCGAGCCCGAGCCGATGGCGGACCTGATCGCCCTCATCGAGCGCGAGATCGAGAGACTGGAGGCGGGCTAGCCCGGATATTTCACGAGGCCGGTCGCCAGTAAGGGGGCGAGAGTAAGGAAAGGGCGCTCTCCCGAGTTGGGATACTGACGCTGCTTACACCCAGCAGCCCGTCCCAGGAGAGCAC
>JBOHUX010000080.1:0-9929 GCA_050734915.1 Candidatus Dormibacteraceae bacterium
AGCCAGGCCCGTCGCCGCCGCCGGCGGCGCGGGGGCGGGGGCGGGGGTCGGGGGGAGCCTCAGAGCGAGCCTGCGTCCGAGCAGCCGGCTGCCCCGCCGCCGACCGTCGCTCCCGCTCAGGTCGAGCCCGCCCCGCCCGCCATCGGGAAGGTCTTCAGCCGTCTTCGCCGCCGGGGACCGAAGCCGCCCGACCCCGCCGCCTGAGCCGCCCGGTCAGGCGGGGACCTGAAGCGACTCCAGGTGCTGGATGACCTGCCGGGTCAGCTGGCTGGGCGTCGAGGCGCCGCTGGTGACCCCGATACGGTTCAGGCCGCGGAACCATTCGGGCCGGATGTCCTCGATCGTGTCGACCAGGTGGGCCGGCGTCCCGGCCAGCTTCTCGACCACCTCGACCAGGCGGTTCGAATTCGACGAGAGCGGGCTCCCCACCACGATCACGAGCTCGACGTCCTGGGCGGCTTTGACGGCCGCCTCCTGGCGCTCCTGGGTGGCGAGGCAGATCTCGTTGTGCACCTCGGCCTCCGGGTAGCGCTCCTTGACGGCGCCGATCAGGGCCTCGGTGTCCCAGACCGAGAGCGTGGTCTGGCAGGTGACGGCCACCCTGGCCCCCTCGAGCTCGAGCGCCGCGATGTCCTCCGCATCCTGCACCAGGTGCACGCGGCCGGGAGCCTCCCCCATCACCCCGGCCGGCTCGGGGTGGTCCCGGCGACCGATGTAGACGACGTCGTACCCCTCCCCGGCGAGCCGCCGGACGAGGTCGTGGGTCCGGACGACGTCCGAGCAGGTGGCGTCCACCGCCTTGAGCCCGAGCCGCTCGGCCTTCTCCCTGACGGCCGGCGAGACTCCGTGGGCGGTGAAGATGACGGTGCCCGAGCTCACCTGATCGAGGCCGGCCATCCGATCCCGCGAATCGACCAGGCCCACCCCATGCTCTTGGAGATCGTCAGTGAGGTGGGTGTTGTGCACGAGCTGGCCGAGCATGTAGACGGGTCCCTCGGTCTCGTCGCTGACCCGCTTGGCGATCCTGATCGCGTCCACCACGCCGTGGCAGTAGCCGCGTGGCGTGATCCTGACCACTTCCATTTGGGGTCAGTCTACCGCCGGTCCCCGGGACGCCGGACCAGGCCGGTGATTCCCGAGCGCGGGTGGGATCCGGTCCCCAGTTGCCACGGCGGGGCCTGGCGCCGGAGATCGGACCACATCCAGAATCGCTCGCATGGAATTCGCCATGACCGTGAACGCCGGCCATTGGTGGATCCTCCTGCTCGGGCCGATCTTCTACATCGCCCTCTTCCTCGCCGTGGGCGTTGGCGGCTTCATCGTCGGCTGGACCTTCAGGAGGGGCTGGGATCGGGGCGCCCCGGGTCCGCCGGCGGGCCGGGACGGGCCCCGGTAGCGTCGGCGGCTGAGCTCGCGAAGAGACCGGTCTCCGGGCGTCCGGCCGGCTCGCCGCCCCGCGCGAGCACGAAGCACTCGGTGCCGAAGGCCTCGTCGAAGATCTCCGGGGGCGTATTGAGGAAGAATGACCCGGGGTCGTTCTGGCTCACGTGCGCCGCGAAGGCGTCCTTCTTCCGCGCCACCTGGGGCCCGACGTCGACCACGGTCGTGATCTCCTCGTCGGGAGTGCCCTCGATCCTGATCCCGCTCTCGACCTCGCCCTCGAAGGGCGTCGCCAGGCCGGCCGCTCGCATCCGCTCTGCCATCCGCTCCATCCCGCTCCGGGGGATGGCCACGAAGTAGAGCCGGAAGAGCTGGCCCTCGGCCTCCAGGATGTCGGCGGCCCGGACGGTCACGTGGTGCGCCTGGACGTGGTCCGGGTGGCCGTAGATGCCGTCCGGCCCGTAGGTGACGACCACCTCCGGTCTCTCCTGCCTGATCACCTCGGCGACCCGGCCGGCGGCGAGGTCGAGGTCCGCGAGATGGAAGCTGGCCGGGTCCTCGTTGTCCAGGGTGCCGGCCATGCCCGAGTCCCGGTAGCCGAGCATGATCAGCCGCGAGACGCCGAGGATGCTGGCCGCCGCCTCGAGCTCCCCGCGGCGGACCGCGGCCAGCCGGGGCCGGACCGCGGCCTCGTCCATATTGTGAATCTCTCCCGCCTCGCCCCCCGTGCAGGTGACGAGCACCACCCGCCGGCCCTCGTCATGAGCCCGCGCCATGACGCCGCCGGTGGCGATCGCCTCGTCGTCGGGATGCGCGTGGACCAGGAGCAGCCCGCTCACGCCCCGAACAACTCCCCCAGAAGGGTCGCGATTCCACCCGACCCGGGGCGGGCGACGGTGCGGTCGGCGGCCTCCAGGACCTCGACGGGCGCGCCCTCGACGGCGATGCCGAGGCCGGCCCAGTCGAGCATGGGGGCGTCGTTGCGGCCGTCCCCGACCGCCACCGCCTGGCTGGCCGTGAACCCCAGCCTCCCGGCCAGAAACTCGAGCCCGCGACGCTTGTCCGCGTCCACGTCGGTCAGTTCCAGGAACTCGGGCAGGGAGGTGGTCACGAAGAGCCGTCCCCGCCAGCGGCGGCGCGCCTCCGGCAGCAGCTCCTCGATGCGCTCGGGCGTGGCCACCATGACCAGCTTGGGAGTGGTGGCCGCCATCACCGAGTCGAGGTCGGCCACCAGGTGGATCTCCATCCCGGCGTGATTCGCGTACCGGTGCGCCTCCGGGCGATCCTTCTCGACCAGCAGCCGGTCGTCCCGGTAGGCCTGGACGTGGACGTCGCGCTGGCGGGCGAACGCCACCACCTCGAGGGCCAGCTCGCGCGCCACGCCCAGGTCGAGCAGCATGCCGCCGTCGAGGGCCCGGACCTGCGCGCCCTGGTAGCAGACCAGCGGATCGCGCAGGCGCAGGCGCCGGACCCAGGGAATGGCGCCGGGAAACGGACGGCCGGTGCACGCGATGACCCGGATCCCGGCTTCGACCACCCGCCCGATCGCGGCCACGTCCCGGTCGTCGAGGCGCAGATCCATGTCGATCAGGGTGCCGTCGAGGTCGAGGGCGAGCGCCTGGTAGCCGTCCCCGGTCAAGCGGAAGGCCCCGGGAGCCCCGGTGGTGACTCGTGCGCCAGGCCGGGCAGCACCTCGGGATTGAGGAGATTGGGCGGCGGCCGCCCTGCGAGCCCCTCGATCAGGTTGTGCGCGGCCACCTCGGACATTCGGGCCCGGGTCGCCACCGAGGCGCTCGCCACGTGCGGCGTCAGGACCACGTTTTCGAGTCCGATCAGCCCCGGATGGACGGCGGGCTCGTTCTCGTAGACATCGATGCCGGCGGCGAAGAGGTGGCCGCCCGCCAGGGCGGCGGCCAGCGCCGCCTCGTCCACGACCGGGCCCCGCGAGGTGTTGACGAGCACCGCGGAGGACTTCATCAGGGCCAGCTCGCGCTCGCCGATCAGATGCCGGGTGGAGGGCAGCAGGGGCACGTGGAGGGTGACGAAGTCGGCGGACGTGAGCAGCTCGTCGAGCTCGACGCGGGTGGCCCCCAACTCGCCCTCCAGCTCCGGGCCGGCGGCGACCGCATCCGTGTACAGGATCCTCATCTGGAACCCGCGGGCCCGCCGCGCCACCTCCTGCCCGATCCGGCCCAGGCCGACGACGCCGAGCGTGGCGCCGTGGACGTCCCGCCCCAGCATCAGGTCGATCTCCCAGCTGTGGTACCGGCCCGCGCGCAGGAACCTGTCCGCCTCCACCACACGCCGCCCCGCCGCCATCAGGAGCGCGAACGCGAAGTCGGCCGTGGTCTCATCGAGCACCCCGGGGGTGTGGGTCGCCATCACGCCGTGGCGGGTGGCGGCCTCGAGGTCGATGTTGTTGAAGCCGACCGCGCAGTTGGCCACCACCCGCAGCCCGGGCGTCGCCAGCACCAGCTCTCCGATCGGATCGACGAGGTGGCTGAGAATGCCCGCGCAGCCCTCGGCCGCCTCCCGCAGGGATGCCTCGGCCGCGGGCGAGCCCGAGGTGAGGCGGGTCAGCTCCGTCGCCTCGACGAGCATCGTTGACCCCGGCTCCAGGATGGGGTGGGTGAGGAGGACGCGCGGGCGGGCGCTCACGGGTTCAGGCCCAGCTCGAGCGCGATCGGCCGAAGCGCGTCGCGGACGAACTCGACGTGCTCGTCGAAGGGGATGCCGAGCTGAGCCGCGCCTTCGAGCAGCTCGTCACGGTGGACGCCGCGGGCGAAGGCCCGGTCCTTCATCTTCTTGCGGACCCCGCGCGCCTCCACGGCGCCCAGCGACCGGTCCGGCTTGACCAGGGCGCAGGCGATGATGAAGCCGCACAGCTCGTCCACGGCATAGAGCGACCGCCTGAGCTGCGTGTCGCGAGGCACTCCCAGCTCAGCGTGGGACGCGATGTCGATCACGATCTCCTCGTCCACGCCCCGCTCGCGGAGGATGCCGATGCCACGCTCCGGGTGCCGGCCAGGATCCGACTCGTAGTCGAAGTCGTGGAGGAGGCCGACCACCCCCCACCGCTCCTGATCCTGCCCGAACCGGGCGGCGTAGGCGCGCATGGCGGCCTCCACGCTCCGCATGTGACGGATCAGCTGCTGCGAGGCGGTGAACTCGGTCACCATGTTCCACGCCTGGTCCCTGGTCGTCGTGGCCTCCGTCAACCCGATCCTCCTCGAAAGAATCCCGGCGCGGTCCGGGCCGCCTCAAGCCGCCCGCGACGCGAGCAGGAAGCACTCCAGAGCCAGGCGCGGGCTCACGTTCTGCTCATGATGGCCGAGGGTATCGAAGGAGCGCTCGATGAGGCGCGCCCAACGGCCCCGGTCCGACCCGCCCATCATGCGACGCCGCAGCTCCAGCTGCCAGCTGGCGATCGCCACCAGGATGGGGTCTTCCTCGGTCCGGTCGGTCGTGCGCCAGGCGGAGCCGGCCTGGTCCAGCTCGGCCGCCAGCCGGAGCGCGACCGAGCGGTCACCCGCCAGCACCTCGCCCAGGCGGGCCGCCCAGTGGCGGTGGCGCTCCAGCAGGGCGGGATCGCGGGCCGCCTGGAGAGCCCAGCCGGGCCTCCCCCGGGCCAGGCGAGCCAGATCGGCGGCGTGCTCCCGGGCCAGGCCCTCGGTCTCCAACAGGCTCTCGATCTCCTCGTCGGCGACCGGCTGGAAAGCGAGCCGCTGGCAGCGGGAGACGATCGTCGGCAGCACGACGAAGGGCGAGGCGTTGGGGGACGTGAGGAGGATCACCCGCCCCGGGTGCGGCTCCTCGAGGGTCTTGAGGAGGATCCCCTGGACCTCGTCCTTGAGGCGGCCCACGTTCGTGATCAGAGCCACCCGGCGAGAGCCGAGGGCCGGCTTCAGCGACAGGAACGCCTGCAGGGACTGCTGGTGGAACTCGGGCTGCCGGTCCGGGAGCAGCCGCACCTCGTCGATCGAGATCGAGCGCCGGCGATCGTCCTCCCAGTAGTCGGGATGGCGGCGGAGCGCGGCCTCCGGCAGGACCGCCGCCGCCATCCGCCGGGCCACCTCCGTCTTCCCGAGCCCGGTCTCGCCGGTGAGGAGGTAGGCGTGGGAGAGCCGGCCGCGGGCCATCTGGGAGGCGAGCAGGAGACGGATGCGCCGGTGCCCGGCGATCCCCTCGAAGACGTCCGCGTCCCCCTGGTGCCCCACGGCCCAAGCCTATCCGTCGCGGCGGGGAGGACGTCGCGGCGCGCTCAGCGCCGGGCGCCGGTCTCGGGCGCCGACCGGCCCGGCGCCGGCGGCGGGAGGTCGATACGGCGGTCGCGCTCAGCGTCGCGCCGCTCCGTCGCCTCCTCCTCGCGCCGCTGCGCGCGGGCTTGGCGCCAGACTTCGTTGACCCGCTGGAGCGCGGTCAGGTTGGTCAGCACGGCCAGCGCCCAGACCACGTAGGTGAGGACGGTGACCCCCAAGACCAGGCCCGCGACCGTCGCCACCACCCGTTCCGGGCGCGCGAAGATGCCGACGTCGCACTTGAAGCCCAGGCTCTGGGCCCGCGCCCGCACGTAGCTGACCAGGTAGGAGCCGGCGAGCGCCAGCGCGGTGCCCAGGATCTGCCACTGCTGCCAGCCGCTCTGGTGGCGAGCGAAGTAGACGGCGATGCCGACGTAGATGGCGCCCTCGGCGAAGCGGTCGAGGGTGGAGTCGAAGAAGGCACCGAACCGGTAGCCCTGGCTGGTCGCCCGCGCCAGGGCCCCGTCCAGGATGTCGAAGGTGCCTCCGAAGGCGAGCACGATGCCGGCCGGGAGGAGCCGGCCGGTGGCGGTCAGCGCCGCGGCCGCGAACGCGATCAGCATGCCGGTGAAGGTGACCTGGTTGGGCGTCACCGGCAGGCGCGCGAGCCCGGCCGCCCCTCGCTGGGCGTTGCGCCTAATCCAGGCCTGGAATCGGGTCGTGAACACGCCTTCTCTCCGAATGGGCGGACGCCTGGGCCCGCGACTGCTCGTAAACCTCGATCACGCGGGCGGTCACCTCGCGCCAGGAGTACCGCTGCGCCTTGGCCAGCCCCGAGGCCCCCATTCTGGCCCTCAGATCGGCATCCCGGGCGAGCACGACCAGCATCGCGCCCAGCTCCTGCCAGCTCTTGGGGCGCACCGTGAGCGCGTTCTGGCCGGGATCGACCACGGTCAGATAGCCGGGGATCTCGGTGGTGACCACCGGCAGCCCGCTCGCCATCGCCTCCAGGAGGACGATCCCGAAGCTCTCCCCCCCGGTGGCGGGCGCGCAGAAGATGTCCGCGCTCGAGTAGTAGCCGGGCAGCTCGGCGGGGGGCACATAGCCGGTGATGAGGACGTTGCGGAGGCCCCGCCCGGCCACGAAATTCTCCACGCTGGACCGCAGCGGGCCGTCGCCGATCACCACCAGCCGGCTCTCGGGCACGCGGTCCTGCATGTACTCGAACGCCCGCAGTAGGTAGCGAAGGCCCTTGCGCTTCTCCAGGCGGCCGACGAAGAGGACGTTGACGTTGCCGTCTCGGAGCCTGCGCAGCGGTTCTCCGGCGGGCCTGAAGATGTCGGTGTCGATCCCGTTCGGGATCACCCGCATGCCGGCGTCGAAGTACTGCCCGACGAAGTCCCGGGCCGGCTCGCTCACCGCGATCCGGCCATCGAGCCGGTTCAGGTACGGCTTGAGGAGGAAGCGACCGTAGTAGTAGCCGATGTTCGACTTGGCGAAGGCGTGGAAGGTGCCCACGTTCACCGTCGGCGACATCCGGAGCAGGGTCAGCGGCAGGGCCGGCATCAGGGGCTCGTGGAAGTGGAGGACGTCGAACCGCTCCTGGCTCAGAATCTCCGAGACCCGGTTGGCGAGGTGGAAGCTGAGCGTGATCCGCGCC
Organism: Candidatus Dormibacteraceae bacterium; assembly: GCA_050734915.1. GTDB lineage: Bacteria > Chloroflexota > Dormibacteria > Dormibacterales > Dormibacteraceae > JBOHUX01. The sequence continues at coordinate 7,279 of JBOHUX010000080.1, forward strand.
ACCGAGGCGTTGACGGGGACCGAGAAAACGCGGCCGATGCGGTAGAAGTCGGGCGTGTCGGCCTCGATGTCCTTGCGATGGGAGGGGGCGAACGTGCGCACCTCGTGACCGAGCTTGCGCAGCCCCTCACCCAGATGCCTGATGTGCTCGGTCACCCCGCCCGGATGGGAGTAGTCGTAGGGCGAGACGAGCCCGATCTTCACCGCCTTCCCCCGGGCATCGCGTCCCCCGCGATCCGGCGATTTCGGGGGGGCCCGACGAGCGGGTGGGAGTGGCCGGGAGGCGGGACGAGACCCACCTTCACCCGCTCTCCTCCGGCCAGACCGCGTGCGGCATGTGCCACTGCTCGGGCCGCGCCCTGATGCAGTCCTCGAGTTGGCGGAGGCAGAGGCCGGTGACGCGGCGGATGTCCTCCGCCCGATCGCCGGTCGAGATGGCGAGCACCGGCTGCAGCCCGACCCCGTGGTAGGTGTCGTCCTCCAGCCGGTAGACGCAGACGGGCAGGATCGGGGTTCCCAGCCGGAGCGCGATCGCGGCCGGGCCGCCCGGGATGCGGGCCGTGCGCCCGAAGAACGGCACCTCGATTCCGGTTCCCACGATGTCGCGGTCGATGGCCGTGACCACCATCTCCTGGCGGCCCAACGCGTCCACCACCTGATGGAGGCCGGCCCGGCTGAGCGGCAGCACGGTGATCCCCAACCGTGCTCGGGTGCGCCGGTACCAGTCGTAGAGCCCGCGCGGCTCCAGCACCTCGGCGAACAGCGAGACGGGGGCGAAGGAGGACGACCAGATCGCGGCCGCGATCTCCCACGAGCCCATGTGGGCGGACACCACCATCACCCCCCTGCCTATCGATCGTGCCGACTCCAGGTTCTCGAGGCCCTCCAGGGTCAGCAGGGGACGCAGCTGGTCGACCGACGCGCGGGGCATCCACATGAGGTCCGCGTAGGCCTTGGCGTGGTAGCGGAAGTTGAGCCTCGCCAGCTCGCGGATGCGCGCCCCGCCGGCCTCCGGGACGGCCTGCCGGAGATTCGACTCCAACCGCCTGCGGGCGGTCCCGGCGGTCACCAGCGCCACCCGTGAGACCACGATCGCGAGCGCGTAGGCCCAGGGCCGCGGCAGCCGGGCCATCAGCCCCTGCATGGCGCGGAAGCCGGTGAAGCCGAGCCGGCCTGCCACCGGTCAAGCCGGGGTGAACAGCGGCCGGAAGGCGTACCACTGATCCGGCTGCTGGCTGATGAACCGCTCGAAGCGGCTGACAACCGACTGCATGATCGCCTGGGTGTCGTGGCGGCGATCCCCGGTGGCCGTGTAGGCGATCTCGGGATCCACGTGCACGTGATACCGCTCCTCGCCGATCCGGTTGATCCGGACGGGGACCAGGCCGGCCCCGTCCTTGAGCATGAACGCGGCGGGCCCGGCCGGCACGCGGGCCGCCTGCCCGAAGAAGCTGACCGCCGCCCCGCCGGGACCCTGGGGCAGATCGCAGAGGAGTGCCACCAGCTCGTTGCGCGCGAGCGCCGCCCGGATCTCGGAGATCGTCCGGCGGTTGACCATGGTGATGTGGACGCCGAATCGCTCGCGGGCGCCGACCACCGCCTCGTTGAGAGAGCCGGGGAAGCGCTCCGCCACCGCCAGCAGCTTGTAGTCGAAGGAGGCGGCGACCGCGGCCGCCATGTCCCAGGCCCCCATGTGCGCGAGCGCCAGCACGCAGCCCCGGCCCCGCTCGAGGGCGCGGTCCACGTGCTCCCGGCCGTCATGGCCGACCCGGCCGATGACCGTCTCCGGGGTCAGGGTCCCCATCCGCAGGAAGTCGGCGATCATGATCCCGTAGTTCTGGAACGCGCGCCGCGCCACCCGCCGCACCTCTGGGTCGTCCGGCGAGCGGCCCAGAACGACTGCGTAATTGTCATGGGCGGCCCGCCGCTGGCCGGGACTGCCCCGGTACCAGAGGGACCCCCCGGCCCGGGCGACCGCGTTCCCCACCGAAGCAGGAACCGCGAGCGAGAGCCGCGAGGCCGCGAAGTAGCTACTCCTCAGCACCGGCGGCGGACTTCTCTCGTGCGGCCCTGGCCTTCCCGCCGGCCTGGGACCGGCCGTTGGAGCCGGCGACGGGACGGCCGGCGATGAACTCCTCGGTCAGGATCCGCGCCTCGGGGTCCGTGTACTGCACCGCGGGTGATTTCATGAAGTACGAGCTCGGTCCCTCCAGCGAGCCCGAGATGCCGCGGTCGAGCGCCAGCTTGCAGCAGCGGACGGCGTCGATGACGATCCCCGCCGAGTTCGGCGAGTCGACCACCTCCAGCTTCAGCTCGACGTTGAGGGGGACGTCGCCGAAGGAGCGGCCCTCGAGCCTGATGTAGGCCCACTTGCGGTCGTTGAGCCAGGGCACGTAGTCGGAGGGGCCGATGTGGATGTCCTTCTTGTCCATCTGGTAGTCGAGCTGGGAGGCGACCGAATTGGTCTTGGAGATCTTCTTCGACATCAGCCGCTCCCGCTCGAGCATGTTGAGGAAGTCGGTGTTGCCCCCGAAGTTGAGCTGGTAGGTCTCCTCCAGGCGAACCCCGCGCTCGCGGAAGAGCCGGGTCAGGGTCCGGTGGACGATGGTGGCGCCCACCTGCGACTTGATGTCGTCTCCGATGATGGGCAGG
>JBOHUX010000081.1:0-9921 GCA_050734915.1 Candidatus Dormibacteraceae bacterium
ATCGGGATCAGCTTCTCATCGATCACCGCCGGCTGCTCGTGGGCGCCCACCATGGCCGGCACCGAGGGCCCGTAGATGTCGGCGTCGAGGAGGCCGACGCGGGCGCCCGACTGGGCGAGGGCCGCCGCCAGGTTGACGGCGACCGTAGACTTGCCGACCCCGCCCTTGCCGGAGGCGACGGCGATGACCTGCCGGACGCCGGGGATCATCTGCTCGCCGGTCGGGCGGCCACCCAGGCCCTGGCTCTGGCGGACGTTGGCGGTCATCTTGACCTTCACCGCGGTCACCCCGTCCAGGGCGGCGACCTTCTCCTCGGCCATGGTGTGGAAGCTGTCCCGGACCGGGCAGGCGGGCGTGGTCAGCTCGAAGGTGAAGCTGACCGCCCCGCCGTCGATCTCCAGGTCCTTGATCATGCCCAGGCTGACCACGTCGCGGCCCAGGTCGGGGTCCACGATGGCGGCGAGCGCGCCCAGCACCTGCTCGGAAGTCGGGGAAACCATCCCACCTGATGCTAGCCCTTACCCGCATCTGGTGGCGGCTCGCCGCCCGCCCCCGTCTAGACTTTGCGATCAGCCGTGAGATCCGAGCTGATCGAGTACTTCGGGGGACCCGCGGCCGACGTCTACTTCACGCGGGCGGCGACCACGCTCGAGGGCGAGCATCTCAACCCCGTGGTGGCGATGGACTTCTTCTGCGACCGCCCGGGGGTGCTGTGCGGGATGCGGGAGGCGACCGACCTCCTCTGCTCGGTGCTCCTGGCGGGCGACGAGCTGTGGGCCCTGCCCGAGGGGGCGGCGATCGCGCCGAGGGAGGTCGTGATGCGCCTCCGCGGCCCCTACCTCCGGTTCGGCCGCTTCGAGACCGCGCTGCTCGGCATGCTGGCCAGTTGCTCGGGCTGGGCGACCCGGGCCCGGGAGATCGTGGATGCGGCCGCCGGTACCCGGGTGATCTCCTACGGGGCGCGCCACGTGCATCCGCTGATCGGTCCCACCATGGAGTACGCGGCGGTGGTGGGGGGCTGCGCCGGCTGCGCGACGCCTGGGGGCGCCGAGCTGGCGGGTCTGGCCGCCCCCTCGGGGACGATGCCCCACTCCATGATCCTCATCTTCGGAGACACCGTCAGGGCCGCCCTCGCATTCGACGAGCAGATGCCGGAGGACGTGATCCGGATCGTCCTCGTCGACACCTTCAAGGACGAGGCGGAGGAGTCGCTGCGGGTGGCCGAGGCGATGGGCGAGCGCCTGCGCGGCGTGCGATTGGACACCCCCGTCGAGCGCGGGCGGGTGACCGTCGACCTCGTCAAGGAGGTGCGCGCGCGCCTCGACCAGGCGGGGTTCCCCGGCGTCGGCATCTTCGTCAGCGGCGGTCTCGACGCGGAGCGGATCGGGGAGTTCGTGGCCGCCGGCGCGCCGATCGACTCCTTCGGCGTCGGGATGGCGATCTCGGCCGCGCCCCCGATCGGGTTCACCGCCGACATCCGGGAGGTGGCCGGCGAGCCGCGCACCAAGCGGGGGCGGGTCCCCGGCCTGGCCGCCGCCCCCCGGCTGGAACGCGTCCTCTGAGCTGGTGGACCGTAACAGCCGAATAAGGACCATCCGGCGCCCCAGACCGCCGGGGGCCCTGCGGGCCCTGATGCGTGCGTTGGGGGGCCCGGCGCGTCTCCTCACCCATCGCAGGATGGGATCGTCGTTGCGCCACCCCCGCCTTCGCACCGACGGTCTGGAACGCCGGCCTTCGGGCCTTCGGCCTGGTCCTCATCCGACCGTTACATTCCACTAGCCTGGCAGTGTGACCGACGAACGGGGGGCCGGCGTCCTCTCGGTGATGATGCCGATCTACAACGAGGAGCGGACCCTGGAGACGATCCTCGGCCACGTCCTCGACCGGCCCGAGGTGGGCGAGGTGATCGCGGTGGACGACGGCTCCCAGGACCGGAGCCGGGAGATCCTCAACGCGATCGCCGCCCGCGATCCTCGCGTGCGCCCTCTCCTGCAGGCGAAGAACCAGGGCAAGGGGGCCGCGCTGAGGCGCGCGATCGGGGAGCTGCGGATGCCCTTCGCGCTCGTCCAGGACGCCGATCTCGAGTACGACCCGCGCGACTACGGGCGGCTGCTGGAGCCGCTCCTGGACGGGCGCGCCGACGTCGTCTTCGGGGTGCGCGGGTTCGCGGGCCAGACCGCCTTCAGCTTCTGGTTCGTGATCGGCAACCGGGGCGTGACCCTGGTCTCCAACGTCCTCTTCGACGCCTACATCTCGGATCTCGAGACCGGCTACAAGGTGCTCCGCTCCCAGCTCTGGCAGCGCCTCGGCCTCTCCGGGCAGCGGTTCGACATCGAGCCCGACATCACCGCCCGCGTGCTGAGGCTCGGCTACCGGATCCACGAGGTGCCCATCCACTACTACGCCCGCAGCCGCGAGGAGGGCAAGAAGCTCGGCTGGCGGGACGGGGTTCACGCCCTCAACACGCTGGTCCGGCTCCGGCTGACCTCGCCCGACAAGCTCTTCGGGCGCGAACACGACCACGACTACCACCGCCGTCGGCAGCAGGAGCTGGCCAGCCAGCACCCGCTGATGAACTCGCCCGGGCGGGCCGGCGAGGGCCGCCGCGAGCAGGAGGGTTGACCCGCATGGCAGAGGAGTTCGGCAACCTGATCGGCCCGGACTGGGTGCCGGGCCGATCGGGCGCGCGCTTCGAGGACCGCAACCCCGCTCGGGAGGACGATCTGATCGGGACCTTCCCGCGCTCCGGCGCCGAGGACCTGGAGGCCGCCGTGGCGGCCGCCCGCCAGGCGTACCGGGGCTGGCGGGCGACGCCTCCCCCGGTGCGGGGCGAGATCATCCTCCGGGCCGCGCAGTTGCTCAGGGAGCGCAAGGAGGACCTGGCCCGGCTGATGACCCGGGAGATGGGCAAGGTCCTGAAGGAGGCCCGTGGCGACGTCCAGGAGGCGATCGACATGGGCGAGTACGTGGCGGGCATGGGGCGCCGCCCCTTCGGGGAGGCGGTGCCCTCGGAGCTGAGGGACAAGATCTGCTTCACCTGGCGGGAGCCGATCGGGATCGTGGGGCTGATCACGCCCTGGAACTTCCCCATCGCCATCCCGAGCTGGAAGACGTTCCCGGCCCTGATGGGCGGCAACGCGATCGTCTTCAAGCCCGCCGAGGACACCCCGCTGTGCGCGGCCCGGTTCGTCGAGATCCTGCTCGAGGCGGGGCTGCCGCCCGGCGTCGTCAACGTCGTCCACGGGCTGGGCGACGAGATCGGCGCGGCGATGGTCGAGCACCCCGCCATTCGCGCGATCAGCTTCACCGGGTCCGCGGATGTGGGCCGCGCCATCGCGGCCCGGTGCGGCCAACTGTTGAAGCGGGTCTCCCTGGAGCTGGGGGGCAAGAACGCGATCGTGGTCATGGACGACGCCGACCTCGAGCTGGCCGTGGAGGGCGCGGTCTGGGGAGCCTTCGGGACCACCGGCCAGCGCTGCACGGCGACCTCCCGGGCGATCGTCCACGAAAAGCAGCTGGTCCCCTTCTCTGACCTGCTCCGGCAGCGGGCGGAGACGCTCAAGATCGGCGACGGGCTCGACGAGACGGTCGAGGTGGGCCCGGTCATCAACGCCAAGCAGCTGCGGCGCATCCACTCCTACACGGAGATCGGGGTCGCCGAGCGAGCGCGGCTGGTGACGGGGGGCCGGATCCTGGACGATGGCGCCCTGGGCGGCGGCCACTTCTACGCGCCGACCATCTTCACCGAGGTCAACCCGCGGATGAGGGTGGCCCAGGAGGAGATCTTCGGCCCCACGCTGGCGATCATGCCCGTCGTATCGATGGACCAGGCGCTCGAGTACGCGAACTCGACCAGCTACGGGCTCTCGCTCGCCCTCTACACCCGCGACGTGAACCGCGCCTTCCGCGCCATGCGGGACCTCGAGTCGGGCATCGTCTACATCAACGCGCCCACCATCGGAGCGGAGATCCAGACGCCCTTCGGGGGCATCAAGAACACCGGCAACGGGCGCCGGGAGGCGGGCTCAGGGGCCATGGACGAGTTCACCGAGTGGAAGTCGATCTTCGTCGATTACTCGGGCCGGCTCCAGAAAGCGCAGAGCATCGACTGACCGCGGAGGGCCGTTCCAATGCGCCGCATCGGGCTGATCGGTGACACGCAGGGTCGCTACCGGGTGCCCGCGCTCCTCGCCGCGGTCGGCCCCCACTTCGAGGAGGTGGACGAGATCTGGCACGCCGGCGACTGGCAGGAGCCGGCGGTGCTGGAGGGCCTGCGGGCGCTCGGCAGGCCGCTGACCGCCGTCAACGGCAACGCGCCCGACGACCCCTCGTTCCCGGAGCGGGTGCTGCGCACGATCGAAGGGCTCGAGGTGGGGATGGTCCACCGCCCCCCACGGGCAGGCGACCGCTGGGCGGCGGGATGCGACATCGTCGTTCACGGCCACACCCATCGCCTCCGTGACGAGACGGTGGCCGGCACGCGCTTCATCAACGTCTCCTCGGCGACCGCCGCCGGCTTCAGCGGGGACCGCACGATCGGCGTGCTGAGCATCGCGGGGGGCGCGGCGGAGCTGCGGGTGATCGGGCTCTGAGCGTCCCGCACGAACCGCTGGACGAGCTGCAGGCCGCCTGCCGGGCGTGCACGCGCTGCGTGGCCGACGGCATCATCCCCGAGGCCAACCCGACCTTCCAGGGCCGGCCGGGGGCTCTCTTCTTCCTGGTCGGCCAGGCGCCGGGCGCGGTCGAGCGCGACCTGCGGCTGCCGTTCATGGGCCGGGCCGGGCGGGAGCTGGCGCGCTGGATGGTCCGGGCCGGCTTCTCGTCGGACGAGGAGTTCCGGCGCCTGACCTACATCGCCTCGCTGATGCGCTGCTTCCCCGGCCGCCATCCCCAGGGGGGCGACCTCAGGCCGCCCCGGGCGGCGGTCGCCAACTGCTCGAACTGGCTGGAGCGGGAGCTGGCGCTGATCCGGCCCCGGGTGCTGCTCCCGGTCGGCCAGATGGCGATCGAACGCTTCCTGGGCCCGGGCCGACTCGAGGACCGCGTCGGGGCCCGGTTCGGCACGGCACCGGTGGTCCTGCCGCTGCCCCATCCCTCCGGCCAGAGCCGCTGGCTCAACCAGACGGCCAACCGGGCGCGGCTGAGCCGGGCGCTCGATACGCTCTCGGAGCTCCGCGCCCAGCTGGGGTGGGAGAACTGATCGGACCGCACATCTGCTCACCCGCTCCCGTCGCCAGGTCCCTGAAAATAGCCGCGCCTTGCCATATTTCTACGGCCGGCGCGAGGGCGACCGGGTCACCATCGAGGGGGAGGACGCCAGGCACCTGGCGCGCTCTCTGAGGGCCCGGCCCGGGGAGCTGATCGAGGTCGTGGAGCCGGCCGGCCGGCTGCTCGGGGTCCGGCTCGAATCGGTCAGCGCGAACCTCGTGAGCGGCGTCGTCGAGTCCGAGGCGGAGCACGATCCGGAGCCGCGCCGCAGGGTCTGGCTGGCGGTCGCGATGCTGCCGGCGACCGCGCTGGAGCTGGTCCTCTCCCGCTGCACGGAGGCGGGCGCGGCCGGGTTCATCCTGGTGCGGGCGGAGCGCAGCGTGGCCCGGGGCGGGAACCCCGGGCGCTGGGCGCGGATCTGCCGGGAGGCCTCGATGCTGTCCGGCCGCCTGGTGGTGCCGGCGGTGAGGGGCCCGGTGGTGCCGGCGGCGGCGGTGGCCATGTCCTTTCACCCGGTCCTGCTGGACCGCTCGGGGACCAGGAGTCTGGAGGGCGCCGACCTGGGCGACCGATGCACGCTCTTCCTGGGGCCGGAGGGGGGCTGGTCGGCCGGGGAGCGCGCTCTCTTCGGCGCCCCGTTCACGCTCGGGAGGCGGAACCTCCGGGCGGACACCGCGGCGCTGGTGGCCCTGGCCCTGACCGCCGGCGACCGCGCGGGGGCCGGGGGCGGGGGCGGGGCCGCCTAGCTCGGACGCCGGGCAGCCGGGCCCGGCCGCCTCGTCAGCCGGATCGCCGCCGGGATCATCGCGTAGAGCTCGACCCGGTCGTCCCCCTTGGAGATGTATCCGACCACGTTGGAGATCGGGGGCAGCGTCTGGAAGACGGGGTAGGCGGAGTAGAAGATGAGAGCGGTCTCGACGTTGCGGCGCCGGAACTCCATCGCCAGCTCCCAGCCGTGCATGGGCTCGGGCAGCATGAGGTCCACGATGGCGGCGTCGGGAGGCGTCTGCTCCACGATCGCCAGCGCCTCGCTCGCGTCCTCGGCCGTGATCGGCACGTATCCGAGCAGCGTGAGGTCGGTGCTCACGACGCGGCGCCAGGCCCTCTCGTCGTCGACGACCAGCACCGTCGCGCCCCGGACGTCGGGCGGTGCGGCTTCGATCATCTGCGGCGGCACGTGGATCGCCCCCCCCCGCCCGCTCAGACCAGCTGCTGCCAGCCGCTGCCATGATCGCAGGCGGGGCAGCGGTACCGGCAGCGGTTGGACGCCAGATCCAGCTCCACGGTGGCGACCACGTGCCCGCATTCGACGTGGGAGAGCGCGGCCGCCAGCTGAGCCAGCGTCATGACGTGGATCTCCGGGTCGCCGGGAGGGTGGGAAGCGGTCACGATGGGAAGTGTGGGCCCGAATCGGGCCGGCGGCAAGATGCAACTGCAGGGGACTCGAGGACCGCAGATGGTGCGGACCGAGCGCCACCGGGCTCCCACCAGGAGGCGCGACGGCGGGATTCCTCTCCCTTCCGGGAGGATGTCGATTTCGCGGCATCCCGTTCGATGCAACAGTAGAGGCCGGTTCCAGGCCGGCCCGACTGAATGAGGAGGCACGACGATGAGATTCATGGTTCTGGTCAAGGCCAACAAGGACAGCGAGGCGGGCGCCCTTCCGGATGAGCAGATCCTGACCGCGATGAACAAGTACAACGAGTCGCTGGTCCAGGCCGGCGTCCTTCTGGCGGCGGAGGGGCTCCACCCCAGCTCCAAGGGCGCGCGCGTCCGGTTCGAGGGCGGGAGGCGCACCGTCATCGACGGGCCCTTCACCGAAACCAAGGAGCTGATCGCCGGCTTCTGGCTGGTCCAGGTGAAGTCGAAGGAGGAGGCGATCGAGTGGGTCAAGCGCGCCCCCTTCGACGGCGGCACCGAGATCGAGATCCGGCAGGTGTTCGAGACGGAGGACTTCGAGCCCGTCCTCACCCCCGAGCTGAGGGAGAAGGAGGCGCGCCTGCGCGCGCAGGTGGCCGCGCAGAAGTAGCCCGGGAGCGCAGCCGGTCGTGACCGACGTCCGAGCCCATCGCGCGGTGGAGGCGGTCTGGCGGATCGAGTCGCCTCGGCTGATCGCCCACCTGGCCCGGATCGTCCGCGATGTCGGTCTGGCCGAGGAGCTGGCCCAGGATGCTCTGGTGGCGGCACTCGAACAGTGGCCCAGGTCAGGCGTCCCGGATCGTCCGGGCGCCTGGCTCATGGGCACCGCGAGGCACCACGCCATCGACCTGGTGCGCCGCCGCCGGCGGCTCCAGCGCAAGCACGAGGAGCTGGCCCACGATCTCATGTCGCAGGAGGCGGCCATGACGGACTTCGACGCCGCGCTCGAGGAGGGCATCGCCGACGACCTCCTGCGGCTCATCTTCACCGCCTGCCACCCGATCCTCCCTGCCGAGGCGCGGACCGCGCTCACGCTCCGCCTTCTCGGAGGCCTGACCACCGAGGAGATCGCGCGCGCCTTCCTGGTGCCGGTGCCGACCATCGCCCAGCGCATCGTGCGCGCCAAGCGCACGCTGGCCGAGGCCCGGGTCGGGCTCGAGGCTCCCAGGGGCGGCGAGCGCGCGGCGCGGCTCACGTCCGTGCTGGAGGTGGTCTACCTCATCTTCAACGAGGGCTACTCGGCGACCGCCGGCGGCGACTGGGTCCGGCCCGCGCTCTGCGAGGACGCGCTCCGGCTCGGCCGCGTGCTCGCAGAGCTCCTCCCCCAGGAGCCGGAGGTGCACGGCCTGGTCGCGCTCATGGAGATCCAGGCGTCCCGCCTCCGCGCGCGCACGGGCCCCTCGGGAGAGCCGGTCCTGCTGCTCGACCAGGACCGCTCGCGCTGGGACCAGCTCCTCATCCGCCGCGGCCTGGAGGCGCTGCGGCGGGTCGAGCGCCTGGGGGGCGCGACGGCGCCCTACGCCCTGCAGGCCGCGATCGCCGCCTGCCACGCGCGGGCGCACACTCCCGCCGAGACGGACTGGGCGCGCATCGCGGCGCTCTACGCCCGCCTCGCGCAGCTCGCGCCCTCACCGATCGTGGAGCTGAACCGGGCCGTCGCGGTGGGCATGGCCTTCGGCCCCGCGGCGGGCCTCGAGCTCCTGGAGGAGCTGCGCTCGGAGCCCTCGCTCAGGGCCTACCACCTGCTGCCCGGCGTTCGCGGTGATCTCCTGGCCAGGCTCGGCCGCGCCGCCGAGGCGCGTGCCGAGTTCGCGCGGGCGGCCTCGCTGACGCGAAACGAACGCGAGCGGAAACTGCTCCGCGACCGCGCCGCCGGGCTCTGAGCGGCACCCGCGCCGGCGCCCGTTGAGGTCGGGCCGCCGACCGGCGGGACGGTCAGACCGGGCGCACCTCTTCCTGCTCGGCGCCGAGGCGGGCCGCAAGGGGTCGGGGGCTGCCGTTGGGGGGCGCCGCGGGCTCGAAGCGGTCGATGAAGGACCGTCTGACCCTCTCCCGGGAGTCCGTGAGGACCTCCTCGGCGACCTCCCAGGACAGGCTCCGGACGAGACCGGCCTGCCGGCTGGCACGCCACGTGCTCTCCTCCAGGTCCCAGTCGCCGGCGCCGCCGCTCCCGCGGGCGTTGTCGAAGGCCTTCCCCCACGCCTCCAGCGAGGCGCGGTGGGAATCTTCGGCGGATTGACAGAGCCTCTCGGCTTGCTGGTGGTCCATAGCTGCTCTCTCTAACCGCGGCGGCCGGCCGGATCTTGCTCACCGGACCCGTCACCACCCGACGCGGTCGAGCAGGCGGCCGCTAAACCGGCGCTTCGGCCCCGCCGCCAGGCCTCCCGGGCGATGGCGGCCAGCCCGAGCAGCACGAGGCAGGCCTCGATCGCGATCACGACCTCAGGGGGGAAGCCCGGCGACGGCGGATCGGGATGGGCGCTGAGGTCCAGGCGCCAGCCGGCCTCGGTCCCCAGAGCCGGGCGTCGGACGTGAACCCGGGCCCGGGCCAGGTGCGCGGCGGGCGAGGCCGGCGCCGTGGCTCCGGCTGACCGAGAGGCGGAGACGGGGGGGAAGGCGAGGGCCTTCAACCACGCCGGCGTCGCCTCGCCGCGGGCGATCAGGCGAGTGGCGTATTCGCGGAGCGACCAGAGCACGGCCCGCGCGATCCGGCGATGCCCGCGATCATTGGGATGGAACCCGTCGGAAGATCCCCAGGGCGTCCGCTGTCCCTTCGGCCCGCGCGTGCCGGACTCCCAGTAGATGTGGGAGATGTCGGCATAGAAGCCGCCCGCGGCCGCGCATTCGCCTCTGACGATGCCGTCATAGCGCGAGGAGGAGATGCCGGCCCGGTTCCTTACCCCGCCCCCAGTCCAGTCGCTCAGGCACTCCACCACGACGCCTGGCGACCGCCTCCTGACGTTCGCCAGCAGGCGGTGGAAGGCGCGCCGATAGGAGGAGAGGGACTCGGCGCGGAGGTAGTCGTTGGTCACCATGTGGATGACCGCCAGCTGGTACGGGCCGCCCACGTCCCAGGTGTCGGCGGTGGGCGCCGTGGCGCCCCAGCGGGCGATCGCGGTCGACTGCACCCGCAACCCCTGGGCGTCGAGCATGGCCGTGAGCCGGCTGCGGAACGTGGCTCCCGGGCTGGAGGCGTAGAAGCCCTCGACGACGCTGGCGCCCAGATAGAGGACGTGCAACGCCCGGGGACCGGGCGCGATCGGGGCGGTCGTGATGGGGGCGGGTGATCCGGAT
>JBOHUX010000082.1:0-9917 GCA_050734915.1 Candidatus Dormibacteraceae bacterium
CGAGTCGCTGAAGCTGGCTCAGCTGCCCGAGCTCGAGGAGGAGGTGGTGCCCGAGCTGGCGGCGGTCAGCTGATGTTGGTGGATGACTTGGTCGTCACCTCGTACACCACTTGACTGGACGTGGCCCAAGGCGCGCGTTCGACAGCTTCCCGACAACTATCGCGTGGCTGTTGATGCAATCGAGCGGTACCTGAACTACTGCGGAGGGTTGATCGACATCGAAAGCGCCGCCTCGCTGTGCGATGACATTGCCGAGCTGTTCGAACAGGCTGCGGCCGATGGAACGCCGATCCGCCAGATCGTCGGGGACGACCCCGTGGAGTTCGTGGACGCGTTGGTTCGGAACTATCCGAAAAAGGGCGGGTACATCGATCGGGAGCGGGAGCGGCTGATCACCGCCATCGAGCGCGCCGCGGGAGAACACGCTGGAGAGGAAGGGGGAGCCGAGCGATGACAACACCGCAATTCCAGGCGATCCAAGTGAAGAGTATTGAGAAGTCGTACAAGAAGGTGGCGGCTCTGCGGGGCGTCGACTTTGAGGTGGCGAGGGGTAACATTTTCGCCCTGCTCGGCCCGAACGGAGCGGGCAAGACCACGGTCGTGAAGATCCTGTCCACGGTGCTCAAGGCCGACACTGGGTCTGCCATCGTCAACGGTTTCGATGTCGCCACGCAGGCTGCAGACGTGCGGGAGTCCATCAGCCTCACCGGGCAGTTCGCGGCCGTTGACGAGATTCTCAGCGGGCGCGAGAACCTCGTGCTGATCGCCCAGTTGAGGCACCTCAGGGAGCCGGGCAAGACCGCGGATGGTCTGCTCCAGCGCTTCGGGCTGACCGAGGCGGCCGGGCGGAGGGTGTCGACCTATTCGGGTGGCATGCGCCGCCGCCTCGACATCGCGATGAGCCTCATCGGGAATCCGCAGGTCATCTTCCTCGACGAGCCTACGAACGGGCTCGACCCCGAGGCGCGCATCGAGGTGTGGAGGGCAGTCAAAGAACTCGCCAAGCAGGGCACGACGGTGCTGCTCACGACACAGTACCTCGACGAGGCCGAGCAACTCGCCGACCGGATCGCGATCCTCCGCGAGGGTCGGATCATCGTGAATGGCACCCTCGCCGAGCTGAAGCAGCTGCTCCCGCCCGCCAAGGTCGAGTACGTCGAGAAGCAGCCGACCCTCGAGGACGTCTTCCTCGCGGTCGTCGGCGCGGACGGGACGGATGGCGACGCCGGCAATGACCCCAAGGAGCGACAACGATGACCAAGCATTTCTTCGCCGACACCGCCGTCCTGACCGGACGGTCACTGCGCCACATCATGCGAAGCCCCGACACCATCATCACCACCGCGATCATGCCGATCGGCTTCATGCTGCTCTTCGTCTACGTGTTCGGGGGTGCGATCAACTCAGGGCCAGGTTCGTATGTCAACTATCTGCTGCCCGGCATTCTGCTCATCACGATTGCCTCGGGCATCTCCTACACCGCATACCGCCTCTTCCTCGATCTGCAGAGCGGCATCTTCGAGCGATTTCAATCCCTGCCGATCGCACGCCCGGCCGTGCTGTGGGCTCACGTGCTGACCTCGCTGGTCGCCAACCTGACTTCGCTCGTGGTCGTCGTGATCGTCGCCCTCATCATGGGGTTCCGCTCGGGGGCGGGAGTGCTGGCGTGGCTCGCGGTGGTCGGCATCCTGATCCTGTTCACCCTGGCGTTGACGTGGCTCGCCGTGATCCCGGGCCTCGTCGCGAAATCAGTGGACGGCGCGAGCGCCTTCTCCTACCCGCTCATCTTCCTGCCGTTCATCAGCTCGGCATTCGTGCCCACCCACACGATGCCCGGCCCAGTGCGCGCCTTCGCGGAGCACCAGCCGGTGACATCCATTGTCAACGCGATTCGCGACCTGTACTCACAGCAATCGGTGGGCGCTGACATCTGGATCGCCCTCGGCTGGTGTGTCGGCATCCTCTTTGCCGCGTACATCTTCGCGATGGTCATTCACCGCAGGAGGATCTCCTCGTAGAATCCACTGACCGGTGTCGCCCGGGTTGCCCTTCAAGCTGCAATCACCAGGCCATTGCCTGGCGCGCGGACTCTCGGGTCGGGAGTTTGAACCTTCAAACCGAGATTTGGGTTGCTGAGTTAGAACTCGCCGCCGGCCAGTTCTGAACTCCAGAATCCGCGATTAGTACGACCAAAATTGAGATTGGTCGGGGAGGCGGGATTCGAACCCGCGACCCCCTGGCCCCCAGCCAGGTGCGCTGCCGGGCTACGCCACTCCCCGAACCAGGGCTCATTCTAGGCGCCGCCTTCCGCCGCCACCGCCGCTGATTGGAGGCCCGGGTTCGGGGGTCGCCCTCGGGCACGGGTCAGGTGCCCGCTCTCACCACCCGGGGGAAGACATCGGCCGGGGATCGCCAACTGGCCATGCCGCGCGGGGTGGACTCGAATCCCGCCTCCCTCAGCAGGCCGATCCACCCCGTGTCGTGGACGGGCACCGAGTCCACTCGCTGGATCTCGATCCGACCCCGCCGGACACCGGCCTCAGCGAGCGCGCGGAGATGCCCGGCACCGATCTCGCGGAAGGTGAGAAGGGAGTGGCCGCCCCGCTCCAGGTAGGCGGCAGGCTCGCCCCCGTCGAGGAGGACGTAGGCGCCCGCGATGCGGGCCGGGCGCCCTGCCGAGGCCGGCCAGTCGAGGGCGGCGCCGTAGGGGTTGGCGGGGTCGGTGGCGGCGAGCGCGAGGACCTTCGCCTCCCGATGGCGGAAGCCGCGCAGGCGGTCGACCGCGCCAGGGAGGGCGAACTGCGAGCCGCCGAGCCCGTCCACGAAGTAGCCGCGCCTGATCCTGCCCGCCTCCTCCATCGCGCGCAGCACGGGATAGATGCCCGCGAAGCCCCCCTCCCAACTTTCCGTCAGCACCGCCTCCCTGGTCACGACTCCGTGCCGCTGGAGCAGCACGCCGGCGATCGCATGCAGCCGCTCCGTGGGAGAGCTGTCCGCCCCCAGGTCGCCCACCAGCGACCAGCGACCGGCCGTACGCGGCTGTGACAGGCGTGTCAGGCGCCCCCCACGAGGGCGGCGATGCCCGGACGGCCGGGACGCACCCACCACCCGCAGCGGACCGAACGTGTCGTTGGTCACCAGCCCCGCCCAGACGAGATCCCAGAGCGCCTCGAGCACGGTCTCGACCTCGCCGCTTGTCGACCGTTGGAGATCATCGAAGAAGCTGGCCCCCCGCCGCGCCAGGCGCTCGCGGATCCGCTCGTGGAGGTCGCCGAGGTCGGGGGCGCCGGCCGGCGGCAGCAGCGGCGCGGCGTCGCGTCGCAGGTAGAGGGCCACCCGGCCGTCTGACGGCCCCAGGGCACCGCGTCCCAACCAAACGACCTCGCCCTTCGAGATCAGCTCGTCCAGCATCCGCGGGCTGTACCCGGCGACCCGGGCGGGCAGGATGTCCCGCTCCAGCACCGACGCCGGCACCGGGGCGCCCTGGAGCTGAAAGATGGCCTCCACCAGCCGGTCGGCGCCGCCGGCGTCGAGTCCGACGCCCTGCCAGGCGGGCAGGAAGCGACCCAGAGCCTGGGGCTCGACCGCCTCCACCTCGCGCCGAAGTGCGGCCAGGGAGCGGCGCCGGAGCCGTCGGAGGACGTCCGGGTGGCAGTATTCCCGGCTCACCCCGCCTGGCCGGAACTCACCGGTGAGGAGCCGTCCGCGCGCGCAGAGCCCGGCCAGCGCGCGCTCCAGGGTGCTCACAGCGATGCCCCAGCGGGACGCGGGCGCGTCCGCGGTGAACGGCACGTGCGTGAGCGCCCAGCGCATGCACAGTGACGGCAGAGCGTCCGCCGACGGGCCCAGGAGATCCTCCGGAAGCCCCGTCGGGAGCTCCACGCCGAGCGCGTCGCGATAGCGCCCCGCATCTTGGGCCGCGATCCAGCGCGCCTCGCCGGCGATGCGCACCGCGACCGCCCGCCCCTGCGAGGCGAGGCCGGCGAGCCGGCGGGCGTCGACGCCGCGAGCCCCCACCTCGAAGCTGGTCAGATCTCCCAGCCGCCGAAGGACGTCCGCCGCCTGGTCCAGGTCGCGGGGGAAGCGCTCTGGCACCAGGCCCTGCAGCTCCGCCTCGAGCGACGTCAGCGCATCGGGATCGATGAGCTCCCGCAGATCCTCGGTGCCGAGGAGCTCGGCCAGCAGCTCGCGATCGAGCGAGAGCGCCTGGGCGCGACGCTCGGCGAGCGGGGCGTCGCCCTCGTAGATGTACCGGCCGACGTAGTCGAACAGGAGCGCGGACGAGAACGGCGACGCCCGCTCGGTGTCCACCGACACCACCGCCACCTCTCGCGAGCGCACCCGGCTCATGAGGGAGCGCAGCGCGTCGAGGTCGAAGACCTCGGTGAGGCACTCGCGATACGTCTCCAGCACGATCGGGAAGTCGGGAAACTGGGAGGCGACCTCGAGCAGGTCGGCGGCGCGCTGCCGCTGCTGCCACAGTGGCGTCCGGCGCCCCGGCCCCCGTCTGGGCAGGAGCAGCGCTCGCGCGGCGTTCTCGCGGAAGCGGGCCGCGAAGAGCGCCGAGTCGTGGAGCCGGGAGGTGACCAGCTCGGCGATCTCCTCCGGTTCGAAGAAGAGCTCCCCCGCGGCCGGCGGGGCGTCCGCCTCGGGAAGGCGCAGAGCGATGCCGTCGTCTGTGTACATCGACTGCACCTCCAGGCCCAGCCGCTCGGAGAGCCGAGTCTCGAGAGCCAGCGCCCATGGGGCATGGACCTGCCCTCCCCAGGGCGTCAACAGGCAGACCCGCCAGTCGCCGATCTCGTCTCGGAAGCGCTCGACCACCACCGTGCGGTCATCCGGCACCGAGCCCGTGGCATCGATCTGGTCGCCGATGTAGGCGATCAGGTTCCGCGCCGCGCTCTCATCGAACCCGCAGGCCCGCGCCAGGCGGTCCGCCGCCCGCGCCGCCTCCGCCGAGGCGAGCTCCCGGACGGCGGCCCCCAGGGCGCGTCCCAGCTCCGGCGTCCTGTGCTGCGTGTCCCCGTGCCAGAACGCGATCTTGCCGGGCTCGCCCGGGGCGGGCGTGACCAGGACCTGCGAGGGCGTGATCTCCGCCACCCGCCAGGTGCTTGCCCCGAGCACGAAGTTCTCGCCCGGATGCGTCTCGTAGACCATCACCTCGTCCAGCTCGCCGACCTTGCGCCCCGGGCGCGACCGGTCGCCCGGCGCGCCGCCCTCCCAGAGATGGACCGAGTAGAGGCCCCGGTCGGGGATGGTGCCGCCGCTGGTCACCGCCAACCGCTGAGCACCGGCCCGGGCGCGAACGGTTCCGGCGTGGCGGTCCCAGACGATCCGAGGCCGGAGCGCCGCGAACTCGTCCGAGGGGTAGCGGCCGCTCAGCATGTCGAGCACGGCCTCGAAAAGGCGCCCGCTGAGCTCGCGGAAGGGGTGGGCGCGCCGGACCAGCCCCAGCATGTCCGCCACCCGCCACTGGTCGAGCGCGCACATCGCCACCACCTGCTGGGCGAGCACGTCGAGGGGGTTGGCCGGTATGCGCGTCTCCTCGATCTCGCCGGCCAGCATCCGCTCCATCACCACGGCCGTCTCGAGCAGGTCGCCCCGGTGCTTGGGAAGGAAGACCCCCGCCGAAACCTGGTCCAGGCTGTGGCCGGACCGCCCGATGCGCTGCATGCCCTGGGCGACCGAGCTGGGCGCTTCGACCTGCACGACGAGGTCCACCGCCCCCATGTCGATGCCCAGCTCGAGGCTGGAGGTGGCGACGATCCCGGCCAGGGCGCCCGCCCTGAGCCGATCTTCGATGAGACGCCGCTGATCCTTGGCCACCGAGCCGTGGTGGGCCAGGACCAGCTCTTCGCCGGCCAGTTCGTTGAGGCGGGCGGCGAGCCGCTCGGCGAGTCTGCGCGAGTTGACGAAAACGATCGTGGAGCGGTGGCTTCGGATCAGCTCCAGGAGGCGGGGGTGGATGGCGGGCCAGATGCTGGGCCGCGGGGCCACGCCGGACGGGCCGCGGGCGGCGCCGGTCGCCTCCGGACGCGGGCCGGGGTCGCGCATGTCCTCGACGGGCACCTCGACTCGAATCTCCATGCGCTTGGCGCGGCCGGCGTCGATCATGGCCACCGGTCGATCACCGGTCAGGAAGGCGCCCACCACCCCCAGCGGACGCTGAGTCGCCGAGAGACCGATCCGCTGGGGGTCCTGGGAGGCGAGGCCGGCCAGCCGCTCGAGACTGAGCGCGAGGTGGGCTCCGCGCTTGTTGGGGGCCAGCGAGTGGATCTCGTCCACGATCACCCAGCGGACGGGGGCGAGGATCCGGCGCGCGCCGCTGGTGAGGATCAGGAACAGCGATTCCGGGGTCGTGACCAGGATGTCCGGCGGGTGGCGCTCGATCTCCCGCCGCTCCTGGGGCGGGGTGTCGCCGGTGCGGATGGCGACTCGCAGGCCCGGCGCCGGCAAGCCCCGAAGCTCGCACTCCCGCGCCAGCCCGCGCAGCGGCGCCTGGAGGTTGCGGTCCACGTCGACCGCGAGCGCCCTGAGGGGGGAGACGTAGAGGACGCGGCAGCGCGCGCCGGCGGCGGCGGCGGGCTCCGCGGCAAGGCGGTCGAGGCACCAGAAGAACGCCGCCAGCGTCTTGCCGCTTCCCGTCGGCGCCGCCATCAGCGTGTGGTGGCCGCCCGCCACCGCCGCCCAGCCGCGCTCTTGAACCTCGGTGGGACAGCTGAAGGAGGCCTCGAACCAGGCCCGCGCGGGCGGGCTGAACAGATCCAGAGACCCCGCCATCCGCCCAGTCTATGAGGCGGCGCCCGGGGGGTTAGAACACGGTGGTGGGCGACCCCGTGGTGTCGGTGCTGCCGTAGGTGGTCTGCGCCGAGCCATAGGTCACCTTCTCGACCATGACCGGCTGGTCCGACCGGACGGTGATGCCCACGCGCCCGTTCTGGCCGGGTCCCGCGTCGGGATCGTTGAGGTTGATCGTGAAGCGGCTGTTGGCGCCCACCGTGAGGGCGCGGACGACGGCCCCCACCACGCCATGGTAGGTGACCGAGACGGCCGCCGGCACCGGCCCCGGGCTCTGGATGGTCAGATAGTCGTCCTCGCCCGGACCCGTGAAGGCCGCCGAGAAGGCGAACCCGGTCCCGAGCTGGGTGCCGCCGAGGGCGACGTCCGCGCCCTCCACCCAGCCGGCGCCCACGTCGCGGGCGACGTAGATGGGGCGTTCCGCGACGATGGGCAGATCCGAGCTGACCCGGGCCGACACCCCCACCAGGCCGGGTCCGACGCCGTAGATCGAGTCGAAGACCGCCACTGTAGACCGTGAGAGTGGGGCCAAGCCGATGTCCCGCACCGTCAGGCGACCGGCCTGGTCCTGGTAGCGGAGCTCGACCGCGGCACGGGCGGAGTTGGGGTTCTCGAGGGTCAGGTACTCGTTGAAGCCGCCGAGGGTGGTTCCCTCGGCGAAGTACCAGGTGGAGGCGGGGCCATTGGCGCCGAAGGCGTCGTGGCCGTCCCTGATCGACCCCGAGCCCCAGCTGTATCCGTTCACGTACATCGGCCGTTCGGCGACGATCGGCGCCGAGGAGGTCACCCGCGCCGAGACCCCCATCTGGCCGCCGCCGACGCCCTCCGCGCGATCCGAGACCTGGACCGTGTGGCGGCTGAAGGGGGCGAGCACGAGGCGCTTGGTGATCGGGCTCCCGCGCTCGACGAAGTACTGGATGGTCACGTACGCCGTCCCGCCACCGGGGTTCTCCAGAGTCAGGAACTCGCTGAACCACGGCAGCGTGGACCCCTCGGCGAAATCCCACTCGGTGGCGGGAGCGAGGACGCCGACCTTGTCGGTGGACCCGTGCCACCGGCCGGTGTCGAAGTTGAGCACGCGCTCCACCACCCCCGGACCCGGCAGCCTCACGCGGGCTGAGACCTCCCTTCCGGCACCGATGGCGCTGTTGACGTCGACGGCTGCCACGCGACCGGCCGTCAGGGGGACATAACTGGTGGCGAGATGGCCGCCCGCGGTGTAGTAGTCGATGGCGGCGGTGCCGCCCGTCGCCGGGCTGAACAGAAGCAGGCACTCGGCGAATCCGCTGCCCGTGTATCCCTCGGCGAAGTAGAACATCGAGGCGGGTCCGCCCGGCGGGGCGGCCGGCGAGGTGGTGCCGGCGTCGTGACACGCGCTCTGGCGGTCCCCCCCGCCGGCCGTGAGCGCGGCCAGGATCCGCTGGGCGATCATCTCGTGACCCAGCGCGTTGGGGTGGAAGTCGTCGGCGGCGCCGAAGGGAGTCGGCCATCCGGCCGGGCCGCGATCGGCGGGGTTGAGGTAGATCGAGGAGAGGTCCACGTAGATGTAGTGGTGCGCCCGGCATTCGGCCTCGATGACGCCGTTGTAGGCGCCGGCCCTCAGCCCGCGGCCGTTCCTCCGGTGGGGGTCCATCCAGGTGCTGAGGCAGACCGCCGAGGCCCAGGGTCCCGCCCCGCGGATCCTGGCCAGCAGCGACGAGTAGCTGGAGCGGAAGGAGTTGATCGGCGTCCGGTGGAAGTCGTTGGTCCCGATCTGGACCACCGCGATGTCGAGCGGACCGTTGATCGGCCATCTGCGGGTGTCGGCGGCGATCGCTCCGGGGGCGGCGTCCACATGCGGCTCGACGATGTAGCCGCGCCCCTGCATCATCGCGATCAGCTGCGAGGTGTAGGCCTGGTCGCCGCTGGGGGTGAGGAACCCGTCCGTGATGCTGGCACCGACGAAGAGAAGGCTCAGGGAGCCGTCGGCCACGGACGCCGCCGCCGGCGTGGCGCCGGTCAGGAGCAGCACGGCCCCAAGGACCGTGGCCGCCAGGCCGCCCCCCGCCCGGCTTCTCGTTCGCATCTCCCAATTGAGTAACGCAGCAAGAGCCCTTTCGTGGACCGTCATTTCAGGGTCACCCGAAGACCGAACGAGGACACCCGCGGCCGCCCGAGTGCGATCGTCTTTACATCTGTAAGCCTGCCGACCCGGCGGGGGCCGGCCCGCACCCGGCGCCCGGATCCGCTCGGGGGCGCGAATCTCCGGCACGAGCAGGAAGGCTAGGATCACGACACCGCCCCCGATGCCGGCCCCGAGCAGGGCGCGTCGCGATCGCGAGCCCGCTCGCCAGGTTGCCGGCGATCATGACCGTGCGGCGGTCGAGGCGGTCGCCGACAACTTTTCCGACCAGCAGCAGGAGGACCTGCGGGACCGTGGAGGCCACCCCCACCACGGACGGCGCGACACCGGCAGATCACCTTGGCAGACGGGGCCCGGGCGCCGCCCGGCCGGCTCAGGTCCAGCGGGAGGCCAGGCGCTCCCAGATCACCTCCGCCCAGGCCGCGTACTGGCCGTCACCCGGGTGGAGCCCGTCCGCCGAGATCCAACCCAGCCCCGCCGGTGGCCGCCTGCTCACCTCGGTGATGTCCACATGGGCAAAGCCTCGCGCGCCCGCCTCCGCCTCGGCGATCCGGTTGATCTCCACCAGTCTGAGGCGGATGGCGGCCGGATCGCCGAACCGGGCGGCGGCGGGCGCCACCGACCAGTCGGGAACGGACACCGCCACGACGTGTGCACCCGGCGGTCCCAGCCTCCGGACCGCGTCATAGATGAATCCAAGGCTGCTCCGGTAGGCCGTCGCGCTCCGGCCCCGGACGACGTCGTTGGCGCCGATCAGCACGCTCACCCGGTCGGGATGGAGGCCCTCCAGGAGGGGCAGTTCCTCGCGAATCAGGTCCTCGCTGGTGAAGCCGTCGACGGCCGGATTGGTGACCTCGACGCGATGCCCGGCGGCCGCGAGGCGCGCGGCGAGAAGGCTGGGGAAGGTCCGCCCGGGCCCGCTGGAGCCGGTCCCGATCGTGTAGGAGTCGCCCAGGGCGAGGTAGCGGAGCATCGCCATCGCTGAGGCAGAATGATG
>JBOHUX010000083.1:0-9640 GCA_050734915.1 Candidatus Dormibacteraceae bacterium
CAGGACCAGGATCGCCTCGTAGGGCGCCTGCGGGGGCCAGCCGAGATGGCCGTCCCCGGTCACCACCTTCACGTTCTCGAGGCCGAGCCGGGCCAGGGTGGCGCGAGCCGCCTCTGCCAGCTCGGGCTCCAGCTCGACCGTGACCACGGACCGGCAAAGGCGGGCCAGGACCGCCGCCTGGTAGCCGGAGCCGGTGCCGATCTCGAGTACGCCTTCGCCGCCCACGAGCCGGAGCGCCTCGGTCATGGTGGCCACCACCAGCGGCTGGGAGATGGTCTGGCCGTGGCCGATGGGGATGGCGCCGTTCTCGTACGCCCTTTCCCGCACCGCCGCGGGGAGGAACTCCTCCCGCGGAATCTCGGCCATGGCGGCCAGCACCCGGGGATCGGTGATGCCGCCCGCCCGCAGCTGGGTCGCGACCATCTCCGCCCGCGCGTCGAGCATGGCGCAACCCTAGATCGTCCGAAGCTGGGGCGGCTGCGGCTACAATCGACCCCAGATCCCTTGGCCGCCACGGCTCCAGCTCACGTTCTGCCCTCACAGTTCAGGCCCGTCAAGCAGCGCTCCCGCCTGACCGGGCGGTCGGGCGCGCCCCACAAGCGGGTCTCGTTCGCCCACCCCTCCGAGCGGGAGTTCGCGCGCTTCCTCGACTACTACCGCATTCGCTGGATCTACGAGCCGGTCTCCTTCCCGATCGCCTGGGAGGGCAGCCGGCTGACGGAGATGTTCACGCCCGACTTCTACCTTCCCGAGCACGATCTCTACCTCGAGCTGACGACCATGAAGCAGAGCCTGGTGACCCCCAAGAACCGCAAGGTGCGGCGGCTGCGAGAGCTCTTCCCCGAGGTGAACGTGAAGCTCCTCTACCGGCGCGACTACCAGCAGCTGCTGGCGCAGGCCGGGTACGGCGCCCTCGAGCTGCAGACGATCCGCGAAGAGGACATCCAGCAGATCCTCATCTCGCCGGTCGAGTTGGAGACCAGGGTCCGCGCCCTGGCGCGAAAGGTGTCGCGCGACTACCGGGGCCGGTCGGTGGTGCTGGTCGGGATGCTGAAGGGAATCACCTTCTTCCTGGCCGACCTCGCCCGGCAGATCAGCGTCCCGATCGGCATCGACTATCTGTCGGTCTCCCGCTACGCGGGGGCGCAGTCGGGGCCTCGGGTGCGCATCGATCGGGACCTCGACTTCTCGATCGAAGCCCGTGACGTGATCGTGATCGAGGACATCGTCAACACCGGCCTGACGCTCGACTACGTGCTGAGCGTCCTGCGCGCGCGGGCGCCGGCCTCACTCGAGGTCATGACGCTGCTCGACCGCCCCGCGCGGCGGCTGGCGCCGGTCCCCGCCAAGTACGTCGGCTTCCAGATCCCGAACGACTACGTGGTCGGCTACGGGCTCGACTACAAGGAGCTCTACCGGAACCTGCCCTTCGTGTGCGTGCTGAAGCCGGAGGTCTATGGGGGGCTGAGGCCGCCTGGGGATCCTTCTGGGGTGCCTTCGCTCTCGCCCCCGGAGGCCTCATAGCCCGAGGCGCCCCCCCGCCCCGCGGCGAGGACACCCGCCGCCTGGCACGGAGACTGGCGGCGTCCCGGCTCGAGGTGCTGGAGTGGCTGGCGGGCCAGCCCTTCACAGCGCTCCTGGAACCCTACCCGATCGCCCACGGCACGCTCCTCCAGACGATGGAGCACATCGTCGTCGAGAACCATCGGCGCCTCTTCGGTGACGCGCTCCAGCAGAGGTGGACGGCGCCGCGCGCCTACCGCTGGCTCCGCTACGAGAGCCCGGAGCCGGTGGCGCGGCTGATCGATGGCACGCGCCGCCTCGAGGAGCGCTGGGATTCGCTCTGGGCGGAGCGGAAGGACGCCATCGAACCCGCCGCGCGGTCGGCGATCGAGCACGAGGCGAAGCACCTCACCGAGCTGCTGAGGACGATCGGCGGGGAGCACGCGCGGGGGCTCTGAGGGGCGAGTCGGTGCCGCGGGCGCCCATCGCAGACCCGGTCGTACGATGAGCGGATGACAGATGCGGTCATCGTGGAGGCGCTCCGAACCCCGATGGGGAAGCGCAACGGCAAGCTCAAGGACCTGCACCCGGTGGTGCTGGGTTCGATGGTCATCAAGGAGCTGGTCACCCGCTCCGGCCTCGATCCCGCCCAGGTGGACGACGTGGTCTTCGGGTGCGTCACCCAGACCGGCGAGCAGGGGGCCAACGTCGCCCGCAACGCGTGGCTGGCGGCGGGCTACCCGTTCACGACCCCCGCCACCACCGTGGACCGGCAGTGCGGTTCCAGCCAGCAGGCCATCCACTTCGCCGCCAACCTCGTTCAGGCGGACGTCTGCGAGATCGTCATCGCGGGCGGGGTGGAATCGATGAGCCGGGTCCCCCTGGGCGCCAACGCATCGGGGCCTGGGAACCCGTTTCCACCCGAGCTCATGGAGCTTCACGAGCTGGTCCCGCAGGGCATCTCCGCCGAGCTGATGGCTCGCAAGTACGGGGTCTCCAGGCGGGAGATGGACGCTCTCAGCGTGACGAGCCACGAGCGCGCCGCCGAGGCGACCGAGAAGGGCCACCTCAGGCGCCAGATCATGCCCATCGAGCTGCCCGACGGCGAGGGCGAGGTCGAGGTGATGGACCGCGACGAGGGGATCCGCTACGACGCCAGCTACGAGGCGGTGGCGGCACTCCCGCCGGCGTTCCACCCTGAGCACAGCATCACCGCCGGCAACTCGAGCCAGATCACCGACGGCGCCGCCGCCATCCTGATCATGAGCGCGGAGAGAGCGCGGGCCCTCGGCCTCAGGCCGCGCGCCCGGATCATCGCCCAGGCGGTGGTGGGCACCGACCCGGTCACCATGCTCGAAGGCCCCATCCCCGCCACCACCGCGGTGCTCAAGAAGGCCGGGCTGGAGCTCGACGAGATCGATCTCTTCGAGGTCAACGAGGCCTTCGCCTCGGTGGTGCTGGCCTGGGCCAAGGAGACCGGCGCCGACCTCGGGAAGACCAATGTCAACGGGGGCGCGATCGCGATCGGACATCCGCTGGGGGCGTCGGGAGCCCGGCTGATGAACCACCTCCTATACGAGCTGGAGCGGCGCGATCTTCGGTACGGGCTGGAGACGATGTGCTGCGGGGGCGGCCTCGGAACCGCCACCATCATCGACCGCCGCATCGACTGACCCTTTGGCCAGCTCGGCCTCCGGCGGCGCCCGTCATCGCCGGATGTAAAGACATGTTATGAGACGGGCGCGGGGCGGGCGCGGCGGCGTTACCATGGCGCCCTTACGGGAGAGAGGAAGGGAGTTTGATCGAGCTCGATACCGGGGCCGCCGGCGGCCTCAGTTCGGCCTGCCCGGGGAGCAACGGATGGCCGAGGTGATGGACATGGCCGACGTGGTTCTCTTCGAGGACGACCGTCGAGACCCGGCGGCCCGCGCGGTTCGCGACCGTCTGGCGGAGCGGCTCGAGCTGCATCCCCGCGAGCTCGGGTCGCTGACCTTCGAGGTAGCGTCCAGCACGCTGGGGCGGGTCGAGGAGCTGGAGCGCCGGTTGCAGCGGCTGGAGCAGCGGGTCACGGTGGACGAGCTGACCGGGGCGCTGCGCCGCGGCGCCGGGCACGAGGCGCTGGTCCGGGAGATCGACCGGGCGCGCCGCTGCGCCGACCAGCGACTGGTGGTCGCGTTCGTGGACGTGGACGACCTGAAGCACGTGAACGACACCGAGGGCCACGGCGCCGGCGATCGGCTGCTGCAGGACGTCGCCGACATCCTGCGCGCGCACCTCCGCTCCTACGACCCCGTCATCCGGTGGGGCGGCGACGAGTTCGTATGCGTGCTGCCGGAGGCGGACCTGGAATCGGCGGCACGGCACCTCGAGGAGGTGGCGAGCACCTTCGCCCGGATCACCTACGGCCATACCTTCAGCGTCGGATTCGCGGCCCTGGGCCCGGACGACGATCCCGAGGCGATGATCGCCCGCGCCGACGCCGCGCTCTACGGAGAGCGGCGCCGGAGAAGGGGCGGTGCCGGTTTCGACAGGTAGGGCGAGTCGAGACAGAAGCGCCAGGGCCGTGCCGCCCACTCCCGGGCGTAGCCGACCCCGATCCGTGGCCCGGCGACGATGGGCGCGGGCCGCAAGCCGTCGTCGAGCAGGTAGAGCCGGGGCGGCTCGAGCGCTGCCGCGTTGAGTGAGCGATCGATCTGAAGCGCCCGGCAGACCAGCCCCGGCCCGTTCGCCCGGGACACTCCCGGCCCGGGGTCGAGTGCTCGGACCAGGATCGCCTCCGGCATGCCCTCCGGTTGGCAGACGAAGTTCAGGCAGTAGTGCATCCCGTAGACGAAGTAGACGTAGGCGCGCCCCGGGGGCCCGAACATGACCTCCGTGCGTGGCGTCCGGCCGCGGGAGGAGTGGGCGGCGAGATCATCGGGGCCCTTGTAGGCCTCCACCTCCACCAAGCGCCCCCAGAGCGCCAGCCCCCCGATCTCCCGGACCAGCAGCTTGCCGAGCAGCTGGGGCGCCACCTCGAGCGGATCACGGGCGAAGAAGGCCGCCGGCAGGACCTGGCCCTGCGGTGGCCGGCGATCAGAGGGCGGGCCGGGTCGGCTCACGGCCGGCATGGTATCGCCGGCGCGCCTGGCCCCGTCGCTTGTCCGCGTAGAGAGCACGGTCGGCAAGCTCGAACAGTCCCCTCGCGCTGAGGCCCGGGTGCCAACCCGCGGCTCCGAAGCTCAGCTGCAGCGCGACTGGCAAACGGCCCGACCGGTTGATGTCGGCCAGGGCGCCACCAATCCGGGCCGCCACCTCGTCGGCCCGGGCCACCTCCGCCTCCGGCATGGCGAGGGCAAACTCGTCGCCTCCCAGCCGGGCACAGATGTCGCCCACCCGGACCACCTTCCGGAGGGCCTCGGCGACGGCGCGGATGGCCTCGTCGCCGATGTGATGCCCGTGCCCGTCATTGATCTTCTTGAGCCGGTCCAGGTCCATGAGCAGGATGCTGAACGATCGGCGGTGACGGCGAGCGGAGGCCACCTCGCGCACGATCGCCCGGTCGAACTCGGGGCGGTTGACGAGGCCCGTCAGGTAGTCGGTGCGCGCCTCCAGCCGGTGCTGCCGGGCGTGCTCGAGCGCGATCGAGACCTGCTCCGCGATGTGGGCCACGAAGGCTGTCTCCGAATCGCTCAGGCGGCGGTCCTCCCGGGTGCCCAGCACCATCACGCCGAGGACCTCCTGGCGGCGCCGGAGGGCGACGGCGACGAGGTTGTAGGGGGCCGCCGGCAGTCCCGCCACGGCGGGCAGACCGCCCTGGATCGGGCCCGGGCAGGACAGCGCCTGGCCGATCAGGGCGCTCAGCGGCCGGCCCCCCGGGTCGAGGACCTCCAGCTCACGGCCGTCGGCACCATAGCTGGCGGCCAGAACCGGCGCGGAATCGAGGCCGGTCATCGCCCACAGGGCGCCCACCTCCATCCTCACCGCGCGGGCGGTCTCGCCGAGCGCGGCGGCGGCGACCTCGTCCACCTCCAACGACTCGTTGACCGCCCTGCCGATGGTGATCAGGACCTGAAGCTCGGCGCGCTGCTCGCGGAACCGCTCCCCCATTCCCTCCACGTAGCCGCGGGCGAGCTCCAGCGTGATTGCCTCCTGCGCCCGGCTGAGGCGTTCCTGAGCCAGGATGACCACATCCTCCCCGCCGAAACCCCGCCGGGACCGCCTCAGGATCGTCTCCAGCATCACCCGGCGCTGAGCGGAGATCGCCTCCAGGCTGAGATCGAGGATCAGCCCCTGTCGCGACCGGCGCCGGCCGAGGTCGCGGAGGACCTCGGGCAGCACCTCGGGCAGCTCCTCGCCCCTGCAGGCGCCACAGAACACCGCCGTGAGCGCCATCAGGGTCGGCTCCACGCGCTCACCCTGCTCGACGAGGAAGGACGCGTACCCGGGCACCGACCGCCGCACCTCGCGGACGCCGGCGGCGATCAGGCCAGGCCGCAGGGAGAGCTCGGCCGCCAGTTGCCGCAGCGATCGTTCGGGGTCGGATGTGGGGATGGCCATCAATGGTCCGGCACACCACTCCGGCCCGCCGCTCCGGCTGCCCGGCCGGCCTCGGGAGGGTTCACTATTAGATGACGGCGGAAGAACTCCGATCCGGCGATGGACGCGAGCCGGGGAGCGGCGGGGCGGGCACCCGCACGCCGCACCGGCCGGGCGACAGGTGAACCGTTGAAAGGAGATCGAGAGCAATGGCTCAAGCCACCGCGACTTCCCTCGGCAAGCTGGAGGAGATCCTCGGCGAGGACGCCCGGGATCTGCTCGATCATCGCTGCCGGACGGTGAGCTCAGAGCAGCTCCACCTGCCGGGACCCGACTTCGTCGGTCGCGTGTTCACGCAGACGGACCGGCCGCCACGCGTGCTCGGAAGCCTGCAGTCGCTATTCGACCACGGCCGGCTGGCGGGTACCGGCTATCTGTCCATCCTGCCCGTGGACCAGGGCATCGAACACTCGGCGGGCGCCTCCTTCGCGCCCAACCCCGCCTACTTCGACGGCGAGAAGATCGTCGAGCTGGCGCTCGAGGGGGGCTGCAACGCGGTCGCGTCGACCTACGGGGTGCTGGGCTCGGTGGCGCGCCGCTACGCGCACCGGATCCCCTTCATCTGCAAGATCAACCACAACGAGCTGCTCACCTATCCCAACCACTACGACCAGATCCTGTTCGGCACCGTCAGGGAGGCCTGGGAGCTGGGTGCGGTCGCGCTCGGGGCCACCGTCTACTTCGGCTCCGAGGAGTCGGATCGGCAGCTCCAGCAGGTGGCGGTGGCCTTCCACGAGGCTCACCAGCTGGGGATGGCGACGGTGCTCTGGTGCTACCTGCGCAACCCCGCCTTCAAAGGGGACGGCTTCGACTACAACAGCGAGGGGTCGCCCGCCGACCTGACCGGGCAGGCCAACCACCTCGGTGTCACCATCGAGGCCGACATCATCAAGCAGAAGATGCCGGTCACCAACGGCGGCTTCGAGCGGCTCGAGTTCGGCAAGACCAGCCGGCTCGTTTACGAGAAGCTGAGCAGCGATCATCCGATCGACCTCACCCGCTACCAGGTCGTCAACTGCTACATGGGGCGGTCCGGGCTCATCAACTCCGGCGGTGCCTCTGCGGGCGAGAACGACCTCAAGGAGGCCGTCAGGACGGCGGTCATCAACAAGCGCGCGGGGGGGATGGGCCTCATCAGCGGGCGCAAGGCGTTCCAGCGGCCGACCGCGGAGGGCGTGCGCCTGCTCCACGCGATTCAGGACGTCTACCTCAACCGGGCTGTCACCGTCGCCTGAAGCGAGGGCCTCGGTATTGAACGTCACCGCGGGGCGGGCTTGAGGCTGGCCTTCCTGGGCACCGGCGCCGCGTATTCGTCGGAACGCTACAACGGAGCGGTGGTCGTGGACGGGCGCTGCCTGCTCGACGGCGGGGCGCCGCTGCTCCCCCACATGCACCGGCTGGAGATCGCGCCGGGGGGGATCGACGCGATCTTCCTCACCCACTTCCACGGCGACCACGTGCTCGGACTCCCCCCCTTCATGCTCCACCGGGCGCTGGAGTCGGGCCGGCCGCTGACGATCGTCGGGCCGCCCGGAGTGGAGGGCCGGATCGAGAAGTTGCTGAGGCTCTCCTGGCCTTTCGAGTGGGACGCCTTCCGCCAGCGCTTCCAGCTCACCTACCAGGAGGCCGCGCTGCGTGGCGAGGCGGCCGGGGTGCCCTTCGAGACGGTCATCCTCGACCACGGCCGGATGGGCTGCATCGGCTACCGGCTCCGGATCGGAGACCGGCTCCTGGTGTATTCGGGCGACACCCAGCCGACGCCGCCCCTGGACCGGCTCGTCCAGGGGGCGGACGTCGCCATCGTGGAGGCGACGGGGCCAGGCGGCGTCCCCACCCACTCCAGCTGGGAGGACGCCGCCGCGCTGGCCGCCCGCCATCCCAAGACGCGGTTTCTCTGGAACCACATCTACGGCGGGACCCTGCCCGGCGCGGTCAGCGATCTTGAGGTCGTCGATGTATAGAAATGCCCGTAACTCATTGACGTAGGGATCGGACTCGGAGACAATGCAGGGGCGCGCAGCCTCTCCCACGTCTCCCACACGCGACACCGGCCAGCAGGGGTGATGTGCCATGTCGAGGAAAGACGAGACCGGAAAGGCCGACCGAGGCGGACCGGCCCGACCGAACTTCGACGAGATGGCGCGTGCGGTCAACGCGAGCTACCTGCGGCGGTGGGCCCAGCACGCCGACTCCTCGCGGTCGGAGCCGAAGCCGGGCGAGAAGCGCCGCATCTCCGCCGCCTGACGGGCACCGTGACGTGACGCGCCGGCTGGCGGCCGGGGCGTCGGCGCTGGGGGCCGGGTTCGCCGTCTTCGCCGTCCTGCTCGCCGCCGGCTACCTCATCTACAGCCGGCTCTGGAACGGCTCGGGCGCCCTCCTGGTCCTGATCGGGATCGGGTTCGGGCTGGTCGGCGTCTACGCGGGCTGGCTCTGCGGGGTCATCGTCTTCTCGGCCCTGCGCGGGCCGGAGGAGGACGGCCAGGGCGGCGCCCCGGCGTGAGAATCCGGCCCGGAACGGCCGCGGACGTCTCCCTGCTGGCGGCACTGATCGGCGAGCTGGCCGAGTTCGAGCGGCTCGAGGGCGAGGTCGTGATGGACGAGGCGGCCCTCCGGCGCAACCTCTTCGGGGAACACCCCTACGCGGAGACGCTGATCGCGGAGGAGGGCGGCGAGGCGGTCGGATTCGGGCTCTTCTTTCACAGCTTCTCCACCTTCCTGGGCCGGCCCGGCGTCTACCTGGAGGATCTCTTCGTGCGGCCGGCGGCGCGCGGCCGGGGGGCCGGCTCGGCACTGCTCGCGGCACTGGCGGGGATTGCTCTCGAGCGAGGCTGCGGACGGCTCGAGTGGTCGGTGCTGGACTGGAACGCGGACGCGATCGGCTTCTACCGGAAGCTCGGCGCGGCCCCCAACGCGGGCTGGACCGTCTACCGCATGACCGGCCCCGCGCTCGCCGGCCTGGCGGCGCGCGAGCGCCACGAGGAGCCTCGTTAGAGGGGAGGCGGCCCGATCGGGCGGCTGGCTATCATGGCCTGGTGGACTCGGTCGATGTCTTCAGCCCCCACGGCCCCTGGCTGCCGGAGGAGGGACATGTGGACTCCTGGGCCCGCGAGCAGCTCGACGTCGCCGGCGAGATCCTCGACAACCCGGGCGGGGGACTGGTCTTCGCCACCCAGACCATGGGCCAGGTGCGCGCCACCCTCACCCGCACCGACGGCGAGCGGTGGGAGGAGCCGGCCCGCCTTCTTCTCGAGGCCGAGGACGCGGCCGTCCGCCGCGAGTTCGAGCTCTGCCGGGAGCGCCTGGACGCCGCCCGGCACCTCCTCGGCGCCTGATCCCAGCGTCCGCCTCAAGTAGATGGGAGGCGCCGCCGGGCGCCTCCTCGACGAGGGGGGTGTGAATCTCTGGGGCTCGCTCATCTCTGGATACGCACGGCCGCCCGGTCCGGATCACCGGCCGATGCGGGAAGGTTCCCGCCGAGACGACCGGTTCTCTCCCAAGGAATCTCGGAAGTGGTTGTGATCGATGCTGTGACGGGCCAGCCGTCGGCGGGGAGCAGCGC
>JBOHUX010000084.1:0-9635 GCA_050734915.1 Candidatus Dormibacteraceae bacterium
GGCTGGGACCGGCCGTCCCGTGGACGCGCGAAGACCTCGGAGGCGTCCACCAGGCGCTCCTGCCGGGTGCCGGGGAAGTGGACCCGGATACCCGGCCGGCCCGGACCGCCGAGCTCCCAGCCGGCACCGTAGAGAGCGGCCGCCTCGGCCAGGTCGCGGGCCGGCGCCGAGCGGACGCCGTCGGTGAAGCCGAGCGTCTGCGCGCGGGCACCCGGGAAGCCGAGCCGGACCACACCGCCGGTCTTGAGGTTGTACACGTAGTCGTCGAGAGAGCCGGACACGCTCCCGCCTATGAGGTCGGCCATGGTGGGCACCGCGCCGCCCCGCATGGCCTCCTTGAGATCGGCGCGCGCCTCACGGTTCTGAAGCCGTTCTCGCCGTCTCAGCTCGGTGAGGAGCAGATCGCGCTCGGCGCGGAGCTCCGCCAGGCGCTGCTCCACCGGACGCATCCGGTCGCGCAGCTCCTCGACCCGCCGCGTCACCTCCTCGGTCGCCAGCCCCGCCATCTCCTCGGCCATCGGCCTCAATTCTGGCCCTCCGGGAACGACAGCGGCCGGCCTGCGCACTTTAATCAACGGCGGGGTGAATTAATTCGGTAGAATCGACCGTGTCATGGTGGAACGCAAGGAGGAGATCCTCTCCCACCTCAAGGCCGGCGGCCAGGCCAGCCTCTCCGAGCTGGCCGGGCAACTCGGGATGTCCAAGCAGGGCGCCCTTCGTCACCTGGAGGCACTCCGCGCGGAGGGGCTGATCGAGTTCACCAGCGCGGTGAGTACGGGACCCGGCCGGCCCGAGCACGTCTACCGCCTGGCACCGGCGGCGGCGGCCCGCTTCCCACAGTCTCACCGGGAGCTGGTGGAGGAGCTGGTCCGGTTCATGCCCGCGGAGGAGCTGGCGGTGTTCTTCGAGAGGCGCGCCACCAAGCTGGAGCGCGAGTACGGCGAACGCCTCGACGGCCTCGACTTCGAGGCGCGCGTCCGCGAGCTGGCACGACTCGCGACCGAGCATGGCCACATGGCGGAGGTGGTGGAGGCAGCCGACGGCAGCCTCGCCATCCGGCAGTGCAACTGCCCGATCGCGGACATCGCCGGTCAGGTCGGGCATCCGTGCCACCATGAGCAGGAGATGTACGGTCGCCTCCTGGGCGCGGAGGTGAGCCGGGAGACGTTCATCCCCCACTCCGACCCGGCCTGCACGTACGTGATCCGGCCGCCGGCGGCGGTGCGGCGCGTCCCGTCCTCCCGATCGGTGCCCGTGGGGGCGAGACGCGCTCTGCCGTCCAACCCGTCGGTGGAACCAACCCGTCAATGAGAGAGGTGGATATGGCAGATCTGGAGATCCGGGACCTCAGGGTCAGCGTGGAGGAGCGCGAGATCCTGAAGGGCGTCTCACTGGACGTGAGCCGTGGTGAGGTCCACGCGGTCATGGGCCCCAACGGGTCCGGCAAGAGCACCCTCTCGAACACGCTGGCCGGGCACCCCAACTACCGGGTCACCGGCGGTGAGGCGCGCTTCCTCGGTCAGGACATTCTCCAGATGGCGCCCGACGAGCGGGCTCGCCTCGGCATCTTCCTTGCCTTCCAGTACCCGACCGTGGTGCCGGGCGTGAGCATGGCCAACTTCCTGCGCACCGCCCTCAACGCCAAGCGCGGCTACGACGGCAAGGACAAGTCGAAGGCGATCACCCCGCGCGAGTTCCGCAGCCTGCTCAAGGATCAGCTGCAGGTCCTGCGCATGGACGAGTCCTTCCTCTCGCGTTACATCAACGACGGCTTCTCCGGCGGCGAGAAGAAGCGCGCCGAGATCCTCCAGATGGCGATGTTGAAGCCCGAGATCGCGATTCTCGACGAGACGGACTCGGGACTCGACATCGACTCCATCAAGTTCGTCAGCGAAGCCGTCAACCGGCTGCGGGGACCGGAGCTGGGGGTGCTGATCATCACCCACTACACCCGGATCCTCGAGTACATCAAGCCCGATTACGTCCACGTGCTCGTCGACGGCCAGTTCGTGCTCTCAGGGGGGGCCGAGGTGGCCGACCGCCTGGAGGCGGAGGGCTACTCGGCATGGGTAGACGAGCCCGAGCCGGCGAGCCTAGCACCTGGGGAGGTGATCTAGATGGCGACCGCACCTGAGCTGCAGATCGGACGGGACTACAAGGAGAAGTACGGCTTCTTCGACCCCGACAACCACGTCTTCAAGGCCAAGAGGGGAGTCAATCCGGAGGTCGTCAAGGAGATCTCCCTCATGAAGGGAGAGCCGGAGTGGATGACCGCCTTCCGGCTCCGCTCGCTCGCGATCTTCCTCAAGAAGAAGATGCCCAAGTGGGGCGCCGACCTCTCGGTGATCGACTTCGACAACATCTTCTACTACCTCCGCTCGACCGAGAAGCAGGGCAAGACCTGGGAGGACGTCCCCGACGACATCAAGCGGACCTTCGACCGCCTCGGGGTGCCGGAGGCGGAGCGCAAGTTCCTGGCCGGCGTCGCCGCCCAGTACGAGTCGGAGGTCGTCTACCACTCTCTGCACGAGGAGCTGCAGAAGAAGGGCGTCATCTTCCTGGACACCGACTCCGCGCTCCGGGAGCACCCGGATCTGTTCCGGGAGTACTTCGGGACCATCATCCCGCCCGCCGACAACAAGTTCGCGGCGCTCAACAGCGCCGTCTGGTCGGGCGGCTCCTTCATCTACGTCCCCAAGGGGGTCCGGGTGGACGTCCCGCTCCAGGCCTACTTCCGGATCAACGCCGAGAACATGGGTCAGTTCGAGCGGACCCTGATCATCTGCGACGAGGACAGCTTCGTCCACTACATCGAGGGCTGCACGGCCCCCATCTACACGACCGACTCGCTGCACTCGGCGGTGGTCGAGATCGTGGTCAAGAAGGGTGCGCGCTGCCGCTACACGACGATCCAGAACTGGTCGACCAACGTCTACAACCTGGTCACCAAGCGTGCCATGGCCTACGAGAACGCGACCATGGAGTGGGTGGACGGGAACCTGGGCTCCCAGATCACGATGAAGTACCCGAGCGTCTACCTGATGGAGCCGGGCGCCAAGGGTGACGTCCTCTCGATCGCGTTCGCCGGCGACGGCCAGCACCAGGACGCGGGCGGGAAGATGGTCCACGTCGCGCCCAACACGACCTCCACCATCACCTCCAAGTCGATCTCCAAGGGCACCGGCCGCGCCTCCTACCGGGGGCTGGTGAAGGTCTACCCGGGCGCCAAGAACGCGAGGTCGTTCGTCAAGTGCGACGCGCTCCTGCTTGACGACCAGGCGCGCTCCGACACCTATCCGTACAACGAGATCGACGAGGACCAGGTCACCGTCGGCCACGAGGCGACGGTGAGCAAGGTCAGCGACGAGCAGCTCTTCTACCTGATGAGCCGCGGCATCTCGCAGGCGGAGGCGGAGACGATGATCGTCAACGGCTTCATCGAGCCCTTCACCAAGGAGCTGCCGCTGGAGTACGCGGTGGAGCTGAACAAGCTGATCCAGCTCGAGATGGAAGGGTCGGTAGGGTAGATGTCCTTCACCCTGGAGGCCGTGGAGGAGCTCGCCTACCTCCACGGCGAGCCCGACTGGCTGCGTGAGCGCCGCCGGGAGGCGTTCGGCGTCTACGAGCGCACCGGGCTGCCCTCCAAGCAGGACGAGGAATGGCGGCGCACCGACCTCGCCGGCCTCGACCTGGAGGCGTTCAGGCCTTTCGAGGAGGCGGACGGGGGGCCGCCCTCGGATGCCATCTCGGAGGTCGCCGGCGCGCTGCGCCAGCGGGGCTCGGCGGCCGGCACCGTGGAGCTCGACCCCGACCTGGCCGCCCGGGGCGTGATCCTGCTCCCGCTCTCCCAGGCGGCGAGGGAGCAGCGGGGGCTGGTCGAGCGGCACCTCTTCACCGGCGTCCAGCCCGGCCGCGACAAGTTCGCCGCGCTCCACGCGGCGCTCTTCAGCGGCGGCACCTTCCTCTACGTGCCGGACCATCTGGCGGTCGAGAAGCCCTTCCTGAGCCAGTTCTGGTCCAGCGGTGGAGGCGCCGCGGTGCTGCCTCACACCATGATCGTGGCCGGCGAGGGGTCGAGCTTCAGCTACGTGGACGAGTTCCTCTCCCCCAGCCTCGACCGCCCGACGCTGACCAGCGGCTCGGCCGAGGTCTTCGCCGGCCGCGGCTCCAACGTGGGCTACGTCTCCCTCCAGCGCTGGGGCAGCCACGCCTGGCAGTTCGCCAATCAGCGCGCCCGGCTCGGGCAGGAATCGACGGTGCGGCTGGTCACCGTCTGCCTGGGAGGCCGATTCGCCAAGACCCGGGTCGAGGCCGACCTCGCCGGCCCGGGCGCCACCGCCGAGCTGAAGGCGCTCTTCTTCGGCTCCGGCCAGCAGTCATTCGACTTCCACACCCTCCAGGCGCACCGCGCGCCGAGCACCACCAGCGACCTCCTCTTCAAGGGCGCGCTGCGCGACACCGCCAGGAGCCTCTACGCGGGCCTGATCCGGGTCGAGAAGGAGGCCCAGCGGACGGACGCCTACCAGGCCAACCGCAACCTGCTGCTCTCGGACCATGCCAAGGCGACCTCCATCCCGATGCTGGAGATCCTCAACAACGACGTCCGCTGCACACACGGCGCCACCGTGGCGCCGCTGGACCCCGAGCACCTCTTCTACCTGGAGTCGCGCGGCATCCCCCACCCGACCGCGGAGCGGATGATCGTGCAGGGCTTCTTCGGCGAGGTGCTCGACCGCATCCCGGTCCGGCAGGCGCGCGAGCTGGTGGAGCGGGAGCTGGTGGCGCGGATTGGCTAGGTACCGGGTGGCCAGCGCCGGCGACCTGCCGCCCGCAAGCCTGCTCCGGGTGGAGGTGGACAGCACCCCCATCTGCCTCGCCCACGCCGAGGACGGCGACTTCTACGCGCTCAACGACACCTGCACCCACGAGGACTACTCGCTCAGCGAGGGCGAGCTATGGGAGATGTCGATCGAGTGCCCGATGCACGGCTCCCGCTTCGACCTCCGCACCGGGAAGGTGACCGGCCTGCCGGCCGTGATCCCGGCCCAGACCTACCCGGTCAGCGTCGAAGGGGACGAGGTCTACGTCGATGTCTGACAACGCCGGGGAAACCCTGCGCGTTTCGCCCACGAGCGCCCTTCGGCCGCGCCGCCACGCCCGGCGCGCGAGCGGTCGGCTCCCACGCCTCGGCGGAGCCGACGCTTACGGCACCACTTGGGTCGCGTCGCATGAGGTCTACGTCGATGTCTGAGGCGCCCGCCCAGGTCGTCACCGGGGCCTACCCGCTGACGGCGATCCGCGAGGACTTCCCGATCTTCGAGACCGGGATCGCCTACCTGGACTCGGCCAACACCTCCCAGCGGCCGGCGCAGGTCGTGGACGCGATGGGGGACTACTACCGGACCTACAACTCCAACATCCACCGCGCCGCCTACCACATCTCCGAGCTCGCGACCGACCGCTACGAGGGCGCCCGTGAGAAGCTCCGCGCCTTCGTCAACGCCGGGTCGGTGAAGGAGATCGTGTACACGCGCGGCACCACCGAGTCGATCAACCTGGTCGCCTACTCGTGGGGGCGGAAGAACATCCGCGAGGGCGACCTGATCGTGCTCACCATCCTCGAGCACCATTCCAACCTGGTCCCCTGGCAGATCCTGGCCAGAGAGAAGGGGGCCCGGCTCGAGTTCGTCGACATCGACGAGTACGGCGAGCTGCGCCAGGACCAGTTCCGCTCGCTGCTGGCGCGGCGGCCCCGGCTGGTCAGCTTCGGGCAGGTCAGCAACGCGCTGGGCACGATCAATCCCTACCGGGAGATGACGGCCGCCGCCCGGGAGGCCGGCGCCGTGGTCCTCATCGACGGCGCCCAGGGCGCGCCCCACCAGGGCATCGACGTCCGGGCGACCGGCTGCGACTTCTACGCCTTCAGCGGTCACAAGATGTGCGGGCCGACCGGCATCGGGGTCCTCTACGGCCGCCGCGAGCTGCTGGAGGAGATGGACCCCTTCATGGCCGGCGGCGACATGATCAAGGCGGTCCGGCTCCAGGACACCACCTACAACGACCTGCCCTGGAAGTTCGAGGCGGGCACGCAGGCGATCGCCGAGGTGATCGGGCTGGGGGCCGCCGTCGATTACCTGGCGAGGGTGAGCATGCCGGCGATCCGCGAGCACGAGCGCGAGATCACCGAGTACGCGTACGAGGCCCTGAGCGAGGTGCCCGGCCTGCGCATCTTCGGGCCGCCCCCTTCGCGGCGGGCGGGCGTGATCTCCTTCGAGATGGCGGGCATCCACCCACACGACGTGGCCACGATCGTGGACCGGGAGGGCGTCTGCCTGCGTGCCGGCCACCACTGCGCGATGCCGCTCATGACCCGGCTCGACGTGCCCGCCACGGCGAGAGCCTCCTTCTACCTCTACACCACGCGCGAAGAGGTGGACCGGCTCACGCACGCGCTGCGCGAGGCGCGGCGCATCTTCGGGTAGAACTGAAAGGGCAGCCCCATGGATGACCAGTTCTACCGCGAATACATCCTCGACCACTACAAGAACCCGCGCAACTTCGGGCGCATCGAGGCCCCCGACGTGAGCCACGAGGAGGTCAACCCGCTCTGCGGCGACGTGGTCGGGATCGACCTCAGGCTCACCGGCGGCGGCATCGAGGACGTCAAGTTCCACGGCCGCGGCTGCGCCATCTCCCAGGCGTCGGCGTCTTTGCTCACGGAGCGGATCAAGGGCATGACGCTGGAGGAGGCGAAGCGAGTCGACAAGGAGGACGTCCTGGAGGAGCTCGGAATCGAGATATCGGCGGCCCGGCTCAAGTGCGCGCTGCTGCCGCTCAAGGTCCTGAAGGCGGGCGCCTACGGCATCGGCGACTGGCCAGGCGAGGAGGAATGAACAGATGAGCACAGCTGAGGAGACACCGTTCCGCCGAGTCCAGTTGGACGAGGCGAAGCGGCTGATGGACGAGGGCTACCAGGTGGTGGATGTGCGCGAGGACTGGGAGTGGAACAAGGGGCACATCCCGGGCGCCCGCCACGTGGTGCTCAACTCCATCATCGGCAACCCGGGCGAGCAGGGGTTCAGCGACCGGACCATCTTCGTGTGCGCGGTCGGGGAGCGCTCGGCCGTCGCCTCCGAGATGGCCGTCGCGCTGGGCGTGAAGAACGTGGTCAACCTGGACGGCGGCACCAACGCCTGGAAGGCGGCGGGGCTGCGGCTGGAGACGCCATGAGCGAGGTGGCCGCGATCACCGAGGACCAGGTCATGGAGACCCTGCGCGAGTGCTTCGACCCCGAGATCCCGGTCAACATCGTCGACCTCGGGCTCATCTACGGGATCGACATCCACGAGGACAGCCAGATCGACGTCCGGATGACGCTGACCGCGCTCGGCTGCCCGATGGCGGGCGAGGTGATGGGCGACGTGCGAGACCACCTGCTCGCCATCCCGGGCGTCAAGGACGCCCACGTGGAGATCGTTTACGACCCCCCCTGGACCCCCGACCGGATGACCGAGGACGCCCGCTGGGAGCTGGGCATGGTCTG
Organism: Candidatus Dormibacteraceae bacterium; assembly: GCA_050734915.1. GTDB lineage: Bacteria > Chloroflexota > Dormibacteria > Dormibacterales > Dormibacteraceae > JBOHUX01. The sequence goes on from JBOHUX010000084.1 coordinate 7,544, forward strand.
ACCGGCGGGGAGCCCCCCTCCCGTGTCCGCACCTTCAGCATCGCCGTAGCTGAGGGTGATCGCGTCCAGGCGGCGAGGCCCCCTGGGGAGCGGTGATCCCCACAGAGTGCCTGAACTCACTCGATTCAGCGAGGAGCCACTTGCCAAGGCTGGCAAGCTGTGGCATCGAGGTGACCCGACCCGCTCGGCCGCGTCACCTCCTACAGCTACGATCCGGAGGCAACCTGACCTCGACCGTGGACGTCCGGGTCCGCCGGCAACCGGTTCCTCGAGCTCAGCTTCCGCCGCGAGGGGCTGGCCGGCCGGACGACGGTCCAGGCTAACTACCGCCGATCCGCGACCCACAATGAGCCGATGGTCGGCCCCCACGGCTCCCACGGCTCCCCCGGCCCCCGCCGCTCCGACCGGCCCTCGCACGATCATGCGCACGGACCGGAGGTCTACCAGAGCCGGGACGCCACACGGGCGGTGATCGTGAGCGCGACCGTGCTCGCGATCGCCTCGGCGGCCGAGTTCGCGGCCGCCTTCGCCGGGCACTCGGCCGGCATCCTCGCCGACGCCCTCCACAACGCGGGCGACGTCCTCACCACGGGCATCCTGCTCGGCTCGTTCGCGCTCGCGCGGCGCCCGGCCACGCGGCGATTCACGTCCGGGTACGGTCGCATCGAGGACGTGGCGACCCTCCTGATCGTGCTCGTCATCGTCGGCACGGCGGCGCTCGCCGCCGTCGAGTCGGCGCTCCGCCTCTTCAATCCCACCGCATACCCGAACGTCGCCTGGAGCCTGATCGCGGCTGCGATCGGGATCGTGGCCAACCTCGGCGCGGCGCAGTACAAGATCGGGACCGGGCGCCGCATCCTCAGCACCGCCCTGGAGGCCGATGGCGTGCACTCCCGGATCGACTCGCTGGTCTCGCTGGGCGCGCTGATCGGGATCGCGGTCGCGCACTTCACCTTCCCGCCGGCGGACCCGATCGCCGGCCTGGCGATCACGGCTGCCATCCTCTACGTCCTCGCCGGTACCGTCCGCGAGCTGTTCCTGCGGATGATGGACGCGGTCGACCCGAGCCTGGTCGACGAGCTGACGGCGGCTGCGGGTGAGGTGCCCGGTGTGCTCGGCGTCCACGACGTGCGTGTGCGCTGGGTCGGGCGCGAGCTGATGGCCGTCGTGCACATCGACTGTGAGCCCGACTCCAGCCTCCGGGCGGCCCACGACCTGGCGCTGAAGGTCGAGCACGAGGTCGAACATCACGTGCCCGCGGTTCGGGTGGACATCCACATGGACCCCGGCACCACCCCCCACCAGCACTGACGCCGACCAAAACGTCGCTAAACTTGACACCGTGAGCGAGTTCAGCCCCGGCCTGGAGGGGGTCGTCGCGGCCCGGACGGCGATCGGCCACGTTGACGGCGAGAACGGCAGGCTGATCTACCGCGGCTACTCGATCGGCGACCTCGCCAGCTCGATGACCTACGAGGAGGTCGCCCACCTACTCTGGTACGGCGAGCTGCCCACCACAGGTGAGCTGGCGGCGCTGACCGCCCACATGGCCGAGCACCGCGGGTTGAGCGGGGCGGCCATGGCCACGCTGCGGGCGATGCCCGCGGACGCGGATCCGATGGACGTCCTGCGGACCGTTCTCTCCGCCCAGGGCGCCTCGGCGACGCTGGTGAGGCCGACGCTGGACGAGGCGATCCGCCTGGCGGCCTGCCTCCCCACCATCCTGGCCGGTTTCGACCGGCTGCGGCACGGGCAGGACATCGTGCCTCCCCGGAAGGATGGTGACCACGCGACCAGCTACCTCCGCATGCTGACCGGCGAGGAGCCGCCTCCGGAGAAGGTGGCGTCGCTCAACGCATACCTGGTCCTGCTCGCGGACCACGGCATGAACGCCTCTACCTTCACGGCCCGGGTCATCGCCTCCACCAACTCCGATCTCTGCTCGGCACTGGTGGGCGCCGTCGGCGCCCTCAAAGGCCCCGCCCACGGCGGCGCGCCGGCGCTCGTCCTGAAGATGCTCGAGCAGATCGGCACCGCCGACAACGTCGAGCCCTGGATGAGGGCCGCGCTCGGCCGGCACGAGCGTCTGATG
>JBOHUX010000085.1:0-9601 GCA_050734915.1 Candidatus Dormibacteraceae bacterium
TGGGCGGGGTACCGGCTCGCCCACCTCGGCCTTAGCCGTCTCTCAACCGTCTCCCCCCGGCCGGCGGTGCCGCGCGGCGCGGCCGGGGCGTGCCGGGGAAGGCGCCAGTGGGCGGCGATCCGGGGATGGTGCCGGGGGGGAGCCGCGGCCGCGCCGGCGATCGGAGCGGGCAGGCCGGGCAGCCCCGCGCACATGGCGGTGGCGGCGAGGATCAGTGCCAGGACCGGTGCGAGACGGGTGGGGGGACGCATGGGGGACCTTGTCACAGAAGATTGGTGCTGGCGGCAGTCTAGCGCCCTGGCGCGCCGGCGCGCCCGTGTCCCGCGACCGCGAGGTAATCTAGCGGCCGTCCCCACCCGGTGGGCCTGGCGCCTGGGGCCGCGCTCGAACGGAGCGGGGCCTTGCCGGCGCGGGCGGCAGGAGGTTCGACATGACAGCTGGCAGGCAGAGCTCGAGCGGCAAGACCGGCGCCGGCGCGAGCGGCGACCTCTTCACGTCGGAGTCGGTCACCGAAGGCCATCCCGACAAGGTTGCAGACCAGATCTCGGACGCCATCCTGGACGCCATCCTGGCCAAGGACCCGCTGGCGCGGGTCGCCTGCGAAACCGCCATCACGACCGGGCTCGTGCTCGTGATGGGGGAGATCACCACCGACTGCTACGTGGACATCCCGCGCATCATCCGGCAGACGGTTCGCGACGTCGGCTACACGCGCGCCAAGTACGGCTTCGACGCCGAGACCTGCGGCGTGCTGGTCAGCATCGACGAGCAGTCAGCCGAGATCGCGCAGGGCGTCGACGTGGGGGGCGCCGGCGACTCCGGCCTCATGTTCGGGTTCGCCTGCGACGAGACCCCGGAGCTGATGCCTCTCCCCATCAGCCTCGCCCACCGGATCGCCCGCGGCCTCGCCGAGGCGCGCAGGAACCGCACCCTGCCCTACCTGCGGCCCGACGGCAAGGCCCAGGTCACCGTCCGCTACGGCGAGGATGGGCGGCCCGTGCACGTGGAAGCGGTGGTCGTCTCCGCCCAGCACCATGACGGGGTGGACCTGGAGCAGTTGCGGAGCGACATCTCCGAGCACGTCCTGGACCCGGTTCTCGAGGGGCAGCCGCGAAGTCTCGAGCTGCGCCGCCTCATCAACCCGACTGGCCGGTTCGTGGTCGGGGGACCGGCCGCGGACGCGGGCCTGACCGGGCGCAAGGTGATGGTGGACAGCTACGGCGGCTTCGCGCGCCATGGGGGTGGCTGCTTCTCGGGTAAGGACCCGACCAAGGTCGATCGGGCCGGCGCCTACGGCGCCCGCCACGTGGCCAAGAACATCGTCGCCGCCGGCCTCGCGCGGCGATGCGAGGTGCGGCTCGCCTACGCGATCGGGGTGGTGAAGCCGGTCGCCGTCACCATCGACGCGTTCGGGACCGAGACCGTCCCCGTGCCGGAGATCGGACGCGCCGTGGGCCGGCTCTTCGACCTCAGCCCCCTGGGGATCATCAAGGAGCTGAACCTGAGGCGCCCCCTCTTCCGGGCCACGGCCGTCTACGGCCACTTCGGCCGCACCGACCTCGACCTCCCCTGGGAGGACACCGGCCGCGCCGGGGAGCTGGCGGCCGAGGTCGGATTCGCATAGGAGGTGGCCCTGCACGCGGTCATCCCCGCGGGCGGCGCCGGGACCCGGCTCTGGCCGATGTCGCGGAGATCCCGGCCCAAGCATGTGCTCGCCCTCTCCCGCGGCGGGCGCTCGCTGCTCCGGGAGACCTACGAGCGCATCGCCCCGCTCGCCGACCAGGTCCACGTCCTCACCGAGGCCCGCCAGATGCCGCTCGTCAAGCGGCTGGTGCCCGAGCTGGGGCGGGAGGCCTTCATCGTGGAGCCGGCCGCCCGCGGCACCACCAGCGCGCTCGGGCTGGCCGCCCTCACCCTCCTCGCCCGCGATCCCGACGCCGTCATGCTCTCGGTGGCCGCCGACCACGTGGTCCGCGGCGCGCGCGCATTCGGGACGGCCATCCGCCGGGCGGTGGCGGCGGCGGGGGCCACCGACTGCCTGGTGACGATCGGGCTCCGGCCCCGGTTCGCCGCCACTGGCTACGGGTATGTGCGGGTGGGGGAGAGGACGGGGCCCGGCCGCGCGGCGCTGTTCCGGGTCGCCGAGTTCGTCGAGAAGCCGGACGCCGCCCGCGCGGCCGAGTACCTGGCGGCGGGCACCTACTACTGGAACCTCTCCATGTTCTGCTGGCGCGCCGCCGCCTTCGTGATGGAGCTGGACCGGCACTCGCCCCAGCACCTGCGCGGCCTGCGGCGGGTTCTCGAGGCACGTTCGCGCGGCGACGAGGGGGAGGCGCTCCGCCTCTACTCGCGGCTCCCCGCCCAGGCCGTCGACTACACGGTGATGGAGAGGACCGGCAACCTGCTGCTCGTCGCCGCCGACTTCGGCTGGAACGACGTCGGTTCGTGGGCGGAGCTGCACGAGATCTGGGACCGGGACCGGGCCGGCAACGTCGTGGAGGGGGACGCCGTGCTGCTGGACACCCGCGACTGCCTCCTCTCCGCCCCCGGCAAGCTGGTGGCGGCGATCGGGCTCCGCGACCTGATCGTGATCGAGACCGACGACGCCATCCTCATCTGCCCCCGGTCGCGGGCGCAGGACGTGAAGCGGATCGTCGCCGACCTCGAACGGTCGGGCCGGATTCGCTACCTTTAGCCGGTAGACATGGCCGCCGTCCCCATACGATTCGGCACCGACGGCTGGCGGGGCCTGGTCGCCGACGACTTCACCTTCGAGACGGTGCGCCACGCGTCGCAGGGGATCGCCGAATACCTCCTCGCCCGGTCCCCGGCGCCGCTGGTGGTGCTCGGCTACGACTGCCGGTTCGCCTCCGAGGCGTTCGCGGACGAGGTGGCCCGGGTGCTGGCGGGGAATGGCGTCCGGAGCCTTGTCTTCGACCGGCCCTCGCCGACCCAGGTCGCCTCCTGGACGGTGATCGACCGCCGGGCGGCGGGCGCGGTCGTGATCACCGCCAGCCACAATCCCTGGCTCTTCAACGGCCTCAAGTACAAGCCCGAGACCGGCAGCTCGGCCCCGCGGGAGGTGATCCGCGAGCTCGAGGAGCGCATCGATCAGGTCGCCGCGGCACCGGCGCGGGTGCGGCGGAGAGAGCTGGACGACGCCCGGCGCGCCGGCCTGGTGGAGACCGTCGATCCCCGGGCCGCCTACTTCGAGCAGATCGGTCGCATGCTCGACCTGGAGCGCGTTCGGGGGGCGGGCCTGAGCATCCTCCACGAGTGCATGCACGGCTCCGGGTACGGCTACCTGGACGGCCTGATGGCGGGGGGCAGGACGGCCGTCACCGAGCTCCACGGGGACCGCAACCCCTACTTCGGGGGCGTCAACCCGGAGCCCATCCCACCCAACCTGGGGGTCGCCCTGGAGGCGATGGCGGGGGGCGGCCACGACCTCTGCATCGCCACCGACGGCGACGCCGACCGGGTCGGCATCATCGACGAGACGGGGCGCTTCATCAATCAGCTCCAGGTCTACGCCCTGCTCATGCTCTACCTGTTCGAGACGCGCGGCTGGCGAGGGCCGGTCGTGAAGACCGTCAACATGACGTCGATGGCCGACCGGCTGGCGGAGCAGTTCGAGGTCGAGGTCCACGAGCTGCCGGTCGGGTTCCCCAACGTGGCCCCCCGGATGATCGAGGTGGACGCGGTGCTGGGCGGCGAGGAGAGCGGCGGCTTCGGCTTCCGGGGCCACATCCCGGAGCGGGACGGCATCCTGGCCGGTCTCTTCTTCGCCGACATGATCGTCAGCTCGGGCAGGCCCCTCAGCCGGATCCTCGCCGACCTCGAGGCGCGGGTCGGCCCCCACGCCTACGCGCGTCACGACATCCACCTTTCCCGGGAGACCTACGAGGTGGACCGCGAGCGCATCCTGCGGACCCTCCGCGAGAGGGCCCCCAGCACGGTCGCTGGGGTGGAGGTGAGCCGCGTTCGCGATGACGACGGCTTCAAGTTCTTCCTCGCCGACGGGAGCTGGGTCCTCCTTCGCGCCAGCGGCACCGAACCGCTGATCAGGGTCTACTCGGAGGCGGCCTCCCCGGACCGGGTCGAGGCTCGGCTGGCGGCGCTGGAGGAGATCGTGGGGGTGGACGGCAGTGGCTGAGGTCGAGCCGGCACGCTCCTCGCGGGTGGACAAGCCCTGGGGGTACGAGCTCCGCTGGGCGGTGACGGACCGGTACCTGGGCAAGGTTCTCCACGTCAACCGCGGGGAGGCCCTGTCCCTTCAGTACCACGAGACCAAGGACGAGTGCATCATGCTGGCCCATGGGGTCCTCGACCTGGAGTTGGACGACGAGGCCGGTGAGCTGCGGCGCCACCAGCTGCGGGAGGGCGACACGGCCCACATCCGGCCCGGGCGCCGGCACCGGATGACCGCCGTCGAGGACTGTGACATATTCGAGGTCTCGACCCCCCACATGGCCGACGTGGTCCGCCTCGAGGACCGGTACGGCCGTGTCGGGGGCTGACGCCACCCCCCACCTGAAAACCACTCACCCAGGGGGGTTGCGGCGGGGCGACGATATGGCGGGGGCAGGGCGTCGTCAAGTCCTGGCGTCAAGTCCCCGCTCCGCCGTCGGCCCACCCCGGCCGCTGCCCGGGGCGGCGCGCCCGTGAAGACGCCGCCACCGATCGCCGAGCGGCTGACGCCCGCGGCGGGGGCCGAGCCGCTGGTCGACACGCGCTTCCTGGCGCTCGTCGGACTGGTGCTCATCGCGCTCGCCTTCGGGTTCAAGTCCGAGCTGATCGGGCCCGGCCAGAGCTGGAGTCTGGGCGCGGCGCTCGTCATCGTGGCCGGGCCCGCGCTGTTCACCTATCTCCGGGTCGGCACCGGTGAGCTGCCCGCCGTCGAGCACTTCGTGCCGGCCGTGATCGCGGCGATCGCCATCACCGGCCTCTCGGTCCTCGTCGCCGAATGGTGGAAGTACGCGCTGATGACGGTCGCATACGGCGCCTTCTTCGTCGTCACCTCGCATCTCGACCACCGCCGGCTGCGGGCGTCGGAGAAGCCCGGCCATGTCATCGTCCAGGAGGCCATCCAGGCGATGACGCTGGCGATCGCCTTCCTGGTCGTCATCGTCGCCACCTCGCTCAGCCTGCCGCTGAGACTGGGTTGGATCTTCGTGATCGCGGTCCTGGCAGCCTTCCGCAGCTTCCGGGTCCTCGGCAGGCCGATGCCCGGCAACCGTGCCTTCCTCTTCGCGATCCTGGTCGGGCAGGTGGTCACCTTCTTCGCCTGGGCCGTGTCCGTCTACGTGCCGTTCAACGAGGGCACGATGGCGGTCATGCTGATGCTCGCCTGGTACATCAACCGGGGGGTGATCAGGCACACCGCCGAGGAGACGTTGAGCCGCCAGATCGCGCTCGAGTACGGGGCCTTCGCGGCGATCCTCGCCTTCCTCTTCTTCACGAGCGCCCACTTCCGGTAGCGGCGGGCTCGCCGAGGATCGCGGCGCCTTAGAGGATCTTGGAGAGGAAGGCCTGCGTGCGGGGGTGGGTGGGATGGGCGAAGAAGTCCGCCGGCGGGGCTTCCTCGAGGACCACGCCCCCATCCATCATCACCACCCGGTCCGCGACCTCGCGGGCGAAGCCCACCTCGTGGGTGACGACGATCATCGTCATCCCCGCGCCGGCCAGCTTCTTCATCGTCTCCAGCACCTCCCCCACGAGTTCGGGGTCGAGGGCCGAGGTGGGCTCGTCGAAGAGCATCAGCTTGGGATCCATGGCCAGCGCCCGGGCGATGGCGACGCGCTGCTGCTGGCCGCCCGAGAGCTGCGCCGGAAAGTGGTCGCAGCGGTCCCCGAGCCCGACCTGGACGAGCAACTGAAGGGCGCGCTCCCGGGCCTGCCGGTGATTGATGCCCCGGACCTGAATCGGCGCCTCCATGACATTGGCGACCGCCGACATGTGTGGGAAGAGGTTGAAGCGCTGGAAGACCATGCCGATCCGGGATCGGCGCTGCGCCACCACCGCGTCCCGCTCCTCGCGGACGGTTCCGTCGGGGAGCCGGCGGTAGCCGACCAGCTCACCGTCCACGCTGATCGTGCCCTCGTCGATCTTCTCCAGGTGGTTGACGCAGCGGAGCAGGGTCGTCTTGCCGCTGCCACTGGGCCCCAGGATGCAGACGACCTGGCCGCGCTCCACGTCGAGGTCGATGCCCTTCAGGACCTCGGTCTGGCCGAAGCGCTTGTGGACCCCGCGCATCTCGACCAGCATGCCCGCTAACGGGCTCCGCGCGTGGCGCCGAATCCGAACATGCGGGAGAGCGAGCCCCGGGAATCGCGTGCGAAGTCCATGCGGCCGGCGCCGTAGCGGTCTTCGAGGCGGCGCTGGACCATGCTCAGGATGCTGGTCAGGAACAGGTACCACATGCTGACCACGCTCAGGGCCTCGAAGTACCGGAAGTCGGAGCTGTAGAGGCTGGCGGCGGTGGCGAAGAGCTCTGGGATGGCGATGATGTAGAGGAGCGAGGTGGTCTTCAGCATGCTGATGTATTCGTTCCCGGTCGGGGGGATGATGACCTGCAGGGCCTGGGGGACGACGATCCGGCGCATGGTCTGCCGGTAGGTCATGCCCAGCGCGCGGGCCGCCTCCTGCTGGCCGGTGTCCACGGAGAGGAGCCCGGCGCGGACGATCTCGGTCATGTAGGCGCCCTCGTTGACCCCCAGCGCGAGCACTCCCGCGACCACCGCCGGGAGGTTGACGAAGTTGCCGGTCAGCTCCGCGGTGCCGAAGTACCAGAACACGATCTGGACCAGCACCGGAGTCCCCCGGAAGACCCAGAGATAGCCGGCCACCACCCAGCGCAGGACGGGAATCCGCGAGACGCGCCCGAGGGCGCCCAGGAGGCCGAGGACGACGCCGATCGGCATCGAGACCATGGTGATCCAGAAGGTCGTCCAGGCCGGGAGCAGGAAGTAGGTCGAGAAGAGCTCCCGCTGGAAGATCGGGAGGGCGAAGAGGGCGACCTCATGCGCGACCATGCGCTAGATGAGAGGCCGCGCCCGGCGACCGGCCCCCGCGAGGACCCGCATCATCGGCCAGCGCCCTGCCGCGGTCTCCTATGCCTTCCGGATGTCGCCGCTGGCGAGGCCCCACTTGTTCAGCAGCCGGGTGTACGTGCCGTCCGCCTCGAGGGCCTTGAAGGCCGCCTTCATCGCGGTCAGGAGCTGGGGGGAGTCCTGGCGTACGGCGATGCCCTCGGGGGCGGTCTCCAGGACCGGGCTCACGATCTTGAGGTCGGAATTCTTCTTGATCTCGTACTCGGCGACCGGTGAGTCGGTGAAGTGCAGGACGACGCCGCCCTTGCGGAGCTCGGCCAGCGCCGCCGTGTCGACGGGGAAGACCTTGAGGGTGACCGGATTCGACCCGCACTTGGGGTCGATGGTGGTCTTGACCTCGCTCTCCTCGGCGGTACCGCTCTCCACCGCGACCGACTTCCCGCAGAGCTGGGCCAGGTCGGTGATGTGCAGGCTGGAGCTGGACGTGGCCACCAGCGCCTCGCCGGCGTTGAAGTAGGGGACGAAGCTCACCGACTTGCTGCGGTCGCTGGTGATGGTCATCGCCGAGATGATGGCGTCGAACTTCTTGGCGTTGAGGGCGGGGATGATGCCGTTGAAGCCCTCGTTCACGACCTGGCTCTGAAGGCACATCTTCTTGGCGATCGCCGCCGCGACGTCGATGTCGAAGCCGACCGGCGTGGTGGGGGCGTTGGGGTTGAAGAACTCCTGCGGCGGGTAGCTGACATCGGAACCCCAGGTCAGGGCTCCGGAGTTGGTGAGCCCGCTCGGCGCCTTGATGCACGAGGCTGAGGGCGACGAGGGGGCCGCCGGCTGCCCGGCGCTCCCGCAGCCGGCGATGGTCATTCCGGCGCCGACGAGGCCCGCGATCAGCCGCGCTCTTCCTGGCAACTCAACACCCCCGAATCTGGCATGGACGTTCGGATCGGATCGGATCGGAGAATCATATCGGCCGGCCCGGCTTCGCACCTCCTCCGGCTCACATCCCCAGGTAGGCGCGCTGGACGTCCGGGGACTCCAGCAGCTCTTTGCCGGCGCCCTCACGGACGATCGAACCGGTCTCGAGGACGTAGCCGCGATCGGCGACCGAGAGCGCCTGGTGGGCGTTCTGCTCCACGAGCAGGATGGTCGTGCCCCGGGAGTTGATCTCCTGGATGATCTGGAAGATCGTCTCCACCAAGATGGGGGCCAGCCCCAGCGAAGGTTCGTCGAGCATCAGCAGCTTGGGCTTGGACATAAGCGCCCGCCCGATCGCCAGCATCTGCTGCTCCCCCCCCGAGAGCGTGCCCGCGATCTGTGAGCTGCGCTCCTTGAGGCGGGGGAAGAGCTCGTACACGCGGTCCACGTCGGTCCGGATCCCGGCCCGATCCCGGCGCGTGTAGGCGCCCATGAGGAGGTTGTCCTGCACCGTCATGCGGGTGAACAGGCGCCGGCCCTCGGGAGACTGGCAGATGCCGAGCTGGACCACCTTCTCGGCCGCGACCGTGTGGATCGGCCGGCCGCCGAAGTGGATGGTCCCCGCCGGCGGCCGGATCAGCCCCGAGATGGTGCGCAGCGTCGTCGTCTTGCCGGCCCCGTTGGACCCGATGAGCGCCACCACCTCGCCCTGTCGGACGTCCATGGTGACCCCGCGCAGGGCCTGGACGTGCCCGTAGAAGGCGTCCACCCCGGAGACCTGGAGAAGGGGCAGGGCGGACTCCGGGGCGGCCGGCGGCGCGGCGGCGGGGGCCGAGCTCACGCGCTCTTGCCGAGGTAGGCGTCGATCACGCGCTGGTTGCCCCGCACCTCGTCGGGTGAGCCCTCGGCGATCTTCTCGCCGTGATCGATGACGACGATCCGCTCGGAGACGCCCATCACCAGCCTCATGTCGTGCTCGATGAGGAAGATCGTGACTCCGGAGGCGCGCACCTTCTGCACCAGCTCCATGAGCTCGGTCTTCTCCTGGGGGGTGAAGCCAGCCGCCGGCTCATCGAGGAGCAGCAGCTTGGGGTCGGTGGCGAGGGCGCGGGCGATCTCGAGCCTTCTCTGCAGCCCGTAGGGAAGGTTCCGCGCGTAGTTCTCGGAGTGGTTCTCCAGTCCCACGAAGCGGAGCAGCTCCATGGCGCGCTCGGAGACCTGCGCCTCCTCGACGCGCTCGCGGCGGGTCTTGAGGACGGCATCCCAGATCTTGGCGTGCATGCGGCTGTGCTGGCCGAGCCGCACGTTGTCCTGGACGGTCATGTAGTCGAAGAGCCGGATGTTCTGAAAGGTCCGCGCGATGCCGAGCTTGGCGACTCGGTGCGGCCGCAGCCCGGTGATGGTGCGGTCGTCGAAGTAGACGTTCCCGCTGGTGGGGGGGAACAGCCCGGTGACCGTATTGAAGAGCGTCGTCTTACCGGCCCCGTTGGGTCCGATGAGGGCGAAGATCTCCCCCCGGCGGACCTCGAAGCTGACGTCGTCGACGGCGGTCAGGCCTCCGAACCTCTTGGTGAGGGCGACGATGCGCATGATGTCACCGTCGCCGCCGCCGGGTGCCGGCGCCGGCCCGCGCC
>JBOHUX010000086.1:0-9560 GCA_050734915.1 Candidatus Dormibacteraceae bacterium
GCTGATCGACCAGATGGCGGGCATCATGGGGGGGCGGGTGGCCGAGGAGGTGGTCTTCGGGGACGTCACCTCGGGTGCCGAGAACGACATCCAGAGGGTCACCCAGATGGCGCGCCGGATGGTCACCAGCTGGGGCATGAGCGAGAAGGTGGGGACGATCCAGATGGGCGAAGAGGACCAGAATCCCTTCCTGGGCCGCACCCTGGGCACCCAGCGCAACTACTCGGAGGAGGTCGCCGCGGTCATCGACGAAGAAGTGAAGTCGCTCGTCGACGATGCGCATCAGACCGCCAAGCGGATCCTCACCGAGCGCCGGGAAAAGCTCAGCCTCGTCGCCGAGCGTCTCAAGGAGGTGGAGACGCTCGACGGGGCCGAGCTGGATCGCCTGCTCTCGGCCGGTGAGCCCCCCGGCGCTTCGGCCGCGTCCTAGCCTCTCCGGGACTGGACATCCTAGCCTGGCCGGCCGGGGTCCGGCTCGCGACGCGGTAGGCGCTCATCTGGCGCAGACGGGCCGGGGCTCCCCGGACCAGCGCCGGAATCACTCTCAAAGAGGTGGCGTACGCGGCGCGCCGCGCTCTTCCCCAGGGCAGGCGGTAGCCATCCCGGAGCGATGCGGGCAACAGGCCCGTGGTGATCAGGTTGGTGGGGGCGTAGGCCGCCCTCGGCACCAGGGGCAGGCCGGGATCCAGCACTCCCCGCGCGAGGCGTCGGGCCTGGTCGCTGACCCGGACCGGTCCCGCGTACATCCGCTCCAGGTAGGCGCGGAAGCACGACCAGTCGGCGGCGAAGGCCTCCCGGGGGATCCCGAGCAGCTCTCCTACCAGCCGCGACTCGAGTAGATACTCCTGCTTCTCCCGGTCGGTGAGAGCCTCCACAAGCGACTCATAGGTCAGCACCGCGCTCTCCACGAGCGTGGCGTGGACCCAGAGCAGCAGGTCCGGGTTTCGGGCCGAATAGGGGGCGCCCGCGGCGACCCCGCCCGAGCCGTCGCTGAGCGTGCCCTGGACCGTCCGGTGCGCCTGGTTGATCCGCCGGGCGGCGACCACCGCCTCCTCGCGCGTCCCGAAGACCATGCTCAAGGTGAGCTCGAGAGTGCGGGCGAGCCGGTCGAGGGGGCGCCTCTGGAAGTCGCTGTGCTCGGCCACGCCCGCGGCGACCAGGGGATGGGCGAGCTGCATGAGCAGAGCCCGGCCCCCGCCCAGCAGGAGGACGGTCTCCCGGTTCACCTTCCAGGTCACGGACCCCGGCCGGTAGAGCCTTTGGGTGGGGTCGGCCGGGTCGTCCATTGAGACGATGCTAATCGGGGTGGAGCCGCCGGGACGGATGGGAGAAGGTGCCCAGAAGTCCGGCAGATGACGGCGATTGCCGCGGGAGTATCGGCGAGGCCCGCCGTTAGACATGGCAAGCAGGTTCCGCAACGTCCTTGGAGGAGGCCATGTCCCGCACACGTCTTGCCCCCGCCTTCCTCGCCGTCCTGAGCTTGATGCTCGCGCTGAGTGTTCCGGTGTCGGCGGCGCCCGACGGCTCTCACGATCATGGCGACGGCCATGCTCCCGAGGTTGCGCGCGCTCAGGACACCTCGCAGGCGCATGACTCGCCGCAGGCCCAGGACGCGGAGCACGCGCCGGACTCGCCGCATGTCCAGGACGCGGAGCACGCGCCGGTGATGCAGCACGCCCACGGCTCGCAGCACGCCGAGCGGTCCGAGGCCAGCCGGGATTCGGAGGCCTCCGGCACGAGCCGGGCGCCCGGTGCGCCCCGCGACCGGAAGGAGGGCGACGGCCGCGGCTCCAGGAAGGCCACCCAGGGGGCCCCGGCGCCGGCTCCGGCGCCGCCTTCCCTCGCAGTCCCGGTCGCGGTCCCGAACCCGAGCCTTGCCGCCTCCGGGCCGGCACCGCAGGCGGCCGCGAAGGCGCCCGCCCGTCCCGCCGCCGTCGCCTACTCACCGGTCGTTCGCGCTCCCGCCGCTCCCTCCCTCGCCGTCCCCAGGGTGCCCGCGCCCCCCGCCCTCCTGTCGCCGCCCGACCTCGCACGCCCCCATCCGGGCCGACTGCTGCCCCCGGTGGCACCCTCGCTGTCCTTCCCGAGCCTGAGTGCCGACGCCGCCACGCTGTCGCTCGTGCCGGCCGCCCTCCCCGCCGTCCTGGGGCTCCTCATGGTGGCCCTCTCGGTGGCCGTCGCCGCCGGCCGCCGGCGTGGCAACCGCGAGCTCTGCACGGTGCTCGGCGCCCAGCTCGGGGTCAGTCCCAAGGCGCTGGACGGGGTCCCCGCGGGGGTCCTGAGGCGGCTCAGCAACGAGGTCGCGTTCGATGAGCTGACGGGCGTGCTGCGGAGGGCGGCGGGCGTCGCCGCGGTGGAGCGGGAGGTGGAACGGGCACGCCGGTCGGGGCAGCCCCTCTCGGTCGCGTTCGTGGACGTGGACGGCCTCAAGCAGGTCAACGACCGGCTCGGCCATGCGGCGGGGGACGATCTCCTGCGACGGGTGACCGTCGCCCTCAGAACGCGCCTGCGCGGGCAGGACCTCGTCTTTCGCTACGGCGGCGACGAGTTCGTCCTCCTGCTCCCGGCGACCACCCCGGTCGCCGCCACCCGCCTCCTGAAGGAGATCCGCGAGAGCTCGGCCCCGGCTTCGGCGGGCTTCTCGGTCGGTGTCGCCGGCATGGCGCCCGGGGACGATGCCCGGACGCTCATCGGCCGGGCTGACGAGGCCCTGTACGCGGCCCGCGGCCTGAGGCGCTGAGGGCCGGCCCGCGGGGGGCGGCCGCCAGGTTCGACAATCAGTGCCCATGCAGGCGCTGGAGCTGATCGCACGCAAGCGGGATGGGGCGGAGCACACGGGGGAGGAGATCCGGCTCCTCCTCGACGCCTATCTGGCGGGCGAGGTCCCCGACTACCAGATGTCGGCCTGGCTGATGGCCGTCTGCACGCGGGGCATGACCCGGGCCGAGACGCTCGCCCTGACCACCGCCATGGTGGCGAGCGGCGAGGTGCTCGACCTCTCCGCCATCCCCGGAATCAAGGTGGACAAGCACTCGACGGGAGGAGTGGGGGACAAGGTGACGCTGATCGCCTGCCCTCTGGCGGCGGCCTGCGGAGTCCCCGTGCCCAAGCTGAGCGGCCGCGCGCTCGCCCACACCGGCGGGACCCTCGACAAGCTGGAGTCCGTGCCCGGGCTCACCGTGGAGCTGGAGCCGGAGCGGTTCCTGCGCCAGGTCCTTGAGATCGGGCTGGCGGTGGCGGCGCAGTCGCCACGCATGGTCCCCGCGGACCGGGCGCTGTACGCCCTCCGAGACGTGTCGGCGACGGTGCCCTCGGTGCCGCTGATCGCGTCCAGCGTGATGTCGAAGAAGATCGCCGCCGGTGCCGACGCGATCGTCCTCGACGTCAAAGCGGGGCGGGGCGCGTTCATGCCCGACCCCGACCAGGCCGCCTTCCTGGCCTCCGAGATGGTGCAGATCGGCGAGGGCGCCGGCCGCCGCACCGTGGCGTTGGTCACGGCCATGGACAGCCCGCTGGGACGGGCGGTCGGCAATGCGCTCGAGGTCGAGGAGGCCCTGGCGGTGCTGGCGGGCGATGCCGGCCAGGAGCTCCGCGAGGTGGCGGTTCGGGTGGCTCGCGAGATGTGCCGCCTGGCGGGGATCGACCGCGACCCCGCGCGGGCCCTCGCGGACGGCTCCGGCCGGGAGATGTTCGAGCGCATGGTC
Source organism: Candidatus Dormibacteraceae bacterium (assembly GCA_050734915.1). Taxonomy (GTDB): domain Bacteria; phylum Chloroflexota; class Dormibacteria; order Dormibacterales; family Dormibacteraceae; genus JBOHUX01. The sequence goes on from JBOHUX010000086.1 coordinate 3,705, forward strand.
CATGCGCAGGGCGGCCGCCTCGCGGAGGGGCTCCCGCGAGCCGCGGCTCGAGCCCAGGTACGGGCGCCGGCGGCGGGCTGGGTGGAGTCCATCGACGCGCTCGAGATCGGCCAGGCCTGCCTCGCCCTGGGCGCCGGCCGGATCCGGAAGGAGGACGTCATCGACCCCGGCGCCGGGGTGCTCATCGAAGCCCAGGTCGGGGCGGCGGTCCGGCGAGGTGACGTTCTGGCCTCTGTATGCGCCCGCACCCCGCAGCTGTGCGAGGCGGCCGCCGCCCGGCTCGCCGGCGCCTGGCGGATGGCCCACGAGGCCGGGACCCGCCCGCCCCACATCCTCTTCCGCGTCGACAGCGCCGGCGTCCGGCCCGCGTAGCGTCGGACCGCCTACCGGTCGAACGCCGCCTCGCGGGCGGTCCGGTCGCAGCCGCGGATCTCCCCGTCGGTCATGCCCAGCACCGAGGCGCAGACCTCGTACTCCCCGGTCAGGCTGGTGCCCGCCACCGTCCGGCAGTCGGAGCTGATCGTGCAGCGCACCCCGGCCCGCACCAGGCGGGGCAGCGGATGGTCCTCCAGGCTGGGCACCGATCGCGTCTTCCAGTTCGAGGTCGGGCAGAGGTCGAGGACGATCCCCTCCGCCCGGACGCGCTCCACGATGCGCGGATCGCGGGCGCCGATCACCCCGTGCGCGACGCGCTCGACGCCCAGGTCGAGCGCCTCCTCGACGCGCGACGGCTGGCCCGCCTCGCCCGCGTGGCAGGTGAGGTGAAGGCCCGCCGCCCGGGCGGCCTCGAACGCCGGCCGCTGGGGCAGAGCCGGGAAGCTCGCCTCGTCGCCGGCGAGATCGAAGCCGACGATGCCGCCGCCCGCGTACCGTCCCGCGATCCGGGCCAGCTCCAGGTTTCGCTCCGGAGGATGGGACCTCATCGCGCAGACGATGGCGACGGCGCGGACCGGGGCCGCCGCCAGGCCCCCCAGCACGGCCTCGATGACGCGCTCGGGGGTGAGGCCCGCCGCCAGATGCAGCAGGGGCGCCCAGCGGACCTCCAGGTAGTCGATCCCGTCGGCCGCGGAGTCGATCCCGAGCTCCAGAGCCGAGCGCTCGAGCGCGGCCTCGGTCTGGAGGACGGCAAGGGGATGTTCGAAGTAAGAAAGCAGTGCCGCCTGGGAGGTGAGGTCGTCCGGCGCCACCATGCGAAGGGGCCGGGGGAGGTCGAGACCCTGCTCGTCGGCCAGCGCGGCGGCGGTCGCCGGCCGGACGGCCCCGTCGAGGTGGCAGTGGAGCTCGGCCTTGGGCCAGGCCAGGAAGCGCGACGGGCCGGAGGCGGACACCGGGCGCGGGCTCGAGGGGCTCAGGTGCCGATCGGGTGCCAGACGGTCTTGAACTCCATCAGGGCGGTGGCGGCGTGCAAGCTGAGCTCGTCGCCCGGCCCGGGCGTAATGATCCGCTTCACGTTACCGGCCCCCAGTTCGATGAGGAGCGCCCGCTCCCCGTCCTCGCAACCGGCGGCGTCGATGGCGTTCACGTCCATGTGGCTCCCCAGCCAGTGCAGGAGCTCGGCCCGCCGGCCGCTCAGGATGTTGACGGCCCCCGGGGGGACGTCGCTGGTGGCGAGCACCTCGGCCAGGGTCAGCGCCGCCCGGGGGTCCGCCTCCGACGCCAGCGCCACCACCGTGTTGCCTCCGCAGAGTGCGGGCGCCAGCCGGCGGGCCATCCCCAGCAGCCGCGGCCGCGCCGGTGCGACGGCGCCCACCACCCCCGCCGGCTCCGGGATCGTGAAGTTGAAGTAGGGCCCCGCGACCGGGTTGACGGTGCCCGCCACCTGCTGCAGCTTGTCCGCCCAGCCGGCGTACCAGACCAGGGTGTCGACCGCGGCGTCCACCTCCCGGCCGCCGGCGCGACCGCCGCCGAGCAGCCTCATGAACTCCGCGCGCCGCCCGTCCAGCATCTCGGCGGCCCGGTAGAGGATCTGGCCGCGGTTGGCGGCGGCGCGCCGGGACCAGCCGGGGAAGGCCGCGCGGGCCGCCCGCACCGCCTCCCGGAGGTCCTTGCGGGAGCCGCGCGGCACGTTGACGCCGCCGGGGCGGTCCGCCCGCCCCGACTCCGAGCGCACGAACTCGCCGCCGATGTAGAGCTTGTACGTCTTCGGCACGGGCAGGCTCATGCGAGGTCCACGTAGGGGAGCAGGCCGTGGAGGCCGCCCTCGCGGCCGAACCCCGACTCCTTGTAGCCGCCGAAGGGCGAGGCGGGGTCGAAGCGGTTGAAGGTGTTCGCCCAGACGACGCCCGCGCGCATCCGCTCCGTCATCCAGAGGATCAGCGAACCCTTGTCGGTCCAGATCCCGGCGGAGAGGCCGTAGGGGGTGTTGTTGGCCTTCTCCACCGCCTCCTCGGGAGTCCGGAAGGTCAGCACCGAGAGGACGGGGCCGAAGATCTCCTCGCGGGCGATGCGGTGGGACTGGGCGACGTTGGTGAAGATCGTGGGCGGGAACCAGTATCCGCGCTCCGGCAGCCGGCACTGGGGCTGATAGATCTCGGCCCCCTCCTCGAGCCCGGACTGGACCAGGGCCCTGATCTTCTCCAACTGGGCGGCGGAGTTGATGGCGCCCACGTCGGTGTTCTTGTCCAGCGGGTCGCCGACGCGGAGCGTGCCCAGCCGGGCCTTGAGCTTCTCGACCAGCGGCTCGAAGACCGACTCCTGGACGAGCAGGCGGCTGCCCGCGCAGCACACGTGGCCCTGGTTGAAGTAGATGCCGTTGACGACGCCCTCGACGGCCTGGTCGAGCGGCGCGTCCTCGAAGACGATGTTGGCCGCCTTGCCGCCCAGCTCCAGGGTCAGGTGCTTGCCGCTCCCGGCGATCGACCTCTGGATCAGCTTCCCGACCTCCGTCGAGCCCGTGAACGCCACCTTGCGCACCCCCGGATGAGCGACCAGGAGGGCGCCGGTGCCGCCCCCCCCGGTGACGATGTTGACCACCCCGTCGGGAAGCTCCGCCTGGCGGCAGATGTCGGCGAAGATCATGGCCGTCAGCGGCGTCGTCTCGGCCGGTTTCAGCACGGCCGTGTTCCCGGTCGCCAGCGCGGGCGCGATCTTCCAGGCCAGCATGAGGAGCGGGAAGTTCCAGGGGATGACCTGGCCCGCCACCCCCCGCGGGCGCGGCCGCCTGTTCGGGAACGCCCACTCGAGCTTGTCCGCCCATCCCGCGTAGTAGAAGAAATGTGACGCCGCCAGCGGCACGTCCACATCGCGGGACTCCTTGATCGGCTTGCCGCCGTCCATGGTCTCCGCCACCGCCAGCTCGCGGGCGCGCTCCTGGATGATCCGCGAGATCCGGAACAGGTGGCGGGCGCGCCGGGCGGGGGGGAGGCGGGCCCAGCCGGGCTGCGCCTTCGCCGCCGCCGTGACGGCCCGGCCGACGTCCACCTCGTCCGCCTCGGCGACCTCGGTCAGGGTCTCCTCGGTGGCGGGGTTCACCGACGGGAACCAACTCCTCGAATGGGGGGCGACGAGGCGCCCGCCGATGAAGAGCTGGTGGCGCGGCGCGATGGCGAGATGGTCGGTCGCCTCGGGAGCCGGGGCGTATTCGAAGCCGGGCGTGGCGAGGGTGCCTCCGCCGGCGGCTTCCAGCTTCCCGCCCGAGCGCTCCTCAGTCAATCGTGAAGTGGTCCGGTGACTGGTAGGCGCCCTCGCGCTCCTTGACGATCTGCATGAGGACGTCGTTGAGGAGGCTGGAGGCGCCGATCCGGAACCGGTCGGGCGTCATCCAGGCGGGGCCCAGCGTCTCGTGGAGGAGGACCAGGTAGGCGATCGCCTGCTTGGAGGTCCTGATCCCGCCCGCCGGCTTGAAGCCGACCGCCCGCCCGGTCTCCCGGTGATAGTCGCGGATCGCCTCCATCATGACCAGGCTGACCGGCAGCGTCGCCGCCGGCTGGATCTTGCCGGTTGAGGTCTTGATGAAGTCGGCGCCCGCCGCCATCGCGAGCACGCTCGCCCGGCGCACGGCGTCGTACGTGCCCAACTCGCCGGTCTCCAGGATCACCTTGAGGCGCGCGCGGCCGCAGGCTGCCTTGACGGCGACGATCTCGTCGAAGACGCGCTGGTAGCCGCCACTCAGGAAGGCGCCGCGGTCGATGACCATGTCCACCTCGTCGGCCCCGGCGGCGACCGCCCCCTCGACCTCCGCGATCTTGACGGAGGTGAACGTCTGCCCGGACGGGAACGCCGTCGCCACGGAGGCGATCCTCACCGGGCGGCCGGCAGCGGCCGCTCCGCGCAGGTGGGCGAGGGCGTCGGGGATCAGCAGCGGGTAGATGCAGACCGCCGCCACGGGGGGGATGGAGGCGTCGCCCGGCCGGGGTCGCATCGCCTTCGAGCAGAGGCCGGCGATCTTGCCGGGCGTGTCGGCGCCCTCCAGAGTGGTGAGGTCCATGCAGCGGATCGCCAGGTCGAGCGCGAAGAGCTTGGAGGCCTTCTTGATCGAGCGCCTGGCGAGCGCCGCCGCCCGCTCCTCGGCGCCGACCCGGTCGACGCTGCGAACGCCCTGCATGAGAGAGCCCAGGTGCGAGAGCGAGAGCGCGGTGGCCGGCACTTTCACCCGATTATGAGCGCGGGCGCTCTCCCGCGGGAGTGTGTTCCCGCACCGCCCGGCGCGCGGTCCAGGTGCTACGATTCCACGCACTTCGCGGCCCTCCCGGGCGCTTGGCGCCTTCCGGAGGCCGTCTGACGAGAGGAATGAGGGCATGACATTGTTGAGGCCGAGACGGTGGTCCCTGGCGCTGGCACTGACGGGGGCGCTCCTGCTCGCCGCCTGCGGATCCACCGGCACCTCTCCGGGTCCGGCCGCGAGCAAGAACTCCAAGTTCCTCGGCTGCCTGGTCACCGACACCGGAGGCATCGACGACCGCTCCTTCAACGCCAGCGCCTGGCAGGGCATGAAGAACGCCCACAAGGACCTGGGCGTGACGATCAAGTACCTGTCCTCGACCTCGCAGAACGACTACGCGCCCAACATCAACGCGTTCGAGTCCCAGAAGTGCAACCTCATCGTCACCGTCGGCTTCCTGATGGGCGACATCACCAAGGCCAAGGCGCAGGCCGCGCCCACCCAGAAGTTCGCCATCGTCGACTACACCTACAACCCGCCCATCTCCAACGTCCTGGCGCTCATCTACCGCACCGACCAGGACGCCTTCCTGGGCGGCTACCTGGCGGCCGGCTACAGCAAGAAGGGCGCCGTCGGCACCTTCGGCGGCATCCAGATCCCGACCGTGACCATCTACATGGACGGCTTCGCGGCGGGCGTCTACTACTACAACCAGAAGCACGGCACCCACGTCAAGGTGCTGGGCTGGAACCCGTTCACTCAGAAGGGCTCGTTCTCGGGTGACTTCACCAGCCAGGACAAGGGCCGGGCGATCGCCACCACCCTCATGCAGCAGGGCGCGGATGTCATCTTCCCGGTCGCCGGCAACGTAGGCCTGGGGGCGGCGGTCGCCGTCCAGGCCTCGGGCGGCAAGGCGGTCATGGAATGGGTGGACACCGACGGCTGCGTCAGCGCCCCGCAGTACTGCAGCCTCTTTTTGACCTCGGTCACCAAGGGCATCGCGACCTCCGTCGAGGCGGCGGTCAGGTCCGCGGTCAACAGCACGTTCCAGGGCGGCAACTACGTCGGCACGCTGTCCAACGGCGGGGTGGCCCTCTCCCCCTACCACGACTTCGCGAGCAAGATCCCGAGTTCTCTCCAGAGCGAGATCAGCGCCGCCAAGCAGGGCATCATCGCCGGCTCCATCAGCGTCGATCCCAAGAAGTACCCGCAGCCGGCCGGGTAGGCGGGAGACGGGGAATCTCGCCGGGCGCGGA
>JBOHUX010000087.1:0-9411 GCA_050734915.1 Candidatus Dormibacteraceae bacterium
TGCCCGGTGGCGGTCGACGTTTTCGCCGGCAACACCGCCGACCCCAACACGGTGGCTGCTCAGGTGGACAAGATCAAGCAGCGCTTCGGCATCGCCGAAGTGGTCTTGGTTGGCGACCGGGGGATGTTGACCTCGGCCCGCATCGAGGCCCTCAAGTCGGTGGGGGGCATGGGCTGGATCTCGGCCCTGCGCAGCCCCCAGATCGCGGCCCTGGTCAAAGGCGGCCACCTGCAGTTGAGCCTGTTCGACCAGCGCAACCTGGCCGAGATCAGCTCTCCCGACTTCCCCGGTGAGCGCCTGATCGTGTGCAAGAACCCGGCCCTGGCCGAGGACCGGGCCGGTAAGCGCGAGGAGCTCCTGCTGGCCACCGAGCGCGAGCTCGACAAGGTGGTGGAGGCAGGTCGCGCTGGCCGTCTCAAGAGCCGGGAGGCGACCGGGCTGCGGGTGGGCCGGATCCTGGGTCAGTACAAGGTCGGCAAGCACTTCCAGGTCGACATCACCGAGAGCGGGTTCGGCTACCGGCGCGACACCGCCGGAATCGAGGCCGAGGCCGCTCTCGACGGTCTTTACGTCATCCGTACCAGCGTCGCGGAGGGCAAGCTCGCCGCCTCCGAGGTGGTGCGCAGCTACAAGCTGCTGGCCGGTGTGGAGCGAGCCTTCAAGACCATGAAGTCGGTCGACCTCCAGGTCCGGCCGGTGCACCACAGACTGGCCGACCGGGTCCGGGCCCACATCTTCATCTGCATGCTCGCCTACTACGTGCGCTGGCACCTGGAGCGGGCCTGGGTGCCGTTGCTGTTCAAGGACGAGGCCAAGCCGGTGGCGGAGGACGTGGTGGCGCCCGCGCGGCGCTCCTCAGCGGCCCTGGCCCAAGCCCGTACTCAGCGCTTGGCCGACGGCACTCCGGTGCACAGCTTCCGCAGCCTGCTCGCCAACCTGGCCGGCCTGACCAGGAACACAGTCCGTGTCCCGTCCACGGCGGCTACCTTCGACAAGCTGGCCCTGCCTTCGCCGCTCCAGGCTCGCGCTCTGGCCCTGCTCGGTCTCACTCCCTCGTTGTAGCCAGAACCTGCATCGCTCAGCCGAGTTCAGCCGAACTCGCGGCGACGCAGGAACTTCGGCTTAGCGTGACGTTGACTGGGACCGTTGGTCCGACGCGCCTGCCTGCCGCCCGAGAGGTCGGAGGGGACACAACCTGCTGGGTCGGCGACTACGACATGTTGTATCCCGCCTACGGGAGGGCTGATCAGCCTCAGCGCACGAGGAGGGTGAGCCAGGGCCAGCGGCGCTTCCCGGGCGGCGGGCCTGTGGGCGGGCAGGGCGGCCACGGGCGACCTGGCTCAGACTCCGACAGGCGCCCTGCCCTCCCCCCTTCTCCGCCGCCAGGCCATGACCTGGCGGAGCAAGTCCTCCTTGCCCACCTGGCGGGGCCCCTCGGCGTTCATGAACGCGTTCTCCGCTGCGCTCGCGCAGAGGCTCTCGATATCGGCACCACTCATGCCTTCGGTCTCCACCGCCAGACGCTCGAGGTCCAGGTCAGGGCCGACTCGCAGCCGGCCTGTGAACTTCTCCAGCATGGCGCGCCTGTTCTCGGGCGTCGGCAACGGGATCTCGATCTCCCTGCCCAGCCGGCCCCCGCGCCGGATGGCAGGGTCGACCCGGTCGGGCAGGTTGGTTGCCCCCAACACGAAGACGCCGGGCGTGGAGTCGATCCCGTCCAACTGCTGGAGGAATTCGGTCACCACGGACTCTTGCTCGCCGCCTCCGGGACCGTCACTCCGGCGGGCCGGGAGCAGAGCGTCGATCTCATCGATGAAGATGATGGTGGGGGTGGCCGCGCGGGCCCGTTCGAACAGCTCGGCGACCTTTTTGGCGCTCTCCCCCACCCACTTGGAGACCAGGTCCGACCCCTTGGCCGAGATGAACCCCACGTCCCCCTCCAGCTGTGACGCGAGGACCTGCGCGATGGTGGTCTTGCCGGTGCCGGGCGGACCGTAGAGCAGCGCGCCGGTCGGCGGCTTGAGGCCGAACTCGATGGCCGCGGCCGGGTTGGCGATCATCCCCGCCAGCCTGCGCAGCTCGCCGAGCGTCTCCTCCGGCAGGATGAGGTCGCTCCAGTCCCGGCGCTCGACGCGCGCAACCCGGCGCCGGCGTCTCAGCACGGCTTCGAAGTCCCCCTGCGTGACCGCCCGGGGACCCTCCGCCCGCTCGTACGCGAAGGCGGCCGCGTCCTGGCAGACCGCCTCTATGTCGGCCCCGCTGAGGCGCTCCGTGAGCCTGGTCAAGGAGGCGACGTCGAGGGGGCCTTCGAGTTGCAGGCGGCGGGTGTGCAGCTCGAAGAGGCGGCGCCTCTCGCCCTCGTTGGGGAGCGGTATCTCGATCCTGCGTCCCAGGCGGCCGCCCCGAAGGACCGCGGGGTCGATCTTGTCGGGCAGGTTGGTGGCCCCGAGCACGAACACCCCGGGCGTGGAGTCGATCCCGTCCAGCTGCTGGAGGAACTCGGTCACCAGCGATGCGTCAGCTCCGCCCCCGGGCCCCGCCCCCTCCTGACCGCGCTTGGGCAAGAGGGCTTCCAGCTCGTCGATGAAGATGATGGCGGGGGCGCCCTCACGAGCCCGGTCGAACAGGTCCTTGAGATTCTTGGAGCCCTCGCCCACGAACTTGCTGACGAGATCGGAGCCCTTGGCAGGGAGAAAGCTGACGCGGCCTTTGAGCTCGGTCGCGATGGCGCGCGCGACGGTGGTCTTGCCGGTCCCGGGAGCACCGTAGAGGAGGGCGCCCCGGGGGGGATCCACGCCCATCTCGCGCGCGCCCCGCGGGTCCGCGATCAGCCGGGCCAGACTCTGGAGCTCGGCCTTGGTCCTCTCCGGCAGGATGAGCTCGTCCCATCCCACAGGGCTGAGGGTCGGGGCGTCCTTGCCACGCTGGTCCAAGAGCGCCAGCTCGAGGTCCGGGAGGTCCAGGAGCGGAGAGGCGGCCCCCTCACGCACCGCACGCTCGACCGCCTTCAGCTTGGCCGCCTCGACGACGGCGGTGACGAAGGCCGCGGAGCGCCCCTGCGTGTCGGCGACCAGGGAGTCGAGGGGGATCGAGGGGACCGCGGGCAGTCCCCGCAGGCGCGCCTCGAAGATGGCGCGGCGGGCCTCGCCGTCCGGGAGGTCGACGCGGATCCGGAAGTCGAAGCGTCCCGGGCGCACCACGGCCGGGTCGAGTGCCTCGACGTCGTTGGTGGCCGCCATCACGATCACGCCCGGCTCTCGGCGCACGGCCTCCAGGCTCCGCAGCAGCTGGCCCACGACCTGGGACTGGAACTGCTCGTTGCCGGAGGCGCCGCGCTTCCCGGCGATGGAGTCGAACTCATCCAGAAGGAGAAGGCAGGGTCGGCTCTGGACCGCGGTCGCGAAGGCCTCCTGGATCTTCTTCTCGGTCTCCCCCATCCACTTGCTGGTCAGATCCCCTCCGGTCAGGTGCAGAAAGCTCATCTTGTACTCGCCGGCCGTGGCCCGGGCGATGGTGGTCTTGCCGGTGCCCGGGGGACCGTGGAGGAGCACGCCGTTGACGTTCACGCGCAGCTGCTCCATCGCGGAGGCGTTCTCGATCAGCACGCCGAGCGTCTCGCGGATCTGCTTTTTGAGCGCCTCCATGCCCCCGATGTCGGCCAGTGTCGGAAGCTGGTCCGGGTCCTCGACCGGGAAGCTGGATCTCTCCCCGCCCAGGTCGGGGATGTTCGGCTGGAGCGCGTTCAGGCAGGCGCGGAGCCGGTAAGAAACGTCGTCTGTCATCAGCAGCGTGGCCCCGCCCTGGAAGTTGAGGCCGAAGAGCTCCTGGCAGACCACGCCCGCGATCACGAGGGGATCGTCGACGCCCTCGACAGCCTTTCGGAGCCGGGCGGACCTGGGGTGGTCGGCGGCCCACCGCAGGAATGCGGAGCGGACCTTGGAGGCCAGCTCGGCGGTCTTGTCATCGACGTTGTCGTCGAGCGGGGTGAAGCTGCAGGTGGGAACGTTCGTCGGCCGCGCGCTGGGCACGAGTCGGAACAGGAGGCCTGGCGCGAAGAAGAGCCCCATGAGGCCGCGCCCGACCGAGTTCTGCGTACCGTCCTGAAGCCCGGCGGTCTTGGTGACTCGGACCCTGCGGAGTCCCTCCACGACGACCAGCGGTTCCGACTCGACCACGCGCGCCTCGGTCGCGAACTCGGACGCCATGCCGCCGCTCAGAGGCACGAAGACGAGGTGTTCGCCGCTGCCCGCCAGGCGCTTCAGAATCCCCGGCCAAGGCCCGTGGAGGCGGTCCTCGGTGAACTCGAACCTCCCGTGCGGGAAGATCATGCCGTCGGTGACGCGGAAGGCCTTGAGGGCCCCCCGTCCGGCCGTCCGGCCGCGCGCGTAGTAGACGGGGGCCACGACCACGACCCCGAGCACGAGGGCCCAGACCACGGCCGCTCCGCCGTTGCCGGTGAGGAGGTCGATCAAGACGATGAGGGCCAGGACCAGGTAGACGGCCGAGGCCACGATCCTCTTCCACCAGGTGCCGGAACGGAACCCCGGCAGCCACGCCAGCCGCGGTGACTCGAAGGCAGCCCGGACCTGGGCGGTGGCCGCCGGGGACTCGTGCTCCGGCTTGTGGTCAAGCATGCGATCGCCTCCATGACTTGCTCTCCGAGGGGGGATCGTGGGCGTGGGTGAGAAGGCGCTCGTCGCGCTTGGCCTGCTGCAGCCGCGAGGCGGCGGCGCGGATGCCCTCCTTGTCGTCCGAGACGCGTGCCTTGAGCCAGTCCGACTGAGCCCGGCCCTGCTCCGCACGGAGGCGGTCCACCAGCTCCTGGCGCGCCGACTCTTCCAGCCGGCCCAGACTCGAGAGCGCGATCGCCTCGTCGACCCCCGCCTGCTCGAGGTCGGCCCGCGCCTGGCGCCAGGCGTCCTCCTGGTTGCCATGGGCGAGCCGCTGCATGTCGGCCAGGGCGCGGGCCTGGTTCTGCCGGGCGGACTCGAGCGCGCGCTCGGGGTCGCCGAGGTCGGAGACCGAGCGTCCGGCTCCGTCCAGAGCCTGCCGGATGCCGGGGCGAGCGGCCGCGGCGCGGGCCACGACCAGCTCCTGCCGCGGCTGGGCGGCAGGTGCGTCAGGGTCGGCCAGCCCCGCCCGGCAGCGCGCGGCCTCGGCCTGGAGCTCCGGGTAGGCGGACTCCAGGACCTGAAGCTTGGTCTCGTCCGACATGGCGGGAAAGTCCGGCCGGTGAGCGCGGTCAGCCCAGAGCTCGTCGATCCTGGCCGCCACGTCGGGGGAGGCCGCGTACCGCCCGGCCTCCGGATGGGGGCGCCGGGTGGCGGCCAGCCAGGCCAGCTGGGGCTCGTGCAGACCTCCGGAGAAGTCAGCTGGCGGCCGGCCCAGCCTCTCGAGGCGGGCACTCTCGGCCTTCACCCGCCCGGGGACAGAGCCCATGTGGGCGGCGCCCCGCTCGGCTTCGCTCCAACGGGGCCCCTGCAGCCACGCCGGGGGGGTGGCCGGTCGCTCGACCCCGAAGTGCGCCTGGGCGTAGTCGTCCAGGGCCGGGAGCTCCCTCTCCATGGCCCGGCCGGCGTCCCGCAGCCCCGCCCACGCCTGCTCGTAGGCGTCCCGGGCGGAGAGGAGCCGACCATGCTCGGCCTCCAACCCGACCGCCGCCTCGCCAGAGGGAGAGGGGCGTCCCTCGAACCGCGCCCGCGCGCGCGTCCAGCCCTCGCACGCGGTTCCCGCGGCCTCCACCTCGCGGAAGAGCCGTTCGGCGTCCTCCCTGACCCCGACCGGGGTGCGCGCCTGCACGGCCTCGTAGCCCGCGCGGGCGGCCTCCAGGTGGCTCCGGCAGTCCAGACTCAGCTCCGGGTCGCGCATGGCGGCGTCGAGGTCGCCCCAGGTCGCCGAGAGGTGGTAGCGCATGTCCTGCCAGGCGGCCAGGTCCTGGCCCAGGCGGCGGTCCGCCGCGATCCTGTCCCGGAGGCCCTCCATGGCCTTGAGGTGCTCACGCTCCCGCCACGCCTTCAGCTCGGCTAGGACGAGCGCACCGCCGGGCTTGATCAGCCCTCCGATCGGCTCCACGCCTAGAGCGCCGGCCCCGCGGCCGTAGCGGCGGGCGCCCAGCCGGCCGCCTCGTGGAAGGGCCGACCGGCGGCCGGATCGAAATAGCTGGCTGGGCTCACGCGCTCGAAGTCGCCCTGGTAGAAGAGAAAGGCGGAGTCGCGGGCCTGGAAGATCTCGTCAAGGTGGAGCCGGGAGTCCTCCTCCTCCCCGACGCTGACGGTTCCCTGGAAGGGTAGGAAGCTGAGCGCACCCCGGTTGCGCGTCTTCTTCATGACCTTCTTGCGCCCCATCATCTCGCTCATGGACCGCAGCATCTCGGCGTCGCCCACGCCGCCGAAGACGACCTGCGCCTTGGTCGACTGCCAGATCGACCTCATCTGGTCCTGCCCGTAGCGGGCGCCCAGCTGCTGCCAGTTCTGTGAGGCGTAGCTGATGCAGATCCCGCTGCCTCCCGAGAGCGTCATCAGCTTCTCCAGGTTGGGCAGGGGTGCGATGTTGGCGATCTCGTCGAGTTGGAGGAGAAGGGGCGGATCGAGCCTGCCGCCCTGCTCGCGACTGAGCTCGTCGATGATCGCGAACGCGATGCTCTCCAGCATGGCGCTGAAGAGGGGGGCGAGCGCATTCTGCATGGCCACCCCGGCGATCACGAAAAGCGACGAGCGCGAGCGGAGGAAGCTGCCGAGGTCCAAGTCGGTGCGAGAACAGTTCCGCTGGACCGCCGAGAGCTTGAAGGCGTCGAGCGCGTTGGCGGCGGTCGAGAACGCGCTCCCCCGCTCCTCCGGGGCCAGCTCTCGAAGGCCGAGGAGCTCGTTGCCCCATACCCGCCGCTCGGGCGAGTCCGAGAGATCGAGGAGGGCGGCCGGCTCCGTGCAGTCCTTGGAGTCGATCCAGACCAGGACGTCTTCCAGGCTCCGGCCCGACAGCGCGGCGGCGTGGAAGAGGTTGCGCAGAATCATGGAGGCCAACCGCTCGAAGTGGACGTGGCGCACGGCGCCACTTCCGGGCGGGATGCTGGCCCACACCATCGCCTCCGCCCGGAGCTTGGCGGTGGCGGCGTCCTGGCAGCCGTGGAGCGGGCTCCAGCGCACGAAGGGAAGGGCGTCCGTCCGGCCTCCGGCGAGGCGGGCGAGACCGGCCCTCGAGCCCTCGGCCGGGTCGAACACGTGGATGCCGCCCCCGCCCGGCCGCGCGATCCTGAGTCGCTGATCGCCGACGGCGGTGAGGATGTCCTCCCGGACGCTGACGCTGATCATGGGGCCCGCCCACTGCATCGCCTGGGGGATCAGGATGCCCGCCGTCTTCCCTGAGCGCGGCGGTCCGATCACCCCGATCGTGTCCTCGGCCGAGACCTGGCGGAGCCGCCCGCCGCGCGTCTTGCCCACGAAGGGCCGCAGGTCGGGCTCCAGACGCGAGCCGCCCGCCGCCCGACCGGCGTCCGTGAGGGTCGGACCTGGAAGCGACACCCCCCGCCGGCGGAGGAATGCGACACCGCCCCCCGCCGCCACCAGCAACAGGCCCACCGCCACCCAGTTGATGGCCGCGGCGAGCCTGCCGGCCGCGCCCAGGAGACTCGAGACGAGCAGTGTCAGGACGAGCAGGACAAAGCAGGCGCCGCCGACCCGCCAGCCGAGGCGCTTGAGTTCGTTTGCAGGCGCCTTCCAGGCCGCCAGGCCCCCGACCAGGGTCCCCACCAGCAACAGGGTCTCGAACTGCTGCAAAGATGCCCCCAGATTCTCTTGCTGAAGGGCCCTTCGCCCTCGGCTACTGGGCAACTGCCAACAATCCGAGCCTGAGACCCCGACAGATCGAGGAAAGGTTAGCGAACCGACGTGGCCGCGTCAATAGAACCTTGTTGCCGCGACGCATCTTGTCCCCGGCGTTGGAGCTGCGCCCACTCCAACCCCGCGCCAGGACCTGCGCCCGGCGATTGTGGGGGTGCCCGGCGCGTCGGGTGGCGGGTCTCGAAGACGGCGCCCAGCAGCAGCCGCCGCAGGGCACGCGCCACAGCGGGCCGCGGTGGGGTGGACCTAATAACGCAGAGCTCGACACCATCGACGTTGGCGGGCGTTACTTCACAAGGATCAACACACACAGGGCGAATTCAACCGGCCGTCGTTGTGACGACCCCTTGAACCCAGGCAGATGCGTCGCCCGCTCCGGTCGCGCCGCCGTCGTGATCGACGACGTGCTACCTCCGTGGCGGCCACGTGGCCTCGAGGCCTGAGGGCGGCCGGCCCTCCGGCCGCGCGCTACCCTCGCACACGGTGGACGCGCCGATGCTCTCGCTGGCTCGCTCCGTCCCGGGCTTCCTGCCCGAGGCCGAGGGTGTGGCCCTCCACGAGGCGGCGCTGAGGGCCGCCGGACGCGGGCCGCTGCTCGAGATCGGCGGCTACTGTGGCAGGTCGGCGATCTACCTGGGGACCGCCGCCCGGGCCCGCGGCACCGTGCTGTTCAGCGTCGATCACCACCGAGGCTCGGAGGAGCACCAGCCGGGTGGCTCCTACCACGACCCTTCCCTGATCGACGGCGGCGGCCGGGTGGACACCCTCCCTCACTTCCGCCGGACGATCGCCCGGGCGGGGCTGGAGGACACCGTGATCGCCATCGTGGGGCGCTCGGAAACAGTCGCCGAGTGGTGGCGGACGGCGCTCGGGCTGGTCTTCATCGACGGCGGCCACGGCGAGGAGGCAGCCCGCGGCGACTACCAGGGCTGGACCCCACACCTGGCCGCCGGCGCCGTCCTCGCCATCCACGACGTGTTCTCCGATCCCGCGGACGGCGGCCAGGCTCCGTTCCGGATCTACCGCCGGGCCCTCGGGGACGGGTTCCAGGAGATGTCGGCCACAGGCTCGCTGCGCGTCCTTTGGCGCGGCTAGGCGGTCGGCTCGGCCAGAGCGCCGTCGCCAGCGGCCTGGTCTCGAAACAGGCCGGACGTGAGGCTGGTTCCGCACAGAGCGTCGGCGGCCAGGAGGACTGCCCCCGAGGTCCAGGCCGGCCTCTCCGGTGGCCACAGCTCCGCCTCCGGAAACGTGACGCCGGTCCAGTAGCCGCCGTCCTCTCCGCGCAGACGCTGAACCCAGCGGAAGAGCCGCCGGGCCTCTTCGTCCCAGCCGACGGCGTCGAGCGCGAGCACGAGCTCGCAGGTCTCGGCGGCGGTCACCCAGGGCCGGTCGGCGACGCAGCGGACGCCGGCGCCCTCGACGACGAACTCGTCCCAGCGGGCGCCGATCCGCTCCTCCGCGGCCGCGCCCGACAGGGCCCCGCCCAGGACCGGGTAGTACCAGTCCATCGAGTAGCGGTCCTTGGACAGAAACGCGTCCGGGCGCCGGCGGATCGCCTGCCCGAGCCGCGCCCGGG
>JBOHUX010000088.1:0-9366 GCA_050734915.1 Candidatus Dormibacteraceae bacterium
GCTCGGCGGTGCCGGCCGCGGCGGCGCGGCGCGCCGGCCCGGCTCCGAGCGCCGGGGCAGGCCGGGCGTGGGAGCGCGAAGGACGTACGAGAGATCGAGCCCCATCTGGCTGACGGCGGGGAGCTCCTCCAGGAGCTCGACACGCCCGACCAGGTCCTCGAGGAGGCGCGCCCCCGCCGCGGCCAGGAGGCCGCGCGCCTCCTCGGCGACCAAGGTGAGGTAGTTGATCACCGACTCCGGGCGTCCGTCGAACTTGGCGCGGAGGTCCTCCCGCTGGGTGGCGATGCCGGTTGGGCAGGTGTTGAGATGGCACTGCCGGGCCATGTCGCAGCCGAGCGCGATCAGCAGCGAGGTCCCGAACCCGAACTCCTCCGCGCCCAGCAGGGCCGCCACCACGACATCGCGGCCGGTCCTGAGGCCGCCGTCCACCCGGAGCCGGATGCGGTCCCGGAAGCGGCTCTCGACCAGGGCCCGCTGCGTCTCCGCCAGGCCCAGCTCCCACGGCACGCCGGCGTTCTTGATCGAGGCCAGGGGCGAGGCTCCGGTGCCGCCCTCGTGGCCGCTGATGAGAACGTAGTCGGCACCCGCCTTGGCGACCCCCGCCGCGATGGTGCCCACCCCCGATTCGGCGACCAGCTTGACGCCCACCCGCGCGGCGGGATTGGCGGCCCGGAGGTCGTGGATCAGCTGCGCCAGGTCCTCGATCGAGTAGATGTCGTGGTGGGGAGGCGGCGAGATCAGCTGGGTGCCCGGCTGGGCGTGCCGGAGCCGCGCGATGAGAGCTGTCACCTTGGCGCCCGGGAGCTGGCCCCCCTCGCCGGGCTTGGAGCCCTGCGCGATCTTGATCTCGATCTCGTCAGCCCGCCGCAGGTACTCGCGGGTGACGCCGAAGCGCGCGGAGGCGACCTGCTTGACGCGGCTGTCGAGCCGCTCCTCCGCCAGGTAGAGCGCGGGGTCCTCGCCGCCCTCGCCGGAGTTCGAGCGCGCGCCGGCGCGGTTCATCGCCACCGCCAGCGCCTGGTGGGCCTCGGGGGACAGCGAGCCGAGCGACATGGCGGTGGCGACGAAGCGGGCGAGGATCGCCGACGCCGGCTCCACGTCGTCGAGTGGGGCCGGTCCGGCGTCGGCCCGGATCGAGAGCAGGTCGCGGATGGCCGCCGCCGCCCCCCGGCCGGCGGTCTGGCGATAGCCAGACCAATCCTGGGCCGCGCCCGTCGTCGCCGCCCGCTGCAGCGCCCGCACCGCCAGCGGATGGTGGGCGTGCCACTCGCCCGCCTTGCGGAAGCGGATCCGCCCGTGGTCCGCGAGGGGCTCCCGCGCCTCCGGGCCGGCGGTCGCCGGCCGGCGCCGCAACGCCGCCTCCAGGTCGGCCAGGGAGGCTCCGCCGATCTGGGAGGCGGCGCCCGGGAAGCAGAGCCTCATCACCTCCCTGCCGAGGCCGACGGATTCGAAGATGTGGGCACCGCAGTAGCTGGCCACGGTGGCGATGCCCATCTTGGCCATCGCCTTGAGAAGGCCGCTCTCGAAGGCTCTCCGGCAGGCATCCTCGGCCTGCTCCCGCTCCTGGGCCGACCCCGGAGCGGCCTCCATGGCGGTGGCGAGGGCGAGGTAGGGGTGGACGGCGGAGGCGCCGATGGTCACCAGCATGGCCAGGTCGTGCACGTCGACGACGTCCCCGGAGACCGCGACGAGGTCCTTCTGGGTGCGCTGCCCGATCTCGATCAGGCGCTCGTGAACGGCCCCCACCGCGAGCGGGGCCGGTATCGGGAGCCGCCCGCCGTGCGCGTCCCGGTCGTCGAGGACGACGATGCCGGGCGGGGCCAGCTCCGCCTCCGCCCGGAGCCGGGCCAGCCCCTCGGCCAGGGATTCGCCGCTGCCCAAGGTGGCGCCGAGCACGGTCGCCGCGCGGACGATGGCGGCCGCCTCGGCCGCCCCCAGCACCGGCGAGTCGAGCTCCAGAAGCGGCCGCCGGGCCTGCTCGCCGTGGCGCGAGGCGGGCGCCCCCTGAGGCACCTCGATGCGCGGGTCGGCGGGTGGCCCGAGGGTCGCCGCGCGGGGCCCGAGCAGCGTCCTCAGTGACATCACGGACCGCTCCCGGAGCGGGTCGATGGCAGGGTTGGTCACCTGCGCGAAGCGCTGGCGAAGGTACCCGTAGAGCCGGCGGGGGGTGGAGCCGAGAGGAGCGATCGGCGTGTCGTCCCCCATCGAGTAGACGGGCTCCGCGCCCGATTCGGCCATCGCCCGGATGACGATGCGGACATCCTCCAGACCCCATCCGTGCAGGCGCTGGAGGGCGGCGAGGTCTCCGGGCGCGTCGATGGCCCGGTGGCGGCGCTCGACCGGCGAGGTGAGCTGGTCCGCCAGGCTGCCGTAGTCATGCCGGCGGGACACCCAGGCCTTGGCCTCGGGGTCGTGCAGGAGGCGGCCGTCGCGGGTGTCGACGAGCAGCATCTCGCCCGGTCCCAGCCGGCCTCGCTCGATCACCTCGCTGGGGTCGAGGTCGATCACGCCCGCCTCCGACGCGGCGATCACCAGACCGTCCCGCGTCACCTGGTAGCGCAGCGGCCGCAGGCCGTTGCGGTCGAGGGCGGCGCCGGCCAGCAGCCCGTCGGTGAAGGCCAGGGCCGCCGGTCCGTCCCAGGGCTCGAACCGGGTCGAGTGATAGCGGTAGAAGTCGCGCACCGCGGGAGCCAGGTCGCCGCGCGCCTCCCAGGCCTCGGGGACCAGGGCCATCAGCGCCTCGGCGATGTCGAATCCGCGCGTCATCAGCATGCTGATGGCGTCGTCCAGGCTCGCCGAGTCTGAGCCCTCCGCCCAGATCACCGGCCGCTCCGCCGGATCCAGCTCGGCCGCCCGCGAACGCATCCAGTCCCGGTTGCCGCTGACGCTGTTGATCTCACCGTTGTGCGCGAGCACCTGGAACGGCTGTGCGAGGCGCCAGTCGGGCATCGTGTTGGTGGCGTAGCGCTGGTGGAAGACGACCAACTGGCTCGCGCAGCGGGGATCGACGAGGTCGGGGTAGAAGTGGCCGAGCAGGGGACCCGTCGTCATCGCCTTGTAGACGACGGTCCGGCACGACGCCGAGGCGATGTAGAGCGGTACCGCCGCCGCGCCCGCCTCTCGATGGATGTGCCTGCGAGCCCGGAGGAGCATCCGCTCCCACTCCTGGTCGGGGACGCCCGGATGCGCCACGACGGCCTGCCAGATCCGCGGCATGGAGGCCCGGGCCCGCGCGCCCAGCGTCTCCGGCCGCACCGGCACGGCCCGCCACTCGCGCACCGGCATGCCGAGCCCCACGAGCGCGGACTCGACGATCGGGCGGGCGCGGGAATCCCACTCGAAGACGACCACCACGCCGGTTCCGTCGCCGAGCAGGTCAGGTGGGATCTGGATCATGACGCCGGCGCCGTCGCCGCTCTCGCCGTCGGCATCCAGGCCACCTCGGTGTCCGAGCCGGGTCAGCGCCTCCAGCCCCAGCTCGACGATCCGGTGGGCGGCCGGGACCGCCGCCCGGGCGGCGAAACCCATCCCGCAGGCGGCCCGGCTCTGGGGAAGGGCGCCCGCCCAGGCGCCCCGCGGACTGACGGCGCCAATCGCCTGCGGCTCCGGCACGGGCCCACGCTAACCGGCCGCGAGGAGTGACGCCTAGTTACGGAGCCCCAAAGGGTGGGGGGTATCTTGATGCCTGGCCACAAGGCTTGGTCCATGGAGTCCCCCGTCGGGGCAGCGGGGCGCGCGAGGGGCCCGGCTGCCACGGATCCGGTGGCCCCCATGGGCGCGCCTCTTAGACTCTCCCTGACATGGGATCCACGGTGACCGGGGGCGGCCCGGACTTCGAGACCGCGATCGTTCTCGAGGGACACATCATCGATTCGATGGTGCTGCCCCGCGTCATGGACGCCGTCATGGACCTGGGCGGCAACTTCACCATCGACGAGCTCCAGGTCGGCCAGCACAAGACGGACCCCTCGCGGTGCCGGATGACCATCCTCGCCGGTGCCGCGGGCGAGATGGAGGCCATCCTCGAGCGCTGCCGGGAGCTGGGGGCGCAGATCGTTTCCGAGGCGCCGGCGCGGCTGGCCGAGGTGACCGCCGAGGGGGTGTTCCCGGAGGGGTTCTACTCGACCAGCAACCTGCCCACCCACGTGCTGCTGGGGGGCGGCTGGGTGGAGGTGGGGCGGCAGGAGATGGACTGCGCCATCGCCGTCGACGAAGGGGAGCGCCGCGCCTGGTGCGTGACCTTCCAGGACGCCCACCCGGGCATGAGGCTGGTGGTCGGCAAGGCGGGGGTGCGGGCGGTGCCGCTGGAGCGCTCGCGGCAGATGGAGATCTTCAGCTTCATGACCAGCGAGGTCTCCGCCGAGAAGCCCAAGAAGCTGCTGGTGACGGAGATCGCGCGCGAGATGCGCGCCATCCGCGCGGAGGCGGGGCGGATCCTGGTCGTGGCCGGGCCGGCCGTCGTCCACACCGGCTCGGCCCGGCACTTGACGCGTCTGATCGAGCTCGGCTTCGTGCAGGTTCTCTTCGCCGGCAACGCCCTCGCCGTCCACGACGTCGAGGCGGCTCTGTTCGGGACCGCGCTCGGCATCAATCTCGAGAGCGGCCGCCCCGTCGAATCGGGCCACAGCAATCACATGCGGGCCGTGAACCGGGTCCGGGCGGCCGGCGGGCTGGGGGCCATGGTCGCCGACGGCCGGCTCGACTCCGGGATCATGCGGGCGGCCATCTCACACGGCGTGGCCCTGGTGCTGGCGGGCAGCATCCGCGACGACGGGCCGCTCCCGGACGTGATCACCGACGTGGTCGAGGCCCAGCGCCGGATGCGCGAATGCCTGCCCGGGGTGAGGCTGGCGCTGATGGTCTCGACCATGCTCCATTCGATCGCCGCCGGCAACCTCCTGCCGGCCACGGTCCGCACCGTGTGCGTGGACATCAACCCGGCCGTGGTCACCAAGCTGGCCGATCGCGGGAGCTGGCAGAGTATCGGGCTCGTCACCGACGTGGAGTCATTCCTGCGCGAGCTGGCCGCGACGCTGGATTCCTGAGCCCGCCCCGACCGATTCAGTAGCCGTTCAGGGCCTCCCGATAGCTTGGTCAGGGTGCCCACGGGTTCCCGGGGCAGGCTCGGGCTCGCCCTGCTCATCCTCCTGGTCAGGCTGCCCACCTTCGCCGAGCCGCGCTGGTTCTCCGACGAGGGCATCTTCACCGCCGTGGCCATGGGCATCGCCCGGGGGATGCCGCTCTATGCCCGCGTCTACGACAACAGCCCGCCCGGCATCTACTGGTTCTTCCGGGTCCTGCTGGCCCTCGGCGCGCGCCACCGGCACCTCGTCGTCGAGCTCGCCGCGGCGGCCGCCGTCGTCGCGGTCGCCCTGCTCGTCCTCGAGGTGGCGCGTCGGGTCGCGCCGCTGTGGCCGGCGGCACTGGCCGCGGCGCTGGCCGGGCTGGCGCTCTCGCTGCCGACGCTGGATGGCGATCTCATCAACGTCGAGCTGCTCGCGCTGCCCTTCTTCATGGCGGCGCTGGCGCTGGCCTTCAGCTCCCGCCGGTGGGCGGTGGCGGGCGCCGGGGCCCTGCTCGGCCTGGCGCTGGTGACCCGCCCCTCGTTCGCCCTCGACGGGCTGGCCCTGCTGGTTCCCCTCCTCGGCCGGGAGCGAGGCTGGTCGAGGCTGGCGCTGGCGGGCTCTGGGCTGGCGGTGACGCTGGCGGCGATCGGGGCAGGTCTGTGGTGGGAGGGGTCATGGACCGCCTACACGAGAAGCGTCGTCCCCGCCGACCACGCCTACGTCCTGTGGGCGAACGGCGGCCGGGCCGGCCCTCTCTACCTCCGCCTGGCGCTGCTGGGCGCGCTCGGCGCGCTCGGGTTCTGGAGAAGCCGCACACCCGCCGGGCGGCTGCTGGCGATCTGGCTCCCGGCCGGGCTGGCGGGCGCCACGATCACTCCCCGCGAGTTCGCCCACTACGTCCAGGAGGCGATCCCGCCGCTCTCCCTGGCCGCGGCGCTGCTGGCGGCGCGGATCCGATGGCGCTGGGCGGCCGCACCCGCCGCGCTCGCGGGCGTGCTGCTGGCGGCTCAGGCCGCGCTGGCCCTGCCGGCGCGCCAGACGGCGATGATGGAGTCCGGGCGGGCGGGACCGCCCCGCTACAACTTCAGCTTCCGGCGCCTTCCCGCCTACTACGGGAACTGGCTCGGATACACGCTGGGCGCCAGGAGCCGCGCGAGCTACGTGGGCTGGTTCCCCGCCCCGACGGCGCGCCGCAACGCCGAGGCGGCGCTGTTGCGGCGGCTGGCGCGTGGTTCCCCCCGGCCGACGCTCCTGGTGCTGGGTGACGTGCCCTGGCTCTACGTGATGAGCGGGCTCACCCCCGCCACCCCCTACGTGGCCATCAACTCCGCCTTCGCGATGGTCCCCTCGGGGCGCCGGCACCTTCGAGCCCAGCTGCGGAGCGGGCGCCCCGGCCTCGTCGTGATGACCGGGAACCCCGGCTGGTGGGCGGCCGCGCTGCGCAGCGGCGGATACCGGGAGGTCTCGCGAAGGCCCTGGCCGACCTACGTCGCCCCGCCCCAAGCCGTGGCCCGCTCCGGAACTGACCGCCGGGACGGCAAACAGGGTATATAAGCACCGTGCAGAGAAAGATCGGACGCGATCTCGGGCTCAGCTTCCGGATGCTCCTCACGATGGCGCTCCTGGCTCTCCTCTATCTCGCCTTCATCGCCTTCCTGGGCGTCGTCGTCCACGTCCCCCTGGGCTTCGTCATCGTCATCGCGCTGATCCTCCTCGGCGCGCAGTACTACTTCTCGGACCGGCTGGTCCTGATGTCGATCGGCGCCCGGGAGGTGACCGAGGCGGAGGCGCCCGAGCTGCACGACCTGGTCGGCCGGCTCAGCCAGATGACCGGCATCCCCAAGCCCAAGGTGGCGATCATCGACACCCCGGTCCCCAACGCGCTCGCCACCGGACGGAACCCCAAGCACGCGCTGGTGGCGGTCACCTCCGGCATCCTCCAGACCCTCGAGCCTCAGGAGCTGGAGGCGGTTCTCGCCCACGAGCTGAGCCATGTCATCCATCGCGACACGCGGGTGATGGCGATGGCGAGCTTCTTCGCCACCGTGGCCTCGTTCATCGTCCAGTCGGAGCTCTGGGGCGGCATGGGGATGGGCTACGGCGGCGGCTTCGGCGGGGACGGCGACGGTGACGACAACCGGGGCAGCTCGTTCATCCTCGTCTTCGTCGTCTCGGCGGTCGTCTGGGCGGTCAGCTTCGTTCTCATCCAGACCCTGTCCCGCTACCGCGAGTACGCCGCCGACCGGGGCTCGGCGTTGATCACGGGCCAGCCCTCCACACTCGCCTCGGCTCTGGTCAAGATCAGCGGCCGGATGCAGAGGATCCCCACCCAGGACCTTCGACAGGTCGAGGCGGCGAACGCGCTGATGATCTTCCCCTCCCTCACGCGAGGGTCGGTGGCCGAGCTCTTCTCCACCCACCCATCGCTCGAGCATCGCCTCGCCAAGCTGCAGCGCATGGAAGCCGACCTCTCCCGCTGACAAGGGACCAAGTGGGCTTCCTCGACACGCTGCTGGGCCGGACCCGACTCCCCAAGTCCAACGAGGACCGGCTCTTCGCGATCACCACGGCGGCGGTCGGGCTGGAGGCCTCCGCTGGTCTCGAGCCCGGGGGGCGGGCGGGGATCGTCTTCAAGAAGCTCCCCCCAGGTCGGTTCGATCAGCTTGCGGCGGACATGAAGCAGCTCGCCCAGCTCCAGGGCGAGGACGGCCAACTGACCATCGAGGAGCACTCGGACGACTTCGGGTTCGACTGGCTGATCCTCTCCGGCTCCGACTTCCAGGACACGGTCGCCACCCTGCACACGATCGCCGAGAGCCTGCTCGAGCAGGGGCTGGGAGAGCTGCTCCTCGCCTGCGCCTTCCGCTTCCAGCAGGGCGGCCGTCCCGTCTACTGGGTGTACGGGTACAAGCAGGCCTCCTTCTACCCCTTCATCCCCGCCGGGGGCCGCACCCGCGACAACGCCGGGGAGCTGCGGCTGTCCGCGCTCGCCAAGGCCGAGCAGATGCCGGTCGAGCCGCAGCTGGAGCGCTGGTACGCGCTCTGGGGGATCCCCCTCTAGGAGCTCCTCCCGGACATGCCGCGCGGTCCCCGAGAGTACGCTTGGCGAAGTGGTGACGGTAGGGGTCGCAGCGGTCATCGTTGAATTCCGGGAGGGTCGTCAATGAGCCTGGTCCGTCGCATGTCCGATCTCTTCGGGGAGAAGATGAGCCACCTCCTCGCCCACGCCGAGGACCCCAATGAGGCCCTCGACTACGCCTACCAGAAGCAGATCGAGTCACTGCAGCAGGTCCGGCGCAGCGTGGCCGACGTCCTCACCTCGGAGAAGCGGCTGGAGCTCCAGGCGGCCCAGCTCCAGCAGAGCCAGGCCAAGCTTCAGGACCAGGCGCACACAGCCCTCGCCCAGGGACGCGAGGACCTCGCCCGTCTGGCCCTCACCCGCAGCCAGCAGGCGCAGTCCCAGCTCCAGGGCCTCGGCGACCAGATCACCCAGCTCAAGGCCCAAGAGCAGAAGCTCGAGCTGACCGCTCAGAAGTTGCAGGCGAAGGTCGATTCCTTCCGGACCCAGAAGGAGACGCTCAAGGCCCAGTACTCGGCCGCCGAAGCCTCGACCAAGATCGGAGAGGCGGTGACCGGGCTCTCCGAGCAGATGGCCGATGTGGGGATGATGGTGGACCGCGCCCAGGAGAAGACCTCCCAGATGCAGGCCCGCGCCGCCGCCATCGACCAGTTGGTCGACACTGGGGTGCTGGACCAGATCGGAGCCGGATCGGGCGACGACATCGATCGGCAGCTTCAGGCCGCGGGCACCCAGGACGCCGTCGAGATCCAGCTCCAGGCCATGAAGCAGTCCCTGGGCGCCCCCGCCGCGGCGGCCCAACTGGGACCGGGCCGGATCGTGGTCCGGATCCAGGGCGAGGACCAGTACAGCCTGGCGGTTGCCGACAAGGACGCCCTCGACGCCCTCGACCAGAAGCTGGTGGGGGCCATCCGGGGCGGCGACGAGGCCCGCTTCAAGTCAACCCTCGCGGAGACCATCCAGTTCGTGCGCAGCCGAGGCACCAAGCTCGAAAGCGCCAGCCTTCTGCCCTCGGAGCTGGTGCTCCCCACCGAGGAGATGAGCCTCGACGAGGCGACCAAGATCCTGGACGGTCCCGCCGGAACGCCCGCGGCCTGAGCGGGCTGCCGGCAGCCTGCTGAGCGGCGCCTCCCCGGAACGAGGGTGACCATCGAGCAGGTCTCGATCCCGCTCGCGATCGCGGCCGGCGTGGTGTCGTTCCTGTCTCCGTGCGTGCTGCCC
>JBOHUX010000089.1:0-9318 GCA_050734915.1 Candidatus Dormibacteraceae bacterium
GTGCGTGCACGCCCTGCTCCGCGAGCCGCCGCGCGCCGGCCTCGCTGCGGACCACGGCGGCCACGCGCACCTCGGGATGGAGCACACGCGCCAGCCGGATGGCGTGGCTGCCGACGCCGCCGGCGCCGATCACGCAGAGCAGGCCCTCGGCGGGCAGCCCCGCCACACGCACGGCGTGGTGCGCGGTGGCGACCGCGTCAGGGAGAACGGCGGCTTCCGAGGCGGGCAGGCCGGGCACGCCAACCATGCGCCGCGCCGGCCAGACCACCTCCTCCGCCATCCCGCCTGGGGCCTGGATGCCGAGCACCCGGGCCGCGTGGCAGCGCTCGTCCCGGCCCGCCAGACAGGCGCGGCAGACCCCGCAGGGATCGAGCGGGTGGAGGACGACGTCGTCGCCGACCGCGATCGCGTTGACGCCCGCGGCGACCTCGACCACCACCCCCGCGACCTCGTGGCCCGGCCGGACCGGGTATTTCGTGCCGTGGGGCAGGACCATGCCGCGGGCCAGATGCGCGTCGCTGCCGCAGACCCCGCAGGCGAGGACGCGGACCCGTGCGGACCCCGCCGGCAGCTCGGACGGAGGGCCGTCGCGGAGCCGGACCTCGCCCGGTGACACCTCGACGTAGCGCATCGCGTCAGTCCCCCTCCGCCAGCAGCCGGCGCGCGATCACGAGGCGCTGGATCTCCGCCGTGCCCTCCTCGAACCAGAAGCCGCGCGCATCTCGGTAGATGCGCTCGATGGGCGCGTCGGTCGTGTACCCGAAGCCGCCGTGCACACGCAGCGCGAGGTCGGTGACGCGGCCGACCATGTTGAGGCAGAAGAGCTTGGCCGTGGCCGAGACCGCGGTCACGTCACGTCCCGCGTCGAACGCCGCCGCCGCCGCCCCCACCAGCCCGCGGGCCGCCTCGATGTCGGCGTGCATGTCCGCCAGGTGGCCGCGGATCGACTCCCGCTCCGAGATCGTGCGGCCGAAGGTGACGCGGCGGCGGGCGAACCCGACCGCCTCCGCCAGCGCCCGCCCCGCCAGCCCAACCATGCAGGCGGAGAGGGAGATGCGGCTGTAGGCGAGGAAGCCGAGCGCCACCTCCAGGCCCTCACCGGCGGGCCCCAGCCGGTGACGGTCGTCCACGAGCATGCCGTCGTAGCGGAGCCGGCCGTGTCCGGTGCCGTGCAGTCCCATCGTCCGCTGCGTGGCGTCGATCTCGAAGCCAGTGGTGGCGCGGGGGAGGAGGAAGGCCGTGAGCGAGTCGCGCGCGCGCCGGTCGTCGCTCGCGGCGATGAGCAGGAACCAGTCGGCTCGGTCCGCGAAGGTGATCAGGTGCTTCTCGCCGCTGAGGCGCCAGCCGCCGTCGCCGGGCTCCGCCCGGGAGTGGAGGTCACGGCCGGTGCCGCCGGCGCGCTCGGTGAGAGCGAACGCGATCGTGGTCCGGCCCTCGGCCTGCTCGCGGACCAGTTCGCGCTGGCTCGGGCTGCCGTGACCGGCGACCGGGCGCCAGATCCCGTTCGAGAGGTGGACGATCATGCGCCCCGGCGCCGGCCCCATCGCGGCCGCCTCCAGGTAGGGCATCAGCTCGGTGAGCGACAGGCCGAAGCCACCCATCTCCGGGGGCACGCTGAGACGGTGCGCGCCGGACTCGGCGGCGCGGGTCAGGAGATGGGCGGGGATGCGGTCGGCCGCCTCCAGCATGGCGACGGCGGCCTCGAACTCGGCCACGAACGATGCCCGGAACTCGTCAAGGCTCGGCACCTTCGACACCATCAGATGCAACATAGTGGTCGCATGCGTCTGGGGGTGACGTTTCCGTTCGAGGATCTCCCGCTCCGCGAGTCGCTGGTCCTGCTCGAGAAGGCGGAGGCGCTCGGCTATCGAGGGGCCTGGAGCTACGAACGCAACGTGTTCGATGCCTTCTCTCCCCTGGCCGCGGCGGCCATGGCGACGCGGGAGATGCGGCTGGGCACCTCGATCGTGCCCGTCTTCACGCGCCCCGCGGGCCTGATCGCGATGTCGGCGGCGGCCCTGGGGGAGCTGGCGCCGGGCCGCTTCGTGCTCGGCCTCGGTTCCTCGACCGAGGCGGTCGTGACGGGCTGGATGGGGCTCCCCTACGGCCGCCCGCTGACCCGCCTGCGGGACACGGTTCTGGCGGTGCGGGCACTGCTGGACGGCGAGCGGGTGGGTGCCATGCGACTCCATCGCCTCCCCCCGGAGCCGGTGCCGATCTACGTCGCGGCGCTGGGCGAACGGATGCTTCGGCTGGCGGGAGAGGTGGCGGACGGGGTCGTCTTCTTCATGGCGGGCGCGGGCGCCGTGCCGGACCTGGTGGCGGGGACCGGCCGCGCGCTCTACTCCGTGGCGCGCGTGATCATGGTCTGCGGCGCCGACCACGAGGCGAACCTCGCGTTCGCTCGGCGGTTCATCGCCGGATACGCGATCCTGCCCTTCTACGCGCGGTTCCTGGCCCGGCAGGGTTTCGGCGCCGAGGTGGCGGCGGTCCAGGCGCGCTGGGCGGCGGGAGACCGGGCCGGGGCACCGGCGGAGGTTTCGGAGGCGATGGTGGCGGAGCTGATGCTGCTCGGCACCGACCCTCGGCTGCAGGAGCGGATGGGCCGCTTCGAGAGCGCCGCGCTCGGCACCCTCGACCTCTGGTTCATGTCCCCGGCGGCGGCTCCGGAGCAAAAGCGAAGCGACCTCGAGCGAGGGCTGTCCGAAGCGATCACGCTCCGGGTCTAGATGAATGATTCCTAATGGCGCCGAAGACCCGTCGATATTCGGAATTACTCATCTAGACTGAGATCACAGGTTCTGGTCCACACAGGGCGGAACCTCGGGCAACTCATGACGCGAGGGGGTGCGGCGATGGCGCGTGACGGGGGCATGGGGGTGACGTTCATGGGTGGCGACGTCGCGGCAGCCACCGAGATGGCCGTCGGGGCGGAGGCGCGCGGCTTCAGCTCGGCGTGGACCGCGGAGTTCTACGACCGCTCGGCGACGATCTCGCTGGCCGCGATGGCCGCGGCGACGCACCGGATCCGTCTCGGCAGCGCCATCATGTACGCCTTCGGACGCTCGCCGGTCATGACGGCCGCCGTCGCCCGCGACCTCGACGAGCTCTCCGGCGGCCGTCTGGTCCTCGGCCTCGGCACCGGCACCACCGGCCAGGTCCAGGACTGGCACGGACTCCCCCCCGAGCACCTCGCCTCCCGACTGGAGGAGCTGGTCCCGCTCCTGCGCCGGCTCTGGAATCTCGACCAGGGGCCGGTCATCCACGAGGGCCGTTTCTACCGCGTCAAGCTCCACCCGGTGGTGCAGATGGCGCCTCCTCTCCGGCGCGAGGTGCCGATCTACATCGCCGGCGTCAACCCCCGCATGGTCGAGGCGGCGGGCCGGGTCGGCGAGGGGCTGGTCGGCCACCCGCTCTTCAGCCCCGAGTACGTGGCGGAGGTGGTGCGGCCGGCGCTGGACCGTGGCTCCCGCCGGGCCGGCCGGAAGGGACCGGTGCCGATCGCGGGCTACGTGCTGTGCGCGGTGGCGGACAGCGAGGAGGAGGGTGCGCGGGCCGCCGCGGCGCAGATCGCCTTCTACACAGTCGTCAAGACCTTCAACTCCGTCCTCGCCCTCCATCACTTCGACGAGGAGGCGGCCGTCATCAGGCAGGCCTTCAAGGCCCGCGACATGCAGGCCGCGATCGGCGGGGTCAGCCCCCGGATGCTGGATGCCTTCGCCGTCTACGGCACGCCCGAGCAGGCGCGCCAGCGCTTCGAGGCGCGCTTCGCCGGCGTCTACGAGGAGCCCCTGCTCTTCCCGCCCAGCGTCGGCCTGGCCGGCCCGCCCCAGCAGCGGCTGCGGGATCTGATGCTCGACACCTTCGCCCTCACCGGAGTCGCCGCCTGACGCGGGCCGGGGAGCTCGCGCCGCGCAGCGCGCCCGCCCTCGGGCGGGGGCGGTTGAGGCCTCGGTGCCCGGTATCCTGGGGGCTGGACATGGAAACAGGGTGGCCGCGCCGCTGACCACGCACACGCGGCCGGGCCAGATCCCGCTCCGCGCCCGCCCGACGTTGGGGGCGCGCAGCGTCCTGGCCGGGATCGGAGTCCATCTCCCGGAGCGGGTCCTGGCCAACGCCGACCTGGAGAAGGTGGTCGACACCTCGGATCGCTGGATCCAGGAGCGCACCGGCATCCGCGAGAGGCGGCTGGCCGAGCCCGGCACGGCCACCTTCGAGCTGGCCGAGGAGGCGGGTCGGCGGGCGCTGGACGCCGCCGGGCTGGCGCCGGAGGCGATCGACCTGGTCATGGTCGCCAGCTCCTCGCCGGACGCGCCGTTCCCGCCCATGGCATGCCGGGTCCAGGAGCGCCTGGGGCTGGTCAACGCGTGGGCCTTCGACCTTCTGGCCGCCTGCACCGGCCTCCTCTACGAGGTCGCGATCGCCGACTCGATGATCGCGAGCGGCCGCGCCGAGACGGTGCTCGTGATCGGCGCCGAGGTGCTGTCTCGGATCCTGGATTGGAGCGATCGCTCCACCTGCGTGCTGCTGGGTGACGGCGCCGGCGCGGTGGTGGTGCGGCCGGCGCGCGCGGGCGGCGGCTTTCTCTCCTGGTGTCTGGGCGCCGACGGCCGGGAGTGGGACCTGCTCGTCTACGGCGACCACGCCGACAAGGGCGCCTACGTGGTCGGCGAGGCCGACCCCCATTTCAAGATGAACGGGCGGGAGACGTACATGTTCGCGGCCGACAACTTCGCCCGCTCGGCCGCGGCCGTGGTCGAGGCGGCGGGACTCTCGATCGACGACGTCGACCTCTTCGTGCCCCACCAGGCCAACCGGCGCATCATCGAGGTGGCCGCGCGCCGGGCCGGGATCGCGATGGAGAGGGTCGTTATCGACATCGACCTTCACGGCAACACGTCGACCGCCTCGATCCCGATCGCGCTCGCGGACGCCGTCGCGGCGGGGCGCGTCCAGCCCGGCGCCAACGTGCTCATGGCCAGCTTCGGCGCCGGTCTGACCTGGGCGGCCTGCCTGCTGCGCTGGGAGTAGGTTCCCCCAGCCGGCTGCCGATCGGTCGCCTCCTCCAGAGCCGGCTCGCCCGGTCTCGGGCCCTGACAAGCAGGTCGCGGCGTCTCGACCGACCCCGACGACGATGTCGTAGCTGCCGCCGGACCCATCAACCTGCCATCGGTTGCGCGCCCGGGCCGGCGGGCGCGGCAGAGCCGGAAATCCCCACCACCCGCCGCCGTCATCCTTTCGACACAGATCTCCGCTACCTTCTCGGGCGACGACCATGGCGAATCTGGCCACCAGCGTCCCCAGCACTCCCCGCGAGAAGCTCGAGCGCTACCTGCACGTCATCCGGGAGCCGGGCGCGTACCTCACCGCGCTCTACCTGCTGACCGCGTTTCCGCTCGCCCTCTTCTACTTCCTGGTCCTCATCGCCGGCGCCTTGGCGGGGGCGGTCTTCGCGGTCGTGGCCGTCGGGGTTCTCCTGCTGCTCGCGATGCTCGTGGTGGCCTGGGGATTCGCTCTCTTCGAGCGCGAGCTGGCGATCGGGCTTCTCGGCCTCGACGTGCCCCCGCTGGCCCTGCCGGACTTGGAGATCCGCACGCCCTGGGAGCGGCTCTCCCGGCACCTGCGCCAGGCGACCACGTGGAAGTCGCTCGCCTACCTCCTGGTCAAGCTCCCGTTCGGCATCTTCGCCTCGCTGCTGGCCGGCGCCCTGCTCGGACCCTCTCTGGCCATGCTGCTGGGGCCTGTCTTCTTCCTTCTCGGCCACGGGCCCGTGCCGGAGGCGATCGGCGCCCTGATCTTCCCCGGCCTGATCGGAGTCGCCGCCCTGGCGACCTCCCTGCACGTCCTCAACATCGTCGGCCGCGCCTGGGGGACGGTTTGCGATCGACATGCTCGGGGTGGGGGATGAGCAGCGTCTCATCTGGGAGGCGGGCCGGAAGGCGGAGGCCGCCGACCGCAGCCGGCGCGAGCTGATCATGAACGTGTCGCACGAGCTCCGGAGCCCGATCGCCAGCATCCGGGCCCACATCGACTCGCTCCTCCTGCCCGGCGACGAGCGGCTCGCCGCCGAGGAGGTCGATCGCCGGCTGCGTGTGACGGCGTCCGAGACCCGCCGCCTGGGCGACCTGGTCGAGGACCTCCTCATGCTGGCAAGGGCCGACGCCGACGAGCTGAAGGTGACCAGCGGTCCGGTCGAACTGGCCCCCCTCGTGGAGCTGGTGACCCTCTCGCTGGGCCCGCTCGCCCGGCAGCAGCGGCAGGTCACCGTGACCCATGACGTGCCGCTACCCGGAATGACCGCGATCGCCGACGCGGATCGGCTCACGCAGGTGCTGACCAACCTGGTCCGGAACGCGATCAACTACACGCCGGAGGGCGGGGTCGTCTCGTTGGCGCTCCTGGAAAGCGGCACCGATCGCGTGGTGCTGACGGTGGCCGACACCGGGGCGGGCATCCCGCAGGAGGACCTGGAGCGGGTCTTCGAGCGCTTCTACCGGACCGACGCCTCGAGGTCACGCAACACGGGCGGCTTCGGCCTCGGCCTCTCCATCGCCCGGGATCTGGTAGAGGCGATGGGAGGCAGCCTCCACGCCACGTCCCGGGTCGGGCTTGGGAGCACCTTCTGGATCAGCCTCAGGAGGTTCGCGGGGACATAGAGGTGGCACGGATCCTGATCGTCGAGGACGAGGTCGCCCTCTCCGGGCTGATCCGCTCCCACCTGGAGACCGAGGGCCATACCGCGTGCCAGGCCTTCGACGGGCGGCAGGCTCTGGCGGCGGCCGACGAGATGCTGCCCGAGCTGGTGGTGCTGGACTGGATGCTGCCCGAACTGGACGGGCTGGCCGTCTGCCGCCAGCTCAGGACCCGGCATCTGATGCCGATCATCATGCTGACGGCCCGCGGTGACATCGCCGACCGGGTGGCCGGTCTCCAGGTCGGAGCCGACGACTATGTCGCCAAGCCCTTCTCCATCGTCGAGCTGACTGCCCGGATCGCCTCCGTGCTGCGCCGGGTCGCGCTCGACAAGGCCTCCGTCTCGCTCGACGGTTCGGGCCCGGTCGCTTTCGGTCCACTGGTGCTCGACGTCGCCGGCCACCGGGCGAGCCTGGCGGGATCTCCGGTGGCGCTCAGCCGGCGCGAGATGGCCCTGCTCGCCGTGCTCCTGGCCCACCCAGGGCGGACCTTCTCCCGCGACTATCTGCTGGAGCGCATCTGGGGCAGCGACTACGAGGGTCTGGACCGGGCCGTGGACACCCAGATGGTGCGCCTGCGGCGCAAGCTGGGCCAGCTGGGGGATTGCATCGAGGCCGTCTGGGGAGTCGGATACCGCTTCCGTCCCGAGCTCGGCCCGCCGGCGACATCCTTTTGACACATGCCGTCGCTACGATCCGCGATGTGAACACCGTCACCGATCCAGCGGAGGTCCCGCAAGACGCCAGATGAGCACCCCCCTCGCCGGCGAGCACGTCCTCGTCACGCACCAGCTCCACAAGAGCTACGGAGCCCGGCCCGCGGTCAAGAACCTGCATCTGGAGGTCCGCCGGGGCGAGATCTTCGGGTTCCTGGGGCCCAACGGGGCGGGCAAGACGACCACCATCCGGATGGCCCTGGGGCTGATCCGCCCCAGCGCGGGCCGGGTCGAGATCTTCGGCCAGGACGTCGCCCAGCACGGGGCCCGGGTCCTGCCCCGGGTGGGCGCGCTGATCGAGGCGCCCGCGCTCTACGGCTACATGTCCGGCTGGGCCAACCTCCGCGCCGTGGCCGGGGTCCTGGGCGGCGTGCCGGACCGGCGGCTCGAGGAAGTGCTCGAGATCGTCGACCTGCGTGGCCGCCAGCGGGACCGGGTCAAGTCCTACTCGCTGGGCATGAAGCAGCGTCTGGGGGTAGCCATGGCACTTCTCCACGACCCCGAGCTGCTGGTCCTCGACGAGCCCGCCAACGGGCTCGATCCGGCCGGCATCGTCGAGATGCGGGACCTGCTCCGGCGCCTGGCGGGGGCGGGCAAGACCGTCTTCATCTCGAGCCACGTTCTGGGCGAGGTCCAGCAGCTCTGCGACCGGGTCGCGATCCTCAAGGAGGGCGAGCTGGTCCGGGTGGCGCCGGTCGCCGACCTGGTCGGCGGCACCGGTGATTTCGCGGTCACTGTCGGGGACGTGCCGGCGGCGCTGGCCCTGGTCCGGGCTCAGGCATGGGGTGCGGCGGCGCGGATCGAGGACGGAGTCCTGATCACCCCCTCGCCCACCGGCCGCGGCAGCGACCTGATCCAGTTCCTGGCCCGGTCCGGCGTCTGGCCGGAGTCGCTGGCGCCCCGCCACCAGGGCCTGGAAGAGATCTTCTTGAGCCTTACGGGAGGAGTCAATTGAGCACCGCCGTCCAAGCTTCCATCCAGCCCGTCGCCCGCGCCGGGCGAGCCCCCCACCCGAGCTTCGCGGGCGCCGTGCGCGCGGAGCTCCTCAAGATCAGGCGCCAGCGCGCCAACCTGGTCATGCTCGGCGTGGGGGCGATCGGATTCGGGATCCTGATGCTGACTCTGGCCATGACGGGCAGCATGCGGACCGAGCTCTCCGCGGCGGTGGTGAGGACCCACGGCGGGGTCGTCTCGACGGGGCCCGTCGCCTTCTTCTACCACGTGCTGGAGGCGCTGCTGGGCACCTTTCAGGCCGGAGCCGGGATCGCCCTCCTGATCATCTCCGCCCGGCTGGTGGCGATGGAGTACAGCGCCGGGACGATCCGGATCCTGCTCTCGCGGGGATTCGGCCGGCTCCACCTGCTGGGCGCCAAGCTGGTCGGCCTCGCGCTGGTCGGGGTCGCCATGCTGATCGCCTTCATGGTCCTGGCCGTGATCTCGATCACCTCCGTCATCCTCGCCTGGGGAGACAGCGCGACCTGGTACACGGCGCTCCCGGCGAGCGCCTGGCACGACCTCGAGCTGGCGCTGCTGACGGCCCTGATCAGCATCGGCGCCTGCATCCTGGTCGGGGTCACCGCCGGCGTGGTCGGCCGCTCGCTGGCATTCGGGCTGGGCGCGGCGATGGCCTTCTTCCCGGCCGACAACTTCGCTACCGGCATCCTCAGCCTGCTCGCGACCGTCACTCACAACAAGGTGTGGGCAGGCGCGTCGGCCTACCTTTTGGGGCCCAACCTCAACCAGCTTCCGCATGAGCTGGTGGGTCGAATCGGGGGGGTCGGACAGGGCCCGGTGGTTCCGGTCGACGCCACCCACTGCCTGATCGTGATCGGGACCTTTGCCGCCGGCTTCTTGGCCGTCTGCGGCTTCCTGACCTGGCGGCGAGACGTCCTCGAGTAGCCTTCATCCCC